>JBBQGP010000245.1:0-7607 GCA_038323095.1 Chloroflexia bacterium | reverse complement strand
TCCCTGAGTTGGGCCTATCTTGATAAACTGAAGCGGTAGTCAGCTTTATATGGATTCCGCTACTGGACATAATATGCTATAATAATTTAAAACTCATGATATGTTAAGTTGCAGGGAAAAATCAAAGGGAAATTTTTATGGAAAATATGGGCAATAATGCCGACGGCCCGAATGATGAAGTAAAAAATCTGCTCCTGCAAGGCTTCCGGGCGGCCAAAGAGGGCCACCGCGAAGAAGCTTACCAGCTATTCCGGGATGTAGTCGCGCGTGACCCCGAAAATGAATATGGCTGGCTTTACCGGGCGGCGACTACGGATAGCCGCTCCGAAGCTTACGTTTGCTTGCAAAAGGTGTTGAGCATTAACCCCAATAATACCAAAGCCCAGCGCGGTTTGGAACGGATTCGGGAACAGCAGCAGGAAGATTCCGACGAAACCAACGAAAGCGTCGGCACTGAGCCAGTTACAGGCGGTTATCCCGCTCCAACTCCCCCTATCAACCCGACTCCTTCGTCTTACCCTTCTTCGTCTTATTCGCCAGTTTCCGAAGAAGTGGTTCGGCCTGCTTCGTTTTCCGGCTATCCCGGCTCAAACGATTATACTACGCCGGAAGTGGCCCGCCCTACCCCAACCCCCGCCCCTGGCGAAAATTACCCGGCTTTTGACCAGTATAGCAATACCCCTGCGCCCGGCTATACCCCAAATGCTGAAAGTCCCAATTATTATCAATCCCCAGGTAATAATCAGGGTAACTACGAACAGAGCAATTACAATTATACCGTGCCGCCCGTTGTCCCGCCCCCGCCCTCGCCCGCCGAAAGCGCACAGGCGACCACCGCTGAACGTCTGCGCGGGCGTAACAATGAAAGGCAAAAAGACGATAATGACCGGGATAAAGTAGCGGCGGGGGTTGGCGCAGCGACTTTTGGGGCAGAGGGAGCTACCGACCTTGACCCGAACGGGCGCAAGCAGCGTCAGCGCACTCGTGGTGGCCTGACCCTTATTTTGCTCTTTATGCTACTGGTTTTGGCAATTCTGGCCGGGTTCGTCTTATTTGGTAATAACGACAATTCCACTAAAGTAGCTCTTGACCCCAATGCTGCCGCTACCGCAACGGCGGGCGTAGGTAACGCGAACATTGGCCCGGCAAATACCGCCTCTGGCGCGAATATTGGCCCGGTAGTTACTGGCGGAACGGCTACAACCGCAAGTGGGGTCGCTACTTCTGGTGCGCCAACTACCGCCACCGGTGCAACTAATCCCGGCGGTGCGGCGGTGACTACTGTTACAGGTTCAGGGACTGGCGTAAACAATACTGCCGCCACCAACCCTAATCCCGGTGGAGTGGCGACTACTAATCCGGCAGATACGGCGACGGCTAACGCTAATCCCGGTGGTGCGGCGACTACTCCGCCTGTAAATGCAGCTACGACGAGCGCAGCAGCTAACGCTACAACCGTAGCTACTCCCCCCCAAGTAACGAGTGCACCTCCGGCTCAAACTACTGCTACTGGTGCGACTGCACCTCCGGCTCAAACTACTGCTATTGGTGCGACTGCACCTCCGGCTACTACTGCTGCTGCTGGTGCGGCTGTGCCTCCAGCTCAAGCTACCCCAAATGCGCCAAAACCTGCCCTTTACCGAGTGCTTGTGGGGGATAACCTGATCCGAATTACCGCGCTATACGGCACTTCGGCGGACGCAATTCGAGCCGCCAATCGCTACTATAACCCGGTTTTCGGTGACAGAATTACCGCTAACACCTTTTTGATTATCCCGGTGCAGCGTCCTGATTTCCGGGGTAGCGGGGCGGTACTTGGCCCAAATGATACGCTGGATAGCATTGCCGCTAAATTCAAGACAACGGTAGACGACATTGTAAAACTGAACGGTTTATCCGGCCCAGGCGATGTTAAACCCGGCGACGCGATTTTAGTCCCGACGGTTATTTAGCTCTAGCGAAAGTATTTTAAGAAACCCGGTTTGAAATAAAAACAAATCGGGTTTTTTGTTTTCCCGAAAACTGCTCAAAAATCCAGTAATTTTTTCAATTCTGGCCGCGTTCTTATTAGCAGATGACGTTAATAAGTAACAGGATAACCAAAAGCTGAAAAAGGAGTGGCTCTTATGCTAAATCGTTCAAACACTACCAATATGCCTCGCTTTTCGCGCCGGGTAAAAATTGTTTCTGGAATTATTGGCCTGATTGTGATTGGTGCGATGTTGCTTGGTATTATGAGCAATCTTGGTGGTAATTCTTCCCGCTCAGAGGTAATAGGCTATCCCGGTGCGAGTGACAATTATTCCAAGAATTCGTCGTCTGGTATGTCGGCGGCAGCAACAACGGCGGCATCGGCGGCGGCTCCGGCAGCAGTGGCGGCGGGTGGAGCCGCCGCTCCTAAAAACGGCGCGGCAGATTTTAATTTGTCGGATAGGGCTATTCAAAATAATCTCCCGGCTGACCGAATGATTATCCGCAATGCCAGTCTCGCGGTGCAAGCCGACGATGTGGAGAAGTTTTTGGGCAATGCCCGCGCTCTGGCTGCCGAGCAAAACGGGACAGTTATGCAGACCAACACTTCTTTCCGTGATAACAAAACCTACGCTAATATCGTGCTGCAAGTGCCGTCCGCCGCTTTCGATGTGACCATTTCGCGTTTACGCCAGCTTGCTTTTAAGGTCGAAAACGAGAATAGCACCAGCCAGGATGTGACCGAAGAATTTGTGGACGTTGACGCGCAAATCCGCAACCTGAAAGCTACCGAAGCTTCTTACCTGGAACTTTTGAAACAAGCCAAGAACGTCAACGACACTTTGACCGTCCAGCGCGAATTAACCAACGTGCGCGGCGAAATCGAACGCCGTCAGGGTCGCCTGAACTTTTTGCAAAAGAAAAGCGATACTTCGACCATCAGCCTTTCGGTTTCCCCGCGTGGCGTTGAAGCTACCAAATCGGTGACTTCCAGTTGGGAAGTTGGCCGCGTTCTGGACGATGCCTGGCAGGGGTCGCTAAAAGGTTTGCAAGGTTTGGCTACTGTCCTGATTACGCTGGCGGTATATGGCTGGTGGGTGCTGCCTTTGCTGGCTCTGGCTTACTTTGTCGCCCGAACTGGCCTGAAGCGGGTTAGCCCCAAACCACAGCTTAATCCCAAACCACAGGCTCAGGATTAAAAATCCTTTCTCGTTAAGCCTTTTAGCTTGTCAAAGGTGGTCAGTTGCGCGATAATACTTCGGCAATTGACCATTTTTTCGGTGATGAAACAGCCTTAACGAAGAATTTCAAAGAATTTCAAAGAAGAAAGGAATTTGACTGTGCAATTAAGTGAGGTAAAAGCAGTTGTGACGGGTGGCGCGTCGGGCCTGGGTGCGGCCTGTGTACGCCGTATAATCGTGGCAGGGGGCAAAGCGGTAATTATAGATTTGAATGTTGAATTGGGCGAAAGTCTGGCGAAAGAACTGGGCGAAGCGGCCCGTTTCGCCAAAGCTAACGTTGCCAACCCGGATGAAGTAAGTGCCGCCGTCAAAATGGCGGTAGATAGCTTTGGCGGGTTGAACGTAGCAATTAACTGTGCCGGAATTGGCTCGGCGGAGCGGGTTATCGGCAAAAGCGGCCCGGCCAGCCTTGAAGCCTTTACTCGGGTAATCCAGGTTAATTTAATCGGTACATTTAATGTTATTCGGATTGCCGCCTTTGCCATGAACGAAAACGAGCCGAACGCCGCCGGAGAGCGCGGAGTGATTATCAATACCGCTTCAGTAGCCGCTTTCGATGGGCAAATTGGACAGGCCGCTTACTCGGCTTCCAAAGGCGGAGTAGTCGGTATGACCTTGCCGATTGCCCGCGATTTGTCCCGCACCGGCGTTCGAGTCATGACGATTGCACCCGGTTTGTTCGATACGCCACTTTTGGCTGGACTACCCGAAGCCGCCCGTCAATCGCTCGGTCAGCAAGTACCTTTCCCGCCGCGTCTGGGCCAACCTGACGAATACGCCGCCCTCGCCTGTCATATTATCGAGAACGAAATGCTCAACGGCGAAACTATCCGTCTGGATGGCGCAATCCGCATGGCACCTAAGTAAGTAACAAGAAACAAGAAACACGAAGGTAGTGTTTCAAGGGTGAGGCTCTACCTTTTTGGTTGTCGGTTGTCAGTTGTCAGTTGTCGGGGGGAACAAAGTTCTTAGTTAGACGAAGGGTTGTTAGTGCAGGGCCTGTTAAATTTGTAGATTGCGGTCATCTCCCGGACATGGAATGTCCGGGCTAATAATATGAAAACGGCCCTAAAGGGCGGTGCGAGGTTTTGCTCAATTTAGCCTGAACCTAGTGGCTTCAGCCCAGTTTTCGTGTTATTAGCCCAGCCTTTTAAGGCGTGGAGAAGACCTGAATTGACCGTTGCTACTTGATACTTGTTACTTTCCCCCTGTTTTCCACATTTCCCCACATGTTATCCACAGAATATGCACCGTTGTCCACATTATTTATCCAGATTGCAGGGCGGTTTCAAAGCTGGTAAAATAAGGCTATATTAAATGACATAATTTAGGTAAACGAGAAAGAACCAGAACAGAGCTTTGAAAACCCTGATAATTGCGATTGCCAACCAAAAGGGCGGAGTAGGCAAAACTACAACGGCGGTTAGTCTGGCTACCGGGCTGGCGGCTGACGGTTTTCGCGTGCTGCTGGTGGATTCCGACCCGCAAGGCAACGCTACGGGTAGTTTGGGCGTGAACAAGCGTGAACTAAATGCTTCGCTCTACGATGTACTAATCGAAGCTCGCCCGATTAACGAAGTAATCATCGGGTCGGGACGCGAACGGCTGGATTTACTGCCGGCCTCGGTGGAATTGGCCGGAGCAGAAGTCGAGCTTTCGGCGGTAGACGATGATAAGCGGACTTTCCGGCTACGTACTGAGCTTGGCCCTATTCGCAAGAATTACGACTTTATCCTGATAGATTGCCCCCCCTCGCTCGGTCAGATTACCCTGAACGCTTTGTGCGCTGCCGATGGGGTGCTGATACCGATTCAGTGTGAATACCTTGCGCTGGAAGGTTTGACCCAACTTAAAGATACAATTGATTTGGTAGTTAGCAGCCCGCTTAATCCAAATTTGGTGATTTTCGGGATTGTGATGACCATGTACGATGGTCGAACTAATTTGGCCTTGCAGGTGGTGGAAGAAGTTAAACGTTATTTCCCTGACCAAATTTTCAATACGGTTGTGCCGCGTAGTGTGCGTTTGAGCGAAGCACCCAGCTACGGCCAATCTATTCTCGAGTATGATGCTTCCTCGCGGGGTGCGCTGGCTTACAAGGCTCTGGCTAAGGAAGTTGAGGCACGCGCCGCTAAAGCAGACCGGCAGGAAGTGAAGGATTGACATGAGCAGACCAAAAGGCGGAATTGGGCGCGGCCTGGGTGCGCTGGGCCTTAGCACGGGGGTGCGACCCGCCGAACCTAACCAAATTCAAATCGAAGAAGATGTGCCGGAAAGTGTCCCGGTAAATCCAGAGACGAACGGCAACGGTAACGGTGCTTCGGCTGCAACTGCTCCCGCTCCGGCGGCCCGCGAAACTAATCGTGAGGGACAAAACCGCAAAATTGGCCTGACCCATGTGCCAATCAGTTCGATTGCGCCCAACCCTTATCAGCCCCGTAAACATATCGACCCGGAAGTGTTGCAAGAATTGGCTTCTTCTATTATTGAGCATGGCCTGATTCAGCCGCCGGTGGTATCCTACAACCCCAATTTTGACGAAAACGCTGCCGCTAACTCTGAGCCGGAAGAAAGCGACGAGGATGCGCCGAAGAAAGAACGCAAAGCTCGCTACTTGCTGATTGCTGGAGAACGTCGCTGGCAAGCCGCGAAACTGGCCGGGCTAACTTCTATCCCGGTGGTTCTCAAAGAAACTACCCCTTTGCAAATGCTGGAACTGGCTCTGGTCGAAAATATCCAAAGGGCCGACCTCAATCCGCTCGAAGAAGCTTACGCCTATCGCCAGCTTGTAGATGAATTTGGCCTGACCCAGGAAAACGTGGCTAAACGGGTCGGCAAAAGCCGCGTCTCGGTTACTAATTCCTTGCGTCTGCTTTCTCTGCCAAAAGTAATAATCGAATCGATTAATCGGGGCGAAATTACCGAAGGCCACGCCCGCGCTATTCTGATGCTGGAACGCTTGCCCGAACAAAAACGCGGTCAAGCTCAACTCCGGCTCTTGCGCGAAGTTATTGACAAAAAAATCAGCGTGCGCGATGCCGAAGAATTGGCCCGCCGAATTTTAAGCCAGAATTATATTGCGGTGATTGATGCCGAGTTGCAAAGCTTGCCGCCGCTTGTGGAAGAAACCGCCAAAAAATCTGCCGCCGATTACGAAACCGAAGAACTGGAATCCCGCTTGCGTGAGGCTCTGGGTAGCAAAGTCGAAATCAGCCGCAGCAAAAAGGGTGGCAAAATTGTTATTCAATATTCCACCAATGAAGAACTGGATTCTATTTTCCGACGAATTGTGGACTTTGAAATCTAAAAACTTCCACCACAGAGGACACAGAGGATAAGGAATAAGCCGAATGAAACCTGTTTTTAATATACTTGCATCTTTTTACGCTAGAAAAACTTTTGCAAATAGTACCACGATTTTTAATTTGAGCGGAATATCTATAAAAAATCCTCTGTGTTCCTCTGTGTCCGCTGTGGTGAAAATTTCTGCCGCCCATGCCTAGTACCTTCTTGATTACAACCTCGGATGAGTTCGAGCGAAACGCCCGCGCCGAGTTAAAGCGGATTGCGCCAGAGTTTGAGGAAGGCGAAATTCTTGCGCCCGGTCTGTTTCTGGTGGGTTCTGCGCTTGATGAAAATGATTTTGCTCAGGCGGTTGCCGAAAACCACTTGATTTATGTGCGCCATAT
The DNA here is from genome assembly GCA_038323095.1 of Chloroflexia bacterium. Taxonomy (GTDB): domain Bacteria; phylum Chloroflexota; class Chloroflexia; order Chloroheliales; family Chloroheliaceae; genus L227-5C. The sequence goes on along the minus strand of JBBQGP010000245.1, from coordinate 706 downwards.
TTTCCCGGTTCAGGCTGAAATTGAGCTTGCCAATACTCCGCAGGATTTGGAGCAGATGAGCGATGCGGCAAAGGCTCAGGTTAAAAAGCTGGCTTTAGCGTCGGGGAAATCATTCAGTGTTCAGGCCCGGATTCTGGAAGATACCAGCTTATCCTATAATTCTTTAGCGATTAAAGAAGCGATTGTCAAAGCTTTGACCAATAGATACAAATTAAAAGAAAACATTAAAGCTCCTGAATATATTGTATCGGTGGTTTGCAGCCAGCAAAAAGCGTATTTGGGTATCTCTACCCCATCGCAGAATTTGAGCGATTGGGCGGGCGGGATGCGGCATTATGCCAAACGCCCGGAGCTAATCAGCCGAGCCGAATTCAAATTGCTAGAGGCTTTGGAAGTTTTCAATTTGAAACTGCCGCCCGAAGGTACGGCTCTTGATTTAGGGGCAGCACCGGGCGGCTGGACACGTATTTTGCTGGAAGCTGGCCTAAGAGTAACGGCAGTTGACCCGGCTGATTTGGATGCGCGGCTCGAACCTTTTACTACTGCTTCAATCAGGGGCAAAGGCTTTAAGAATGAAACCGCCAGTCTGGAGCAGGTGCGGGGTTATGCCGCCGATTTTCTGAGACAGGCCGCCTGGAAAAACCGCAAATTTGACCTCATTTGCAACGATATTCGGATGGACGCGCTGGATGCCGCCCGCTTGATG
>JBBQGP010000244.1:0-7625 GCA_038323095.1 Chloroflexia bacterium | reverse complement strand
GTCAACCCCGGTATCAATCACTGCCACCACAATATCGGCACTGCCCTGGGTAATTTTCCAGGCATCGCTGACATTGATTTTGGACAAAGCGTATTGCTGGTTGATAAGCGGGTCATTGGGCAATACCCTAAAGCCCATTTTCCCCTGGTCGGTTGCGTCCGAGCCGCTACCCAGGCCAGGACTAATCGGCTGACCGCCGAGCCGCCCCTCAACGAAATTAACCGAAAAATAAGCCGCTCCCATTACTATCGCAAATAATACTAAAAAGACCCTGAATCCTGAACGGTGGCGCGGACGTTGCATAGGATAAACTGTGGGATAACCGGGGTACTGCGTATAGTAGTCGGGATAATTGTTGTTAGTGTAATGTGAATTATCAGGGCCGTTATTGCCGTAATAAGAATTGCCCTTGTAAAAATAATAGGGATTATTATAGCCATTGGTCGGCCCGCCCACGTTTCCGGGCTGCTGATAATTACCGTTGTTCTGGTAGCTTCCATTATTAGAATTTTCGCTAAAGGTTTCGTTAGAAGTTTCATCAATCTGATAGGGGTTGCCGGGGTAGTTACTCATTGGCTTGCTCCATCTATAATCAATCAGGTTGTTCGCTTTATTCTATTTTGTGAAAGAACGTGCCGCGTCGAAACCGTATCGCTTGTTACAATAATAATACGATATTACTTAAACCGAGTTACATACAATTTGTAAAATTTGTGTTGGCTCTGTCATCGAAATGTTATATAAATGTTAATGCTTTGCGATGGCCTAAAAGCCTGAAAACAAGCTATAATAAAAATAGAGGGTTAAATATTTTTAATCGCTGTAACAAATCTCTCTTGTGCTGGTTATAAACTATGGGGAAAGTTTTCTCTATTTAGGTCTTTCGGCCTACGAGTTTTCTATACTAAAGTCAAATGCATTATTTTAAATCGTTTATTATAATGTAAGCCGAGGGAATTTTTTAAGGCAAGGAGACAGAACCATGTTACTTATTCTAATCGTTTTGCTATTACTGGTACTGATTTTACTTGACCTGGAACGTTGGATTATCTCCCGCCGCCGTCCAAAACAGGATAAGCTGACTGTTATTCAAAGTGAAGCCGCCGATGCCAGTGAGCAGTAAACACTTATCGGTGAAACCCACTGAAATCTATAAGCAATTGAAAAAAGCTTTCTATTTGAACCTGCACTTAATTAGCAGCAATTATTAAATGTGGTACATGGCCGAAGAATGGGCGGAACTGTAGCGTTCGCATAAATCCTCAAGAGTGGTATTTTTAAGGATACGAATGGTTTCCTGTTCTATTTCATTCCAAATAGGATGCAAAACCTCATCTACCGGCGCGGCTTTTTCCTCGCGTAATTCGTTGGCGTAATCTACCGGGGAAAGTGGCCCTTCCAAAGCAAACACCGCATCATAAACCGTAATACTGCGGGGAGAACGTGCCAGCATATGCCCACCTTGCGGGCCGCGCAAACTATTAATCAGTCCGGCTTTACGCAAAATTATTAAAAGCTGGTTCAGATAGTCCTCGGCGACGCTTTGAGCTTCGGCAATTTCCCGGCTACGTCGTGGACGGGTATCGTAATTCTGGGTTAAATCGAATAAGGCCCGTAATCCATATTCACCCTTGCTCGAAATCTTCATAAGTTCCTCTCAGCAGGTAAGGCTGGCTATCAAAGCTTTTGGGGCAACCAGCCTTACCAACTATCCACTAAACTTGTAATGCCTCGCGTACATCGGCAAAAAGAGCAGTGCTAAGATAGCGTTCGCCAGTATCGGGCAACACCACTACAATATTTTTCCCGGCGTTTTCAGGCCGTTTGGCAACCTTGACCGCCGCAGCAGCAGCAGCACCGCAACTAATCCCGACTAGCAAACCTTCCAGCCGCATAATATCGCGGGCCATCTGCATTGCTTCGTCGTTAGTTACCTGGACAATTTCGTCTATCAAACCCATCTGAAGCACGTCCGGCACAAAGCCCGCCCCTATACCCTGAATTTTGTGGGGTGAAGGCTTGCCACCGCTCAAGACCGGGCTATGAGTTGGCTCAACCGCAATTACTTTAAAGCTGGGCTTCACCGGCTTGATAACCTGAGCTACACCCGTGATTGTGCCGCCCGTACCTACTCCGCCGACCAGCATATCTACTTCACCATCGGTATCATCCCAAATTTCAAGGGCGGTGGTGTTGCGATGGATTTCGGGATTGGCCGGGTTTTTGAATTGTTGAGGCATCCAGGCATTTGGAGTGCTTGCCAGCAATTCTTCGGCTTTGCGAATTGCGCCGGGCATTCCTTCCGCACCGGGAGTCAGCACCAAGTCCGCGCCGTAACCTTTGAGCAGCATCCGGCGTTCGATGCTCATTGTGTCAGGCATTACCAATTGCAATTTATATTCTTTGACCGCCGAAACCCAGGCGAGGGCAATACCAGTGTTACCACTGGTCGGCTCGATAATTACAGTATCTTTGGTAAGCACGTTGCGTCGTTCGGCATCTTCAATCATCCCGACCCCAATCCGGCATTTTACACAGAAACCAGGGTTGTAGGATTCGAGCTTGGCTATTACATTGGCAACGCAACCTTCGGTAACTTTATTCAAACGTACTAAAGGGGTGTTTCCCATTAATTCAATCGCACTTTTAGCAATTTTTGGCCGGTGGTGACGGCGTTCTACCAACGCTTGACCCTGTTCAGTCATAGTCATAACAATCTCCTTCTTTCGTTTATATATTCTCAGCAAAGATTCTCGATTAAGCTGATACACTATATCTTATTATAGGTTTGTTTATTAAGAATGTCAATAAACAATCTCTTAATCCGCCTTCCAGGAAGAGCGTTTTGACACTGGTTCTTATAACTTAAAATCAGGAGCTTATCCCAACAGGCCGCATTTTTGCAGGATATTGGTAACTGTTAAGGTGTAGGAAGGATTTCCAATCCCGATAAAGCCGTCTTTAGGTAAAATCGGGATTGGAAATCCTTCCTACATTGAGGCTGGCTGAATAGTTACAAATTCTTTTGCCAATGGATTTTGAATATGACTAACTGAGCTAAATTTTAGGCTGGTTTATCGCCTTCGGAGTAATTCATCAAGCCCAAGAAGACTTTGTAAGTAGCTTCGGCATCGGCAAAAGCGGTGTGGGCGGCTTTGTTGGTAATGCCAAAGAAGCGGCAACATTCGCTCAGACTGTATTTGCCCATACCGGGCTTCCCAAACAGCTTTACATATGCCGCACTCATTATATCGAAGCGGTGGTAGTAAAAGAAATCTTCCATACCAACCTGATTAAAGGCGGTCTGCAAAAAAGCCCAATCAAAAGTCAGGTTAAAGCCCGAAAGAATTGAACCCTGCCCAATTTCGCCTAATTGCTTCAAAGCTTGCTCTAGCGGTTGGGCTTCGGCCTGCCATTTTTTCAAATCAAAGTGACCAATCGCCAAAGCTTCGGGGGTAGCGGTTTCAAGATGAGTTGGCATAACCTTAGTTTGAAAAGTGTTAATTACCTTAAAATCAGGCTGCGATACCAGCAAAGCTCCAATTTCGGTAATCTCGTGTACGCCGCAATTTAGCCCGGTAGTCTCCAAATCCAGAAAGAGCAAAGGGCGTTCAACCATTGGCCCTTTTTTAGCCTTGTTTTCGCCGTTATTTTTGGTGGGCTGGGTCATCAATTCCTGCTTTCTAATTCAGGTTCTCGCGCAAAGACGCAAAAACGCTTTAATAATATAGCCTTATAATACTAATTTGAACTCGCTCCCGATGCGGGGTTGCAAATGGATTTTACCTTAAAATAAGCGGTAAAGATAGCGACAATGAATTATAATACAAGCAACGATTAGAAAATAATACTTTTTGGAGGAGTTTTAACATGGATTTAGGTTTGGCGGGCAAAGTAGCTTTAATCACGGGTGGCAGCCGGGGTATTGGGCGCATGATAGGGTTGGGACTAGCTCAGGAAGGCTGTTTTGTGGCCTTTACAGGTCGTACTCTGGCGACGCTGGAAAAAACGGCTGGTGAAATCGCGGCAGTTTTGGGCAAAGGTGTACCGAACTTTCAGGCCGAAACGCACAAGCCCGCCTCGTTACCAATTCAAGCTGATATGAGCAAGGAAGAAGACATATCCCGCGCAATTGAGCAAGTGGTTAAAACTTATGGGCGGCTGGATATTTTGGTGAATAACGTTGGCGGGTCGCTGGGCGGGGGCGGTTTTGACCGCTCGGATATTGCCCAGGTGCGCGGCGTGCTGGATATAAATTTGGTGGCAGGATACGCCGCGAGTAAGGCGGCAGTCCCGCATATGCGAACAGTTGGCGGCGGGCATATTATCTTTATTTCGAGCGTTTGGGGTCGGGAAAGCGGCGGGGCGTTGGCTTACAATTTGGGGAAGGCCGCTGAAATCAGCCTTGCCAAGAACATGGCTCTGGAATTGGCAAAAGATAACATTTTGGTTAATAGCGTTGCGCCCGGTTCAATCCTTTTTCCGGGCGGAAGCTGGGCCAAACGGGTGACGGCTGACCCCGACGGGATGGCCGCCTTTGTAAAACAGGAAATGCCGCTTGGTCGCTTTGGAACGCCGGAAGAAGTGGCGAATGTGGTCGTGTTTTTGGCTTCGGAGCGGGCCAGTCTGGTTACGGGGGCAAGCTGGTCGGTGGATGGCTCGCAAAGCAAATCCAATATTTGACCCCTTTTGGTACATTTATTGCAAGCTATTCACACTAGAGTTTGATTAGAAGGATTTAAGGATTTTTCAGGCAAGGAGGCTTGTATGCAAACTGATATTAGACTGGGCGCGAAGGTTGAGAGCAGCGAAGGTCATCATTTAGGCGAAATTAAGCATTTGGTGATGGGACAAAACAATCAGCTCAGTCACATCGTAGTAGGTAACACAGCACTTGGTACGGGACTGAAACAGGTGGAAGCAGGCAGTATTGGTCAACTTTCCGACGATAAAAGCAGCCTTAAACTAAGTTTGGATAAAACCAAATTCAGTCAGTTGCCCGATTTTGACGAAAAGAAATTTAACGAAGGGCGTGGCTACTCCAAAGACGCTAAACCTCTTGGTGAAATCGCTAACGATGAATCGCCCGACCCGCAAACGATAATGAGCGGCGGCTACGACCTTGACCCCGACGCAAATCTGAACCCTCCTGGCCTTGCCGATAAGCAATCCCGCTAGGACTAAGTAACAAGTAACAAGTAACAAGTATCAAGTAAATGCTCCCATCTTGTGTGATATTGCTTCGGCAATGGATGTTCGGCTAAAATCTATTGGCGGAGCAATATCCTATAGGATAGGGGCAAATCAAGAAATCTATTGGCAGAGCAATATCTTACAAAGGTATCGGTATTTCCTTGATACTTGTTACTTTCCCCTCAGCTCTACCTTGAGGGTAGCAACTACGCCGTGACAATGTGAGACTGTGCCGATAGCGACGCGGGCTTCGGGTTGAGCCGGAGTAAGTGTTAAAGCCAAATCCAGCAAGCGGGTGCGGGCATCAAAAAGCTGACGGGCCGGAGTTGTACCAATACCATGTGAAAAATGGTGACAGGTGAAAGTTTCGACTCCGGCAAAAGCGGGGGGCGGCTCGGCTAAAGCAGTTGCGCCATTGGGCAAATTGGCGGCAGTCAGCTTTAGAGCCGCACTTTCCGAAAATTTAACCGCTTGTCCGGCGACAAAACCGCGCAAATCGTTTTGTAAATCCCAATCACGTAACCCTTTTACCGCCGGACAAAGGCGCGGCTCAATGCAGGCCGTCGGGCAAGTCCACCCCGCCCGACTCACAAAGTGATTGCCGCTTTTGTCGGTAAATTCGTAGGGCAAGCTCATTTTATAATCAAAACCCTCGCGCTCTACGCTTATATCTGTCCGGCCTAGCTCCTGTAATCGCTGGTTCACCGAAAAGCGCAACCAATCGAAAAAGAGATGTGGCGCAAACGGGGCAGGTACAATCTGAACTTCATCCCCATCAGTAGCAGGATTATAGCGCGTTGCATCGCTGAAAAACCCTTGCAAAAACTCCTGCCAATCGCTCTGCACAAACACAAAGCCGGGTTTATCCACGTGTTCGCTCATAGCCCTGGGTTCGGCGTGGCGGTCAACCACGATTAGCTGGCTATCGGCGGGCAATTTCCCTTTCTGAATAGACTTGAAAAGCTGCCCGCTATGATAAACGCCGTAGCACCCTCCGCCAATTACAATAAATCTCATAAGCTTCTTTCATTAGTTGTTAGTTGTTGGTTGTTAGTTATTAGAGGGAACGGAGTTAGGAGTTGAGAATTGATTCCAACTTGATACTTGTTACTTTTCTGTAAGCGTTCCGGCGGCGCGGGCCGCCAATAGTTCCTGATAGGCTTTCGCGCCGCGTGCTTCCAGAGCTTTGTGCCATTCGTCCTTGTAGGGGCGCAAACCGTCGGCTATGGCTTCGGCTACCGCCAGATTGCGAAACCACTTGCGGTCAGCCGATACAATATACCAGGGCGTTGCAGAATTGGCGCATTTGTTTAGCAAAACTTCGTAAGCTTGCTGGTAATCATCCCAATATCGCCGCTCCATATAATCGCCGACTGCGAGCTTCCAGCGTTTATCGGGGTCTTCTTCCCGCGCTTTGAGCCGTTCCAACTGTTCTTCTTCGGAAATATGCAAGAAGAATTTTAACACGATTGTCCCGTTATCGTGCAGTAGCCGCTCAAAATGGTTAATATGTTCATAATGCTTTTGCCAGACTTTTTCGGGCTGAAGATTATGCACCCGCACAATCAGCACTTCTTCGTAATGTGAACGGTTGAAAATGTGCATCATCCCTTTGGGCGGGGCGTGGTTATGCACCCGCCAGAGAAAATCGTGGGACGTTTCCTCAGCGGTAGGAGCTTTGAACGAAATCACCCGGCAACCTTGCGGGTTGACGCTTGCCATTACGTGACTGACCGTACCGTCCTTGCCGCTCGTATCCATCCCTTGCAAAACAATCAAAACGCTATTATAGGACGCGGCGTAAAGCAATTCCTGCAATTCGCCAAGTTCCTGATTAAGCTTCTCAAATGGCTTGACTGCCTCTTCTTTTTTTAGACTCGCCGAAAAACGCGGGTCGTAATCCTTGAGCTTGATACTTTTGCTACCGTCCAGCTTGAAAGCGTAGTCCATCTTCCCATCCCCTGTTGCTCTAATTTTTGGGTAACTGTTCTTCTGTAGTAGGGATTTCCAATCCCGACAAAACGGGTTTGGGTAAAATCGGGATTGGAAATCCCTACTACGTTAGGTTTGTCTGCTTTACATAACAAAAGGGTTAGTAAAGCAAGCTTTTACTAACCCTGAGCATATCATGTTCCGTGCCAGTTGGCTATTTTACTTGAAACTTTTGCACCTGACCGTTATTCATATCAGCTACATAAACATTGCCTTGCCCGTCTACCGCCAAAGCCGAAGCATTTTTGAACTTGCCGTCGCCGTTACCGTTGCCGCCCCATTCCGCCAGTAGTTGCCCATCCGGGCTAAATTTCTGGATACGGTCAGTATTTCTGGATAAAAGGTAAATATTGCCCGAAGCATCCAGGGCGATGGCTGAACGCGCCTGAAATTGCCAGCGCGTAGTATCTTTAGGGTCAGGCTGAATATCAGCCAAAAAC
>JBBQGP010000243.1:0-7648 GCA_038323095.1 Chloroflexia bacterium | reverse complement strand
GCAAAAAGTACCTCAACCCAAGCGCAGCCGCCGCCATTTTCTGAAAATTGCGGGAGGGGTCACGCTGATTGGCGCGACGGCAGCTTTACGTTTCCTACCGTTCGACCAGGCTCAAACGATTGCCGAGACGGGCGATTGGGTCGAGCAAGGCGTTTTCCCGGCCAGTGGCACTTATACCAGCGGTGTCCACCGGGTAAACGGGCGATTTAACGCTTTAGCGGTCTACTGGGAAGCTAACAAAGGTGATGCCCGAAATTTGAAAGTTCAGGTTCGCACCGGCGATAATGCGGTACAACTGGGCCAGTGGACAGACGCAGGTTTGCAGGGGCATCAGGGCGGTAAAACTAACGCCAATCAAGTCCGCCAGTTTAGCGATTTGCTGTTTTTGCCGGGTAGTTATGTCCAGTACAAAGTCGAGCTGAATAGCATTGCCCCAAAGCTGATTGGTATTTCATTTATTGATAGTACGCAAGGGCCAGCCCCGCAAACACCGTCGCCTCGCCTGACCCCTTCGCCACAGGCAGCGAATGGCGCACCGCCAATTATTAGCCGGGCGCAATGGGGCGCGAACGAAAGCTTTCGTTTCAAAAACGGGCAAGAAGTTTGGCCGGTGGAATACCGCACCCCCAAAGTAATGATTGTTCATCATAGCGAAACCTCGAACGTCTATAACGCCGACCCCTCGGTGGATGTGCGCGGAATTTACTCTTACCATTCCTTGACACAGGGTTGGGGCGATATTGGTTATAACTACTTGATTGACTGGAAGGGCAATATTTACGAAGGCCGCTTTGGTGGGGACGACGCGGTAGGCGGTCACGCTTACCAATATAACTGGGGTAGCATCGGGGTTTGCTTGATTGGCAGCTTTAAGGGAGTTGCCCCCACGCAGGCGCAGCAGGATTCGCTGGTGCAGCTTTTGACCTGGAAGGCCCGTACTCGCAGTATTGACCCGCAGGCCCGCGTTTACTTTGTTGACCGGGCAAATGTTGCCTGTATTTCGGGGCATCGCGACGTAATTGATACTTCCTGTCCCGGCGACACAATGTATTCGATTTTGCCCAACGTGCGGCAGCGCGTATCAAACGGCCTGGGAGCGGCCCCTGCTCCCGCCGGAAATTATGGAATTGAATTAGTTTCGGTGAAATTCAGCCCAACCGAACTAAAACCGGGCGATACCTTACGAGTCGATGCCACTATCAAAAATACGGGTTCTTTGCCCGTCGAAAGCCAGGAACCCGCTCCCGGCTTTACCTATCAACAGGGCCAGACCTACGAGACCCTGAACTTTGACAAGGTTAATAACAAATTCCGTTTCGCGGTGGATTATAGCGGCAATAGTGGCGTGAGCCATCCTTATCGCTGGGGCTTTGGCAAAACGCTTGCGCCGGGCGAAACTGTTTCGATTACAGGCTATATCAAATTAACCGGGAAGGCTTCGACTCAATATTGGGGCGGGGTGGTGCAGGAATACGTCAAGTATTTTACCGATAATATCGGGCAGCAAACTGTGTCGGTAGCAGAAAATAACAGCCCTAGCAGCCGCGTCCCCTCAAAGGCCAGCGACCCCAATATTCGCTATTTTAACGAAACCGGGCATAATCTGGGCTATGGCTTCCGTTATTACTGGGAAAAGCGCGGCGGGCTGCCTATCTTTGGCTTCCCTCTAACCGAAGAATTTCAAGAGGTCAACCCTTCAGATGGCAAAACTTATACTGTCCAGTATTTCGAGCGCAATCGCTTTGAATATCACCCGGAATACAAGGCCACGCCGAATGAAGTATTGCTCGGTTTGTTAGGAGTGCAGCTAACGCAAGGCCGGAACTTCCCCAAAATCGCGCCCTTCGATTCCACTCCTGACCGAACCTATTTCTCGCAAACCGGGCATGGGTTAGGCGGAGCTTTCGCTAAATACTGGTGGTCAAATGGCGGGTTAGCTATCTTCGGCTATCCTATCAGCGACGAATTCCAGGAAATCAACCCGGACGACGGCAAAACCTATACTGTCCAGTATTTCGAGCGCAACCGTTTCGAGTATCACCCCGAAAACGTCGGCACGTCTTACTATGTCTTGCTCGGCCTGCTTGGTAAACAAATCTTGAAGCAAAGAGGCTGGGTCTAGGGGAAAGTTAGAATTCGGAAGTAGCAAGTCGGAACCAAGAGCCTATCCCAATTGGGCGGTATTTATTGCAGGGTATTGCTCCACCAATAGACCAAACCATGACCAGTTGGGATAAGCTCTAGCCGTTAGCTGATTTCAAAAGTTCACTCCGAGCTAATGCTCGAAAGCTTTTGGCTTCAATTAGCTGAGTTAAAATCGAATTTATGGGGGTGGCAAGCTTTAGTGTTTGAGCTTGCTGTACTACTGCCCCGTTAATCGCCGCGATTTCGGTTGGGCGGTTTCGTCGTATATCCAGTAGCATTGAGTTAAAATTGTGGGCGGTTTGTTCGGCTACTTTTTGGGTCTGAAGGGCCGATTCTGTATAGGGATAAGGCAAAATTATGCCAAGAGCGCGGGCGATTTCTGCCGCTTCGCTGGCTGCTGCCTCCATTAAAGGGCGAGCCGCCGGAATATTTAGCAAATCCCCGTTTGGCACGTCCAGCAAAGCCCCCAAAGCGTTTATCCCGCAATTTATAATCAGTTTCCCCCAAATCAAACCTTGAATATTTTCGGTTAGGGGTACGGTTAGTCCGATTTGCCCAAGCAAAGCCGCAAAATCCTGCAAGATTTGTTGTCGCCCTGCCGAAAGTTGGGGTGATAAACCCAAACTAAGCGGGCCGATTCCATTCCAGCGCACCACTCCCGCTTCGGCTAAAGCCGCCGCCAGCGTTGTTACGCCTTGCCCGCTTCGTTCCAGCCCAACGGCTAACGCCAGTTTTTCCAGATTGCCTAGCCCGTTTTGCAAGGTTAAGGCTAAAGAATGGGGGGAAAGCATGGCTTGAACTTGCTCTGCCGCCGCTTCGGTGCGGTAACTTTTAACCAGTATTAAGGCCAAATCCACCGGGTAAGCTTCGGCAGCGTTTTCGGTGACATTCAAATTTGATATTATTACATTATGTAAAGCAGGAAAGACTACTTGGACGCTTTCGGCTAATTCCAGCTTTAGCCCTTGCACCTTTATCGCTTTTAGATGAGTTTGGCTGGAAGCTGAACCAATTAGCCAAATCTCGCTTTGTTGCTGGTAGGCCAACAGCCCGGCCAAAAGACTGCCCATCGCCCCCGCCCCAACAATTCCTATCTTCATAAACCAGTTTCTTTCCTTTGCTTATAGCGGCTTGCAAAAACTGAAGCTCATCTGTGCTTAGTTTTTAGATGCGCTTATAATATAATCCAAGCAATTAAAGCGTATAAGCCCGGAAATAGCAAAAATTCGGGAGGAAGCCTTGACTTTATATAGACCAGTCGTTATAATATTAACTGAAGGTAGGTATTAGAAATGGCGACAGCACGTGACCAAATTATCGAAGCAACTTGCGAACTTATCGAAATGCAGGGTTATCACGCTACCGGGCTGAACCAGATTATTAAGGAAAGCGGTAGCCCCAAAGGTTCGCTCTATTACTATTTTCCGGGTGGCAAAGAAGAATTAACGGCGGAAGCGATTAACCATACCGGGCAAATAATTCAGCAGCGCATTCTTGGCACTCTGGCCGCAATTGACGACCCAGCGGAAGCAATCAGCACTTTTATCCTTTTTGTCGCCCGTAATGTAGAAGCTTCGGGCTACCGGGCGGGCGGGCCAATTACTACGGTGGCCCTCGAAACCGCTATCACCAGCGAAAAACTAAGCGCAGAATGTGCCAAAATTTATCAATCCTGGCAAAAGGCTTTTGCCGATAAGCTAATCCAAAATAATTTTGGGCCGGAGCAGGCCGAAAGTTTGGCCGCCACGATTATTGCCGCTCTGGAAGGCGGTATTATATTGAGCCGAACTTACAAGAATGTAAAACCTTTAGAAAACATTGCTGACCAAATTGGTAAATTGGTAAAAGCCTGTCTTTAGGCTTATTTTTGACTGTATTATGTAGACTGGTCTAATTAAAAACAGAATTGTTAAATAGAAAAAAGGAGATTTGAATATGAAGCTGGCAATATTTGGAGCAAGTGGGCGAACGGGTCGCCCTCTGGTAGAGCAAGCTCTGGCACAGGGGCATGAAGTGGCAGTGCTGGTGCGGGATACCGCCAAATTCCCGATTAAGCACGAACGCCTGACGGTAGTGCAGGGTGATGCAACCGATGCCCAAAAGGTCGAGCAAGTCGTCGCCGGAAAAGATGGCGTTATCAGCGCGTTGGGCCACGTTAAAGGTTCGCCGCCCGATTTGCTGACCAGTGCTATCACAAACATCCTTGCTGCCATGAAGAAAAACGGGGTACGCCGCCTGGTAAGCCTGACCGGGGCGGGTGTGCCTGACCCGCTTGACCAGCCCAAGTTAATAGATAACCTAATTCGCGCTCTTTTCAAGCTACCAATTGGCGGGATGAAACAAGTTTTGCAAGATTCGGTAGGCCACGTCGAAAAGATAAAAGCTTCCAGGCTGGATTGGGTAATCGTGCGCGGCCCGCGCTTGACCGAAGACCCGCCCAAAGGTCAATATCGGGTGGGATATGTTGGTAAGGATAGCGGAATTCAGGTAGCGCGGGCCGACCTTGCCGACTTTATGCTCAAGCAACTGACCGACAACCAGTATTTACACAAATTGCCGGTGGTGAGCTATTAATTGCTGCTACTTATAGCAATTGAACCGAACTTATGTAGGAGGGATTTCCAATCCCGATTTTACCCACACCCGTCTTTATCGGGATTGGAAATCCCTCTTACATATGAGCTGTTAGTTTTCTAATTCAAAGGACGAAATTTTTATGAAAGCGATGCGAATTAACCGACCCGAAGGCCCGCAAGCCTTGCAACTGGAAGAAATCGCCCAACCTGAGCCGGGAGCGAATGAAGTATTAATCAAGGTAGCGGTGGCCGGAGTAAATTTCGCCGACCAATTGGCAATGATACCGATGCCGCCCGGAATGGAAGGCGGGCCACACCGCGTAAGCTATCCCAACACTCCCGGCTTTGAAGTAGCCGGAACTATCGCCGGATTGGGCGCGGGCGTTAAGGGCTTTTCGGACGGACAGCGCGTGGCGGCGGTGCTGGAAACGGGCGGTTATGCTCAATATGCCATAGCTGGCATTGAAAAAGTAGTGGCTTTGCCCGACGAACTGGATTTTAATCAGGCTACCGCCGCTTTGCTAGTTCAGGGGATTACCGCTTATGGTTTGCTGCATGATGTTACCAAAATCCAACCGGGCGAAAGCGTTATAATCGAGGCGGCGGCAGGCGGAGTAGGCAGTCTGGCGGTGCAACTGGCGAAGCTGGCCGGAGCGGGAAAAGTTATCGGGCTGGCCGGGTCAAGCGAAAAATTAAAGCTGGTCGAAGGGCTGGGAGCCGATTTAGCGATAAATTACACCGAGCCGAATTGGGTTGAGCAAGTTTACCGGGCGACGAACGGGCGCGGGGCAGATATTGCGCTGGACTCGGTAGGCGGGCCAATCGGCGGGCAAGTATTTAGCGGGCTTGCACCAATGGGCCGGATGGTAACGTTTGGCGGGTCGAGTAACCAGCCCTTGCCCTTTATGCAAATGATGGGCTTGCTCTCGGTCAAAGGCTTGAATTTGATGGGCTTTGGCGGCCCCTGGCTCAGACCGGGACGGGCGCAAGCAGCCCAGCAAGCCATTCTCGAATATTTGCGGGATGGCAAACTACAGGTAATAATTGGGCAAACTTTCCCGTTAGAACAAGCCGCCCAAGCTTTGCTGGCCTTGCGTTCCCGCCAAACCACCGGCAAAATTTTGCTGACGGTAGCGCAGTAAGAGCCTAAGCCTGTGGGATATTGCTCCGCCAATAGATTTTCCCAAACATCAACTGGCAGAGCAGCATCCTACAAGGGAAAAAGGCGTTCGGGCAATGAAGCCACTTAAACCTTAGACAACGGCTTTAACACTGTCATTCTGAGCGACGATTACCCGCCCCCTTCCCCAAGCCAGATTTAAGCGAAGAATCTTCTACCCACACCACTGCTTCAGCCTGTAGACCCGGCTTAATCAAGAAGATTCTTCGCTCAAATACTACTCAAGCAAGCGGGTACTAATGGTCGCTCAGAATGACAGGCCAGTAGCAGGTTTTCTGGGCTAAATACTGACTTGCAAAGCTTCCCTCTGTATTCCAACAGTTTCTTTTATGGCTCATTCCGGGCTTTTTGCTGCAATTCGTAAAGCTTGTTAATCGCTTCAAGCGGCGAAAGCTCCATTACGTTCAAATCGCGCAATTCGGCTAAAAGTGGGTTTTCCTCAATTTGCAAGGCAAGGGGAGCAGGCGCAAAAAGATTCATCTGCTGCCCGTTACCATTCCCGTTCAAGGCAGCTTTGGCGTGACCATTGCGGCGCGAACGGGGACGAATTTCTCCTTCCTCGCCTTCCAATTTTAGCAAAAGTTCCTCGGCCCGATGAATAACGCTGCGGGGCAATCCGGCCAGTTGCGCGACGTGTATCCCATAGCTGCGGTCTGCCCCACCCGGCAAAACCTTTCGCAAAAAGATAACCTTGCCGCCTTCTTCCGCTACCGCCATATTATAATTGCGGACACGGGGCAGCACGTGGGCCAGTTCGATGAGTTCGTGATAGTGGGTCGCGAACAAGGTTTTTGCGCCACACTTCGGGTTATTGTGAATATACTCGATTACCGCCTGAGCAATTGCCAATCCATCATAGGTGCTAGTTCCTCGCCCAACCTCGTCCAGAATAATCAGCGAACGCGGCGAAGCGTGCGACAAAATATAGCTGGTTTCGGTCATTTCCACCATAAAAGTAGATTGCCCGGTAGCAATATCGTCCTGCGCTCCAACGCGGGTAAAAATGCGGTCTACCAATCCGATACTTGCGCTATCAGCGGGAACAAACGAACCAATTTGGGCCATCAAAACAATCAGGGCGGCCTGTCGCAAAAAAGTGGATTTTCCGGCCATATTTGGCCCGGTAATCACCAAAACTTGCTCCTGCTGGCTATTCAAATTAATGTCGTTTGGTACAAAAATATGCTCCCGGTTAATCGCTTCGACTACCGGGTGTCGCCCGTTCGCGATTTTCACCGCCGGGCCGTTGTTCAAGTTCGGGCGACAATAATTGTTTTCCACCGCGACCTGAGCCAAAGCACAAAACACGTCCAGTTCGGCCAATGCTCCTGCCGTTCTTAGCAGCCGCGCTCGGTTCTCCCGGATAGTTTCCAGAATATTACGAAAAAGCTCCCGTTCCAACCGCTCGATTTTGTCGGAAGCGGTCAGCACGATATTTTCCTTTTCCTTTAGTTCAGGAGTAATATAGCGTTCGCCGTTTGCCAAAGTTTGCTTGCGGATGTATTCGGGTGGCACTTTGGACAGATTAGTCGAAGTCACCTCAATGTAATAGCCAAAAACCTGATTAAAGCCGACTTTCAGGCTGCTGATGCCAGTGCGGGTCTGCTCGGTTTTGTGCAAATCGGCAATCCATTCTTTAGCTTCCTGGACACTTTGTTTTAGCTGGTCAAGCGATTGGCTAAAGCCGGAACGAATGGCATACACCGGGTTATCCGCCGTACCCTTGCCAAGTTTGGTTGGCGGCTCG
>JBBQGP010000242.1:0-7654 GCA_038323095.1 Chloroflexia bacterium | reverse complement strand
TAACCCAACCACGTGCCGGGCGAATTCAATTACGGCCATTTGCATCCCGTAGCATAGCCCCAGATAAGGTATCTTGTTTTCGCGGGCATAGCGGGCCGCCACAATTTTACCCTCAATACCTCTGTCACCAAAGCCACCCGGCACGACGATTCCATGCAAATTCTTTAGTCGTTCCGTCGCCCGCCGATAGCCTTGCTCATGCTCAAATTCTTCCGAGTTAATCCAGTCAATTTCGATTTTTACATCGTGGTGCAATCCAGCGTGATTAAGCGATTCGGCTACGCTCAAATAAGCATCATGCAAGGCGACATATTTACCGACCAACCCAATTCTAACCTCACGGCGCGGGTGCTGAATTCGCTTGACCAACTGCCGCCACTCGTTTAGCTCTGGCTTATGTCCACTCAAGTTTAGCCGTTCGGTAATGTACTCGCCCAGCCCGAATTCTTCCAAAATTAGTGGTACTTCATATATAGTGCTGGCCGTTGGAAGCGGTACACATCCAGCCATATCTACATCACAAAACAAAGCGATTTTGGCCCGCACATCTTCCGGTATCGCGTGGTCGCTACGCAGTACAATTACATCCGGTGAAATGCCGATAGAGCGCAATTCTTTGACGCTATGTTGGGTTGGCTTGGTCTTTAGCTCATTGGTCGGCGAAATCACCGGGAGCAAGGTAACGTGAATATAAAGTACGTTGTTGCGCCCGGCATCCTTTCGCATTTGGCGAATGGCTTCCAAAAAAGGTTGGCCTTCAATATCGCCGACAGTACCGCCGACTTCGACAATTACTACTTCCGGGTTGCCCTGCCGCGCTACTGCCCCAATCCGGCCCTTGATTTCGTTGGTAATATGCGGGATAACCTGGATTGTGCCGCCCAGAAAATCACCGCGCCGCTCTTTTTGAATGACCGAGCTATAAACCTGCCCGGTAGTTACGTTGGAAGCCCGGCTCAGGTTTTCGTCAATAAACCGCTCATAATGCCCCAAATCCAAATCGGTTTCCGCCCCATCGTCGGTTACAAAAACTTCCCCATGCTGGTAAGGTGACATTGTGCCGGGGTCTACGTTCAAATAAGGGTCAAGCTTTTGAATTCTTACCGAAATCCCCCGACTTTTGAGCAAACGTCCAATACTGGCGACGGTAATTCCCTTCCCCACCGAAGAAACCACCCCGCCCGTCACAAAAATATATTTTGGCATCTAAATAAATCCTCCCCTAACCCTTACCCTTGATATTACCTGAAATTTGTGCCTAAAAAGAGGGGAGGCGACCCGTTTGAGCCGCCTCCCCTGCCATCTTCTCTATCATTTGAAACTATTGTTGTAGTCCAGAATTACCACTTTTGTACCCTCTGGTAAATCGCTGGGTTTAAGGTTTAACTTTTCTTGCGGTGATAAATCGCTCAACCCCATTTCTTTGGCGAAGTTCTCTAATCCATCTAAATCCGCATCGAGTGGGCCGACTTTGTAATGCATGGGGATAACAATATGCGGCTCCATTGTGCTGATAACTTCGCTGGCCTCCGCCCCGTTAATCGTATTACCTCCGCCTACCGGGATTAGCAACACATCTATATTGCTGAGTTGCTCAAGTTGCTCGGCGTTAGGAATATGGCCTAGCGTCCCTAGATGGCAAATAACCATGCCTTCCAGTTCAAAGACGTAGACGGTATTTCGGGTTTGCTTTTTATCGCGAGTGCCGACCCCTGTAATAAACACGTCGTTAATTTCGTACTCACCTGGCCCGCTCAGGATTTTAGGTTCACCGCGTACTGCCTCGGCAAAGCTGTACAAATCACCGGGTCGGCTGGTAGTTACTACCTCGGCCCTGGGCTTCCCGAAATCATGCCCAAGTCGCCGATTGTAGGGGTCGGTCACAATCGTAGCTTCTCGGCCTCTTAAACGAAAGCATGAATGACCGAGCCACATTATTTCTGCCATAACGGCTTGCTGCCTCCAAAAACTTCAATAGCTACTTTAATTTTCAATATTTTGCCAAAATGTCAGGTTAGATGCCGTAAAGAACTTTTCTGAAGTGCCAACTTACGATTTTAACTTACTCTTTTGATATAGAACATTTTACCATATTCAGGCAAATTAGGAAAGTAGTTCAGCGCTAAATTTCAGCCTTTTTTCCAACTTTTTGTAATGGCTTATGTAATGTCGGGTTGCTAAAATTAAATTAAAATATATAATCGGCGTTGTAGCAATCAAGAGGTTTTAATATACTATAAACATCAGCACTTGAACTTAAACTGGTAAAACAAATTGGCTGTTAATCACTCTGTCTAAGGGTTTTTCAGGTAAAACTAAACCAGTTCAAAATTGACAGAGCGAGTATAATTTTCACTATAATGCAACCACTTTAAACTCTTTACGTTTATCAAGTGGAACTGATTCTATTTGACTAGACTGAACAAAAGAAACTGTTGGCGCGGAGGATGGCAGACACTAAATTATGAGTAGCGAAAAAAGTTTTAACCCCGATTCGGTAAATTTCGATTTTAAAATGCCCGAACTCCCAATCGAGCAGGGTGATACTCCCCAAACCCAAAGTTGGGCTGCCGGACGTATGGCGATTTACGCCGCGCTGGATGCTGCCTTGACCACCCATATTGTTCAGGCCGTCAAATCCTTAAATGAATTAAAATGGCTGGTCGAAGAAGATGTTCGGCGTACCTTGACCGAATTAGGGGAGCAGCGCGGAACTTTGCGCCATGAAGTCGATGACTTGCGGTCTTTGCAAGAACGGCTGGAAAACGAATTGAAAATTAGCCAGCGTGAACTGGATGGAGTCCGCGCCCAAAAAATCGGTACGGAGCGGGAAGCTCAAAATTTGTTGCAAGATGCCCAGCAGGAACGGGAACGTTTGCTGCGAGAAATAACCGAATTAAGAGCTAAAAGTGAGAACTTGCCTACGACACTCAAACCTAAAGATAAAGAGCAAATTTGGGAAAAATTTGTTGGTACACCTACGCCTTTGTTTCCTCAAGACGAGAATTTTCCGACTGCGCCTAAAGCTTTATCGGCTAATAATGCCCCCTTGGTTGCTTTCCGCCCGCCGCTTGAGCCAGAAGTAAAGCCTGCTGCTCCTCGTTCCAGCAACGATTCGCTAATTTCGTTCCCGTCCGAAAAAGCAAAAGGAAAAGAGCCGGAACAGGAAGCCGGGAAAAAGGGTGAAGCTAGTAAATTGGTTGCTTCTACCCCGCGTTTTGAGGAAAAACCCAGATTTCAATTGCCGGTAGATGTTTTTGAATTTAACGATGAGGAAGCCGAATTTGACGATGTGCCGACCCGCCGGGTGCCAGGCGGTAGCGCGATAATTCGCCTGGACAAAATTGACTTGAGTGTACCTGAAAAGAAAGGCGGAGAGAAGCCGGAAGCTGCTGCTTCAGCACCCCAGAATACAAGCAGTTCCGAAGTAGCTCAAGGCAACGTTTCCGAGGCGGTTCAACGCGCCCGCGACGCTCGAATTGAGGCAACGCGCCAGCGAGTGCAGCAGCTTTTGAACCGACGTGAGGGGGCAGGGGCGAATTTGCCCGAAGCCGAAGAAGTTCCTGCAAATCTAGCTGATTTTGGTGACAGGCCCACTTTTGCCTCGGTTGGGGCGGGCAACCAACCAAAGAATTTGGAAAAAGCCGAAATGCAGGAAATTGGCGCAAAGCTCGGCCTTGACGATGTGGTTACGCCTCCTCCGATGAGTGCCGTTCGCTTTAATCCTGGTTTCAAACCACGTTCTGCTACTGGCCCGCTTGCTCCTGTCGCGCCCAAACCGCGCCAGCCCGAACCTGAGCCGGTAGTGGCAATGGATGCGGCTGGTTCTTTTACGCCGCCGACTAATCGTGGCGAGAGCGACTTGACTACGCCTGCTCCACGTATCGGCGATTTGGGTGAAGATATGGCTCATCAATTCCCGCGCCAGTCTAACACTAATTTCGTGCCGCCTCGCTCTGCCCCCCAACTTACCGAAATGCAGCGCGAGTCATTGGCTAAATTTGCTTCTATTCCTTTGCCACTTCCGCCCGCCGGGTCTAATTTGGAGCGGACTGGCGTGGGTGAGGTTGAAACGCGCCTGACTATTTCCAATTTGCAGGGGCTTTCACTTTTGATGATGGAAAAAGTTATGCGTGGCTTGCCCGGTGTTCATCACGTTACGGTTACGGATTTCCGGCGCGGCGTTTTAGAGATGGACGTGCGGCACTCGCCTGATGTAAAATTAGACGAAGTTCTCCCGGCGATGCCAGATTTGAAATTAATGCTGGTTGAGCGCGGTGTCAACTCTCTTGAATTTTTGCAGGAAAGATAATTCGGTTATCACTCGTCAGCAAAAACTGGTATAGTGTATCTACCGACAAATGACAACCGACAATCGACAACCGAGGTAATACATGAACCGAGTGTCTGCATTATTCGATTTGCAGCAAGTGGATAGCGAAATTGATGCGAGGCAAATTTCCATTTCTCAAATAGATCTTGCTTTAACCAATACTACGGCTCTGGATGCCGCCCGCGAAGAAGCCCGTAAAGCTGAAAACGCTTTTGCCGCCGCTAAATCCAAATTGCGCGACCTTGAAATTGCTGCCGAAGATAGCGAACGCCATGCCGCCGAGCTTGAGAAAAAACTTAACGCAGGCAAAATTAGTGGCGCGAAGCAAATTAGTGCCGCCGAAAGCGAAATTGCCAATTTCCGGCAGCGTCGCACCGAAATAGATGATGAAAGCCTGGAAGCTATGACAGGTTTGGAGCAGGCCGAAGCTGCCAACAAAGCTGCCAAAGCTCGTTTAATCGAAGTTCAGGCCGATTGGGAAAAATCAATTGCCGCCTTGCGCAAAGAACGCGCCCGTCTGGAAGCTGAATTGCCCGGTTTGCGGGCGCAACGGGAGCAGCGAGTTAAAATAGTTATGCCGCCCGATGTATTAGTTTACGAAAAGCTTCGAGGCCAAAAACAAGGAATCGCCGTCGCCGAAGTAAAAAACGGCAAAATCTGCGGACGCTGCCGGGTTGAATTACCTCTGAACAAACAACGCGAAGTCAAAAGTGGCATGAATATTATCAATTGCCCTAGTTGTGGCCGTATTCTTTACCTGAGATAACAAGGGTGTGTCAATTTTTTGCAAGAGAGCCTCTTGACGCTTTCACAACGGCTTTAGCCCTGTCATTCTGAGCCTTTGCCCCTAACTTCCCAAAGCCGGGTCTAAGCGAAGAATCTTCTACCCTGACCCGTCTTCGATTTGTGAATCCGGTTCTATCAAGAAGATTCTTCGCTTAGACCCGGCTAAAGGTAAAGGGCGGATAGTCGTCGCTCAGAATGACAGGCTAACAACGGGTTTTATGGGCCAAATCCAAGCTTGCAAAAAATTGACGCGCACCCAGATAACAGGCTCTGTTTGCAAGCCCTTTCAAATCCTGCTAATATTCGCCCAACTGAGGGCTTTGTGAGCCTTCACTCTTTTTAGGCGAATTTTTAGCTAAAAAATCGAAGGGTTGGAATATTGCGGCAACTTTTGGCAATTGCTACCGGCAAAGCTCTTTTAGAAATTTTACATCGTACCGGGCGGGGCGGGACGGCTCTCCCCGGTTTAATCGCCCATCGGCTTGACCCGCACATTTTGAGTGGCCTGACCGCCCGCCTCCCCGCCGGAAGCGTAGTTGTTACCGGCACAAACGGCAAAACTACCACCACTCGCCTTTTTTCGACCATTTTACAGCAGGCCGGACTAAAAATAGTAAATAATCGCAGTGGCTCGAATTTGATTCGCGGACTGACTTCAACTTTGCTCAACCAAACCAGGTTTAGCGGCAAGCTCGAGGCGGATTTGGGTTTGTTTGAAGTGGATGAAGCCGTCTTCCCACAGGCTGTAGCTGAAATTGCCCCGCGCTATATTTTGATAAATAATCTTTTCCGCGACCAACTAGACCGTTACGGCGAAATAGATACTATTCGCAGGCGATGGGTAGAATCTATCAAAAAACTTTCACCCGGCATAACCCTGATTTTGAATGCGGATGACCCCTCGGTAGCTTATCTGGCCCGTTTTGCTCCGTCAGGAGTGCGCTCCGTCTTTTTTGGACTGGACGACCCGGCCCAAACTTTGCCCGAATTGCCCCATGCGGTAGATGCCTCTAAATGTGTGGTTTGCGGCCACCCCTTGATTTATGAAGCAGTTTACATATCCCACATGGGCCATTACAAATGCTCTAATTGTGATTTCAAACGTCCCGAACCCGACTTTCTGGCGCAAGACATTTTGCTGCAAGGTGCATCCGGCGCACAGTTTACCCTGACTACTCCTGCCGAGCCGTTAAACTTGAATTTGGGCGTTCCTGGCCTTTACAACGTCTATAACGCGACGGGTGCGGCGGCGGCGGCCCTGACAATGCAGCTTGCTCCCGAAAATGTAGTGCGCGGTTTGGCCGAATTCAAAGCGGCTTTCGGGCGCATTGAGCGGGTGAATTTGGGTGATAACAAAGACTTACTTCTAGCTCTAGTCAAAAATCCGGTAGGCTTTAACGAAGTTTTGCGGATGTTGACCGGGGCAGTTTCCGACGGGCAAAAGCTAAAACTTTTGGTTATCCTCAACGATTTGACCGCCGATGGCCGTGATGTAAGCTGGCTATGGGATGTAGATTTTGAAGTTTTGGCGGGACGGGTAGAATTTGCGCTTACCAGTGGCCTCCGGGCTACCGATATGGCTGTCCGCCTGAAATATGCCGGAGTTGAGCCTTCCCTGATAAGCCACGAAGAAGATATTGCCACCGCTTTGCAACAGGCCACCGCCCGCCTTTCTCCCGGCGAAACCCTTTACGTCACCCCGACTTATACCGCTATGCTCCAGACCCGTCAAATTTTGCAAAAAATGGGTATGGTCTTGCCCTTCTGGGAGGAGTAAAATATATTTGGAGGTAAACCTATGACATCAGCTTTATCAAATGTGTTAAATCAACTTGAGCAATTGTCTTTTGATGAATTGCTAATGGTACAAGAGCAAGTAAATCGGCAAATACGCACAAAACCCGCCGTTTCGACTTCGCAAACCACCGCGCCAGCGTCACGCCGTGTCCAAATACCGGGCGCATATACTCCAACAATCGAGCAAATAGAGGCCAGTATTGCTAAACTTCATAGTTCGCTAACGCCGGAAGAATTAGCCGAACTGGATAAGACGGATTTTACAAAGCTTCCTGTTGGGCCTAAATCTTTATCTGAAATGGTAAACGAAGATAGAGAGGACAGGTTTTAGGTGACAGTTGCTTTCCTTGACACAAACGCCTTACTCAAGCAATATTTATCTGAAAAAGGTGCAGTTTGGTTGACTAATTTTGTTCGAGATAAACAGATTGTGATTTCAGAACTTGCTTTATTTGAGTCTAGTGTAGTTTTGCGAAGACGTTATACTGAAGCTAATCTTACTCGTGTTCAGGCTGTAGATTTACTAGACCGAGTCAAAAGAGATAGCCTTAACTATCAAATTGTGCCTTTG
The DNA here is from genome assembly GCA_038323095.1 of Chloroflexia bacterium. GTDB lineage: Bacteria > Chloroflexota > Chloroflexia > Chloroheliales > Chloroheliaceae > L227-5C. Next base: position 167 of record JBBQGP010000242.1, on the reverse strand, counting down.
GGTGGTGATCTACAGTTAGCTGAACTTCAAAAATTGATATTTAAGCTATCTAACAGTTTGGTTATAAGAACGCTTGATAGTTTACACTTAACTGCCGCTCAACTTGCTTTTAATGCGGCTACTAAATTTAATCCGCCAGAGCCGTTTGTTTTTGTAAGTTCCGATAG
>JBBQGP010000241.1:0-7660 GCA_038323095.1 Chloroflexia bacterium | reverse complement strand
TATTTGCCAGAGCAGCAAAGCGAGGATAAAAAGAGTTGCGAGTTGCGAGTTGCGAGTTGCGAGTTGGAAAGAAGGGTTGTCGGTTGTCGGTTGTCGGTTGTCGGTTAATGCTTGCGACTTTATACTTCCGACTTCCGACTTGTTACTTGATACTTGATACTTGTTACTTTCTTCTAGTTCCGACTTTATACTTCCGACTTCCGATTTGTCCCCTTTGTTACTTGTTACTTGATACTTGATACTTGTTACTTTTAATTGAGCCACGAGTAAACAGAAACCGACTGAGGGAAGATAAAGCAAGCGCGATTGGGCTAAGGTGGTGTTTACCGGGGCGGTATTCAGGGCAGGCAGCAAACTACCGTACATCAGGATTAAGCCAATATAAATCTCTCGCTTTTTTGATTTGAGATTTAACAGCCAGTTTCGCGGCGAACGGGGTAAATTCGTCCAGTTCCAGAGTAATCCGGCGTAAATCAAAATCAGCGAAGCCAGCAGCCCAAAAGTCGCCAGTGTATTCGCACTTTTGAGGTTAAGCGGGAAAAGCAAGGGTAGCCATAACCCCCCCGTCAAGTTCCAGCCAACGTAAAGTAAATCTTTGCCTTCGCTGCTATAGCCGCCCAAGCCACCCAAAGCTTGCCAGCGGGCCAGCGCATAAAGCCCGCCAACTACTCCAAAAGGGAGGAGCAAAAGCAAGCAAGTTATAGCAAATCGGGTGAAGCGGGTGAGCGGCCTGACAAAAGGCGGCTCATTTTGAGTTTGGACGGGGGCGAAAGTTTTGCCAGTGAACCTTAAAAGCTGGACTAAAACAAGGGCAATAGGCCACCCGGCGGCGGCTTCTTTGGAAAATAATCCGGCGGCAAAAAACAGTAGCGATAATAAAAAAAGCCCAATCGAGCTAAACTTATTTTTGCGATTAAAACAGGCGAAAAAGCACAGAGCCGCCACCAAACAAAAACTAGTCGTTAGCAAATCCGGGCGGGCCGCCAGCCAGGTAACGGCCTCGATATGGACGGGATGCAAGGCGAAAAGAGCGGCAGCCAGATGGCCGATGTTAGGATTACCAGTTAATTGCCGCGCTAAGAAATTCACCAGCAGCACATTCAGCAAGTGCAAAAGCAAGTTGGTAAGATGATAACCGCTTGCGTTTAGTCCCCACCAATTATAGTCGAGCTGCCAGAGCAAGTTCGGCAAGGGACGATAAAAAAGTTTTTGAGTAGTATCATAAAAAGCGGTATTATTTGCGGCAGCTTTGATAAAAACAAAATCTTCGCCTGTAAAGTAATGGCCGAAAGTTTGGGCAAAGGCCACTAAACCCAATAATGGCCCAATTAACCAGGTTGGACTAAATCCAAAAAAATTTATGGCTGAATTTGATTTGCTTTCAAGAGAAGATTGACCGGGCGTGGCTGTTTTCATGCTTTTATGTCAGGCTATAAGGGTACATAGGTTTGGAACAAAATAACCCGCGAGACGATTTCGCCTGCCAGCACGCAGGCCAGCGCAACATACAAAAAGCCGGTGCTAGACATATGTGCCTTGAGTTTGCAGGTTTGCCAGGTCGCTACCGCCAAAATAAGCGGAAAAACAATGCCAATGCCGACCCGTAGCCAGAACACCGCCCCGTATTGCTCCCACATTTGAGCCGCGCCACTGGCCCAGGGGCCAATATTAACTACTACTAATACGGCTTGAGCGATTAACGACCAGAAAAAAAGGCTGTTAATCCGGCTTAAGGGCGCAACCGTAAGGGCAGGCGTTACCAGATACCAGTGACCGAGCAACATGCCGGTTAAAACTGTACCAACTGCTGCCGCCCCCGCCACAAAGCTAAAAGGGGCAATCCAGCCGCCCAGATAATCTCCCCGGTAGAGCATAGCATTACCCAACAAAGTCAGGCTGGCAGCCACCAGAGCAGCCGCTCCAACCACTCTGCGGGCCTTATCCGTACCAAGCCAAACCATTAGATTATAAAGCACCAGCAAAATCAATGTTGCCGCCAAACAGAATTGCTGGAAATTGTCCCAGCTAAAATCGGTAGGGTAAAGCTGTTGCCCGCTTTGGAACACCACCGCGTTTTCGACCCAACGGGCAATCCCGGCGGTTGCCAGCGCAGTAACACCCCCAGTAATCAGGAAACTGCGGCCCACCTCGCCCCGAAAATCGGTCAGCATCAAGACGGCAAACGACCCGGCGGTAATTTCCAGCATTAAAGTATATAAAACTAAAGGAAGGCTTTCCATTTTTGCTTTTTTTGCTTTTCTAACGTAGCTATCACGTGTAGGAGGGATTTCTAATCCCGATTTACCCAAACCTGTCTGGTCGGGATTGGAAATCCCTCCTGCACAAAGATTGGCTGAATAGTTACAATTATTATATCACATCGTCTGGGCTGGCTGCGTTTGCAAAAGCTCTAGCCGCTTGTTATAATTAGCCCATCAATTATCAGGTTAAATTTGCCGAAACAAGCAATTATTTTTGTAAATTCGGGCGAGAAAGCAGGTTTTTAGCGTGTTAACTACTCTCAATATTGTCCAAATCGTATTAGCGGTCTTTTTGGTTGTACTTATTTTGCTCCAAACCAAAGGCAGCAGTTTTAGCGGGGCAATGGGCGGTGATTCCAATTCGATTTTCCGCACCCGGCGCGGTTTTGAAAAGCGTTTGTTCCAGTTTACCATTGGCTTTGCGGTAATTTTTTTGATTATTTGCCTTTGGGCCAGCTTCGTCAAGCCCTAGTAGCAAGGCTTAACAACTTTGGTTAAACGACTTCGGCTACAGGTATTGGTTGCAGCAGTCGGGTTTTTCGCGATTGCGGTTGCGCTGGCTTACTTCTTGTTGCTTGTGCCACGCAGCAGCGAACCAACTCCCGGCGGAACTTACGTCGAAGGGGTGGTGGTAGATAGCAATACCCCGCTAACCCTAAACCCGCTTTACGCTGCCAACCAACTTAGCAAAGATATTTCCTCTCTGATTTTTAGCGGTCTGACCCGCTCTAATCAGAACGGCGAGATTATCCCCGACTTATCCGATAACTGGGATACCCCCGATGGCGGCAAAACCTGGGAATTTCACTTGCGAACTGATGCACGCTGGCAAAATGGTGCGCCCGTCACCAGCCGCGATGTGCTTTTTACGATTGCCCTAATTAGAAGTGATGATTATCCTGGCTCACCCGAATTGCATAACGCCTGGAAAAGTATTCAGGTTGACCGCCTGGGCGATTACCGGGTACGGTTTCGCTTGCCCGAAGTTTGGACACCTTTTCTAAATTATACCGCCTTTGGGATTTTGTCCGAGCAACTGCTAAAAGATAAAATTACCGCTAAAGATTTGGGCCGGGGCGATTTTAATCTTGACCCGGTGGGAACCGGGCCGTTTCGCCTTGCCCCGAATGGCCTCGCCGGAGATGGCGTTACCCTCATAACCAACCCGCTTTATGATGGCGGTACCAAACCTTATCTTAACAAAATCTGGTTTCGCTATTACCCCAGTTCGCGGACGGCTCTCGCGGCTCTGAACGCCAGCCAGATTGACGGTATTTCTTATGTTCCCCCGGCTGACCTGAAAGCCCTGAATTCGGATAAAAGTATTCAACAATATAGCGCACCTTTGGCCCGAAATACTTTTTTGTTTTTGAATTTGCAAAATACTGAACTGCTCGGCCAAAAAGAAGTCCGGCAGGCTATCGCCTATTCGATTAACAAGCCGGGTTTGGTAGCTCGTGAGTTTGGCGGACAGGCAACGGTTAGCGATTCGCCCATGCCGGCCTATCTTTGGGCCTATAAGCCGGACATTAAAAAGTACGATTTTCAGCCCGCCGTTGCCCGTAAAATGTTGGAGGATGCTGGCTGGAAGCTGAACGCCGACGGGGTACGCCAAAAAGACGGTAGACCATTACTTATCAATCTTTTGACCGCCAACGCTCCCGACCAGCAGGCCGTCGCCTTTGATATTGCCGGGTATTTGCGGGATGTAGGCATTGCCGCTTCGGTACGGGTTGCTCCTAGCCCACGCGATTTGCTCAATGATATTGTGGGTCGGCGTTACGATGCCCTGCTTTTGCCGGTGCAGGGAACAATTAACGACCCGGATGTTTATCTGAACTGGCATAGCTCCGAAATTGGGCCAGACGGTTTTAATTATTCGAGCTGGCGCAATGACCGGGCCGACCAGCTTTTAGAACGGGCGCGACGTAGCCTGAATCAGGGCGAACGCCAGCAACTTTATAACCAGTGGCAAGATATTTGGGCTGGGGAACTGCCCGCCGTCCCCCTTTATTACCGCAACTACACCTATGCCATCAGCAACCGGGTGGGTAGCCTTGTTCCCACTCGTCTAAAGCTAATGAACGACGACAGTGACCGCTTGAAAGATATTTTCTCGCGCTATGTCCTCACCAACACTAAATTTGGGACTTAATGAGTTGCGAGTTAGGATGTAGTAAGGATTTCTAATCCCGATTTTTCCCAGATTCCTCTTGTCGGGATTGGAAATCCCTCCTGCAATAAAGGCTGAGTGGTTTTGAGTTAAAAAGGAGCTAGAAATATGGCGGGAGCTACGCCGGAATTTAAGCAGCAGTTGAGCGAAGCTTTCTCGAAAATAGAGGTAGGCGATAGTTTCGAGTTCCGGCGTACTTTCACTGACGGTGACGTTTCGATGTTTATCGGGGTCACGGGTGATTTTAACCCCTATCATATGGATAACGATTTTGCCGGACAAAGCTGGTATGGACGGCGCAACATCCCCGGTTTGCTAACTGGCAGTATGCTAACCCATGTTGGCGGAATGATTGGCTTTCTGGCAACCGATATGAATTTTAAGTTTTTGGCTTCGGTTTATGTGGGCGATACAATTACCTGCACCGTTACGATTGTGGAAAAGGACGAAGCTAAACGCCGCATGAGGGGCGACGTTAGTTATGTCAATCAAGATGGGTTAGAAGTGCTGCACGCTACCTTTAGCGGCTTCCCCGGTCAGGTCAGGCTTGCCCCAATTCGCCCTTCGGAAAAGCCGCAATAAGAATCAGGAATGGCTATGCTCGTGAAAGTGATGCACCGGGCTGCAACGGTAAACGCCATCTTCGGCGGTGCAAACGCTTTGCGGCTCGATATGAATTTGGATAACCGCCCCGTTTACCTCGCTATCTAAAGCTACTTCCATTTCATTACAAAGCACGTGAGCCTGGGCCACCGTGAGTTCATCGGGGACGACCAGATGAAAATCAATATGGCGTTCCGGGCCACTTTTGCGGGTACGCAATTCGTGAAAGTCAATATAACGCCCTTTGAAACGCTGGACGGTATTCAAAATTTTGGTTTCTTCCTCGGTAGGTAAACTGGCATCAAGCAAACCTGACGAAGATTGACTGAAAATATCCCAGCCTGACTTGATAATCAGCAAAGCTACCACCAAAGCAGTAAGCGGGTCGAGCCAATGCAAGCCGCTAATCCAGACAATCCCCAACCCAACCAAAACCCCCGCCGAAGTAATGACATCGGTGCTAAGGTGGGCGGCATCGGCCTGTAAAGCCACCGAATCGGTTTCCCGGCCTACCTTGAAAAGATAACGCGAAACCCCAAAGTTTACCGCCGCCGAAAAACCCATTACTGCCACGCCCCAGATTGCGCTATCGGTTGCGCCCGGTTCGCTAAAACGGTTAATCGCCTCAAAAATAATTACGCCTGCGCCTACAAAAATTAAAAGAGCCTCGGCTGTCCCGCTAACATTTTCAAATTTGCCATGACCATAAGGATGGCTTTTATCGGCGGGACGAGCCGCGATTCTAACCGCAATAAAGGCCATTATCGCCGCAATCAAATCTACGCTGGAATGAATTGCTTCCGAAATAACACTAACCGAACCAATCGAAAAGCCGACCCCCAGTTTAGCCAGAATTAAGCAAATATTTGAAATTATTGAAACCGAAGCGGCACTTTTGCGCCTGCGAACAATTGCGTCGCGCTGTTCGAGCCGGGTAGAACCTGTTTCCGCCGGGGTCATTTTTCGCTCCTTCTTTCTGTACGCTCCCTTTAATTCTTTCATCAAATCATGAATTGTGAACCGTTTTATTTTAGCTACCCTTATTTTAACACTTCTTTGCATAAAACTGACCAGCTTTAGGGTAGATTTAGGGCAAGGTTTAGATTTTTTAGCTGGATTAGTTTTCTGCTATAATCTAAGCCTAATCAAAGGGGAAAAGAAAAATCAAAGGGGAAAAGGGAAGAAAAATGAATGACACAGAAGTCAATGACCAACCACAGGCAGTACGAGCGGGCGAAGAATTGGACGCAAATCGCCTCACCGCTTATCTTAAAGCCGCAAATCCTGAATTGGATGGTCCGCTAACGTTGGCTCAATTTCCGCATGGCTTTTCTAATCTAACTTATCTGGTAAAAGTGGGCGAACACGAGATAATCTTGCGCCGCCCGCCCTTTGGGATTGAAATTAAATCGGCACACGATATGGAGCGCGAATTCCGGGTATTGTCGGGCCTTATCAAAGTTTATCCAAAAGTGCCGCGTCCTTTGTTATATTGCAATGATTTGAGCGTGATGAACGCCCCTTTTTATTTGATGGAACGGGTTAAGGGCGTAGTTTTGCGTTCGCAAGCTCCCGAAGAATTAAATTTAACACCTGAAACAATGCGCCGCCTTTCCGAAGCTTTCATCAATAATTTCGCGGATATTCATCGTTTGGATTATACGGAGGCGGGATTGGTTAATCTGGGCAAACCCCAGGGCTACATTCAACGCCAGATTAGCGGCTGGACCCAACGCTATTTCAAGGCCAAAACCGACGAAATCCCCGAAGTTGAGCAGGTCGCGGCTTGGCTGGCCGAGCATTTACCGCCGGAAGTCGGCCCAACTATGATTCATAACGATTACAAATATGACAACGTAATTCTTGACCCTGAAAATATTGCCAACGTGCTGGCGGTGCTGGATTGGGAAATGGCGACAATTGGCGACCCGCTTATGGATTTGGGGACAAGTTTGGCTTACTGGATTGAAGCAGGCGATACGGCAGAATTGCAATCTACCCGTTTTGGCCTAACTACCCTACCCGGCAATCTGACGCGGGCCGAAGTAGTGCAACGTTATAGCCAGCGTAGCGGTTTGGATGTTTCCAATATTACTTTCTATTACGCTTATGGTTTATTTAAGCTGGCGGTAGTTTCTCAACAGCTTTATTTGCGCTACAAATTGGGCCATACTACCGAAGAACGTTTTGCCCGTATCATCCATTCGGTTGGCGCACTTTGCCGCGAAGCCCTTCGAGTTATTCACAAAGAGGAATTATAGCTTTACGCTTTAAGCTTGCGAGTTGGGCTTAAAGCGTAAAGCAAAACGGTTACGAAAAATCTAGGTTTTGTCGGCCATGCGCGAAAAATCAGAAGCGGGTTTTTGCCCGATAGCTTCCAAACGCTTGATGTAATCCTGCTTCAGCGAATTTTTGGCGTTCTCAAGCTCCCGGAACTTGTCGTTAGCGCGTTGTGAAGCGGTAGTTCCTTCAGTCGTTCCGGCGGTGTCTTTCGAGTTGTAATAGGTATCGTTAAGCTGTTTCACAGCTTCGATGTACCAGCGGTCAACTTTACCTCTTTTTGTAAAAAATAAGCTCATAAATTTACCTTTTTCTCAGGAATTAGCAACCGATTTTGCAGGTT
>JBBQGP010000240.1:0-7661 GCA_038323095.1 Chloroflexia bacterium | reverse complement strand
GAACAAAGGCATACAATAGAAAGCATAAACGCTCAATTAGGGACTTATTTGGGCCGATTAAAACGCCGCAGTCGTTGTTTTAGCCGTTCGCTAGTAGCTTTATGGCAGTCGGTGCGGTTATTTGTATGGCATTACAATCGTAGGCAACCCAAGATTAGGAGTGACCCTAAGAAGTACAAAAACAAGTTGCCTCTTCTTTTTTAGGCACTCCCCTCCCAAAGTATTTCTTACCAAAAAGCCGTCCGATAACTATTGACAAGCAAGCCCTTAGAAGCTAAACTAAAGCTATAAGGCTTTCTATAATAGTAGCCAAATTCACTTCACCTCATCCGCTAATTTTGCTACGGCATAATGACCGTTGGCTTGTTCGTTGCTTATCTGATTTTCCCGTCCGCCCAAATGTACCTTGTTATAATAGATTAACCTAGAAACGAGGTCACTAACACATGCCTACACGACAACCAACCAAGCAATACCGTAACGCTGAATCCGCCCTGGGCGACCCGCCAGTACAGGCGACGGTGTACGGAGTTTGGCTAACCGGGATTGCTATCGGCGTAGTTTTAATGATTTTTCTGGCAGGCTTTACTATTTTTAAAAACGATAGAGCGACCCCTGCCGCCTTATCCAGTGCAGACCGCAATAGCCTTGCCCAAACTCCCGATGAGTTGCGGCTGCAATATGTGAAAGAAGGCTCAACCCTTTTCAACAATCAGGGTTGTGCCGGTTGCCATCAGGGGGGCGGCTATCAGGCGGGTGGTCAAGGCCCACAATTAAACCGCAGTGCCAACGCCCTCGATTTCAGCTATGTTCAGCATTTGGTACGCTGGGGTTATAATCCGATGCCGGCTTATTCCAAAGAACAATTGTCCGACCAGGATTTATACAAGATTACGGCTTACCTGCAATTTATCCATCGCAATCCGCCGGAGGCTGTACCCAAATAATGCGAAAACGGGCCGGGCGGCTGGATGAATTTCCATTTGGCCGCAAAAGATTGTTACCAGGAGAACCCGAAAATATTTTGGTAGTTAATGTAGGCGGTGAATTTTTTGCTGTTTCTAACACTTGCCCCCACGCCGGGGGCTATTTAAATTACGGCCCACTTGATAATTATATTATCGAATGTCCCCTCCACTTCTGGCCTTTTGACTTGCGTAGCGGCAAATTGGTTGATATGGATTACGCCGACGAAGAAGACCGACTCAACACTTACCCCGTCATTATCGAAGGCGACGAAATTTTCGTCGAAATCCCCGATTCTTTTTAAGAGTTTAGACTAATCGGGCAGGGATATTTGTGTGGAACATTGCTCCGTCAATAGATGTTTACCAAAAATCTATTGGCAGAGCAATATCTTACAAAAATGCCTGTGACCTTCCGACTTTATACTTCCGACTTCCAACTTGTTACCTAAACCAGAAGGGTCATCGGGTTTTGCAAAAGGCGTTTTAGCTCTTGCAAAAAGCGGGCAGCGACTGCGCCATCGGCAGTACGATGGTCAACCGAAAGTGTTACTTTCATCATTTGGGCCACGACTACTTCGGTATAGCTATCGTCGTCGTTAGCGTTGGCGGCTACCGGGGTGGGCTTGACCGCGCCTACCGCCAGAATCGCGCTATTGGGCGGGTTAATCACCGCTACAAAATCGGTGACATCGAACATACCCAAATTGGAAACGCTGAAAGTGCCACCTTGAAATTCCTGGGGCTGCAATTTTCCGGCCCGCGCTTTTTCAATCAAAGCTTTAGCCTCGATTGCAATCTGACTGACTGATTTTTGGTCGGCATCGAAAATAATCGGGGTCAGCAAACCATCTTCCAGAGCCACCGCGAACGAAACGTTAATGCGCTGGTTCAGCCGCACTTTGGTTTCGAGCCAGGAGGCGTTCAACATCGGGAATTTCTTTAGGGCTTTGGCACAAGCTTTCACCACCAAATCATTAACCGAAACTTTTACGCCTTCCTCGACCAGAGAAGCGTTAATCGTCTGGCGCAATTTCAAAGCCTCGCCCATATCGATTTCGTTGCTGATATAAATATGAGGAATTTGCTGTTTGGCTTCGGTCAAACGGCGGGCAATAGTTTGGCGCATCCGGCTAACATCGCGGTCTTCAAACGGGCCAGAAACCCAGCCTCCCGCCTGATTTGAGTTTGAAGTTGGCACAGTCTGGGGTTGTTGAGCTGAAGGTGCAGGGGTTGCTTCAGCTACGAATTGTGCGGTACGCAATTCTTCCACCGAGTGTGCCGGGGCTGGTACAGTGCCGCTTAGGGATTGTGAAGCTGGTATAGACTCGCCGCCCTCACCTTCGCCCGCCTTACCCGGCCCGGCATGGGCTGGCATGGGGTCAGGAGTAGAGATTGAGGTCATTCGTGTAGGGGCAGGAGTGGAGGCAGGAGTGGAGGCAACGGCTGTCCCTGCACCTGCATGGTTCACCACGTCGTTTTTGATAATCCGCCCACCTGGGCCGCTACCGTTTATCTGGCTTAAATCCAGACCCATTTCTCCGGCAACCTTGCGGGCCAAAGGTGAGCTTTTGATACGTTCGCCTTCCTGCCGGGTAACGGTTGGGGTAGTGCTGGCCGGAGCAGGAGCAGAGACTGGTGCAGGGGCAGGGGCAGGGGCGGCGGTACTGGCCGGAGCTGCTGCCTGCGGTTTTGTCTCGCCGACCATTTCACTTTCGACAGCCGCTCCGCCTGGCCCACCCGCCGCCGACATTGGCGCAGTCAAATTCACCAGATTACCGGCTACTTTGGGCAAAGTTCTGGTAACGGGCGAATCGGGAGCAATCCATTGGGCCGAAGTTTGTTTGGCTTCGGCGGGTTCGGTTTTTAACGATGCGGCTGGTTTGGGGGCTGGGACAGGGAATGGGATAGGCGCAGGAGCAGAGGTCGTTGCCGCACCACCGCCATCAATACCAAGCGCGTTCCAATCTATCTGTTCGCCGGGTTCGGCAATTACCGCGATAGCTTCGCCCACCGGCACAGTTTGGCCGGGTTGAATTAAAATCTTGCTAAGGATGCCGCCCGCGAAAGCTTCCAGCTCTACCGTCGCCTTATCAGTCTCGATTTCGGCAATGATTTCGCCCTTCTCGACCTTATCGCCTTCTTTTTTCAGCCAGGTCTGAATCGCGCCTTCGGTCATATCATAGCCCATCTGCGGCATCGTTACTTTCGTCGCCATTCCTCTAATCTCCTCATTAAAAGTAACAAGTATCAAGTATCAAGTAAGAACAGAAATAATTTTGTAATTGACTTACCTGCTAAATCTTTAACTTTAGTAATTATTTAGCAGCAAAAGTAGCAACCCTTGTTACTTGATACTTGTTACTTGTTACTTAGTTCTAGTTCCTAGCGTCCAAGTACATCGTGAACCGCTTTGATGATTTTGTTTTCGTCGGGGACGACCAATTGTTCCAGGGCTTTGCTATAGGGCATCGGCACTTCTTCACACGCGACCCGGCCAATTGGCGCGTCCAGGTAATCAAAGGCGTGTTCGTAAAGCAGGGCCGCCAGTTCGCCACCCATCCCGCCAGTGCGCCAATCTTCGGTCAAAACTAAAGCGTGGTTGGTGTGCTTAACCGACTCGACGGCCGGACTAATATCCAAAGGACGCAAAGCCCGCATATCCACTACTTCGGCTTCTATACCCTGCTGGGCCAGTTTCGCCGCAACCCGCAAAGCCAGAATTGCCATCCGGCTATAGGAAACCAAGGTAATATCTCGACCCTCACGCAAAATTTGCGCTCCGGCTAAAGGCAAAAGATGGTCGGTATCTTCCGGCACTTCACCCTTGACACCATAAAGCAGGCTATGTTCGATAAAAATCACCGGGTCGCTACCCCGAATAGCCGATTTTAACATGCCTTTGGCATCGGCAGGAGTAGCCGGACAAACCACCTTGAGGCCGGGAATATGGGCAAACCACGATTCAAAGCTCTGAGAGTGGGTCGCGCCAAGCTGCCCCCAGCCTGATACGGTGCGAACTACCATTGGCACTTTGATTTCCCCGCCAAACATATAATGCAACTTGGCGGCATGGTTCACAATTTGGTCAAGGGCTAATACCGCAAAGTTAATGGTCATAAGCTCGGCCACCGGGTGCAATCCGTCCATTGCTGCGCCAATCGCCGTCCCGACGATTCCCATTTCGGCAATCGGGGCATCAATTACCCGCTTTGCACCGAATTCGTTCAAAAACCCTTTGGTGACGGCATACGAACCGCCATACGCGCCAATATCTTCGCCGATGAGATAAACTTTCTCATCGCGGTACATTTCCTCGCGGAGAGCCTGCGCTAAAGCCTCGCGGTAGGTTATTTCAGCCATCTTCTTTTTTTTAACCCTTCTGATGCGGTAGAGCTACGCTATTTTTCCTGATAGCTAGTTCCGCGAAATTTTCAATTACTGGTTTTCGTTCACATGAATATACTTGAACAATTCGTCCGGCTGCGGGAACGGGCTTTCCTCGGCATACTTCACCGCATCGGCGATTTGCTGCTCGATTTGCGCGTCGATTGGTTTGGTATCTTCTTCGCTGAAAACTCCGCGCTTTTGCATTTCGGTGGTCAAAAGCAAAATCGGGTCACGATGCCGCCATTCCTCAATCTCTTTTTTGTCCCGGTAAAGCTGCGGGTCAGCCATCGAGTGACCCCGGAAGCGGTAGGTCATTGCTTCGAGCAAGCTAGGGCCACCACCACTGCGGGCGCGTTCTGCCGCCGTCTTGACGTGGTCACGCACCGTCATAACATCCATACCGTCAAAGCGGTCTCCCGGCATACCGTAAGCGCGGGCTTTCTGGTAAATCTCGGTGATAGACGAGTGAGTCTTAACCGAAGTACCCATACCGAACAAATTGTTTTCGACCAGATAAATAATCGGCAATTTCCAGAGAGCGGCTATATTTAGGGATTCGTGGAACATCCCGATATTGGTCGAGCCATCGCCCATCACGCAAACTACTACCTCGTTTTTGCCCTGATACTTAATCGAATGGGCAATGCCGGTAGCAAGCGGCAAATGTCCTCCAACAATCGCGTAACCACCCCAAAAATGACGCTTGACATCGGCCAGGTGCATTGAGCCGCCGCGCCCTTTGGATACACCCCCCTGCTTGCCGTAAAGCTCGGCCAAAATTGGGCCAGGTTCAGTTCCTTTGGCGATGGCGTAGCCGTGGTCGCGATAATGTGTTACTAGATGGTCTTGCGGCTCAGTTCCGGCCACCACGCCGACGGCTACTGCTTCTTCACCAATGTACAGATGCAAAAAGCCGCCGATTTTGCCCTGAGTGTAGGCTTCGGCGGTTTTTTCTTCCAGCCGGCGAATCAACAACATCTGGCGGTAATATTCCAAGTTTCGCTTTTTATCTGTTTCATGTTGCGCGGCGGCCAAGTTTCCGGCATTAGTACCGTTTGCGCTGGCCTCTTTGCTAATTTCTGTAGTCATCCTTGTGTTTCCTGCTCTCTCTGCTTATCCCAAATGGGGCTATCACAAATCGCTCACTTAAAATTGCAACGGGCAAATTATAACAAACCGCCGCCCCCAAATTCCAGCTAACTTCAGCATTATAAGATGGGCTAATCTTCTTTCTAATATTTATTGAAGAATTGCATAGTTTCGGCGCAAAGCCTCGATTAGTTCATTCAACAAAAAGCCCTGTTCCTCGTTTACTTTTAGCTTGCGCCCGCTAATTTTTCGTATAATTTCATCCAGTGCAATCCGAAGCGACCCAACCTGATTTTGGTTAATCAGTTCCAGGTCAATCATTTGGAGCAGTACAAAAATGCAGCGCAATTGCTCATCCTCGTTTACTGCCCGGTTGAGGCGGGCCAGGAGCAGCTCGAAAATTTGACGGGCCAATTTCAAATTCTTGAGCCGCACCACCTGCCCCAGCCACCAATACACCAAACCAAAATCCGCCCCTTCGCCCCGGCTTACTTCTAGTTGTAAAACTGTCGCCGCTAAAACCGAGTCGTCCAGGTTGGCGACGTTATTTTCGACATATTTTAATAATTTGGCGACAATCGGCTTATCCGGCTGGATTTGCAAAATCAGAAAAGTTTCGATTAATTTCTCTTGACGCGGGCGGCTGGTATTAATGGTTTGTACCAGGCGGGTAACTGTAGCCGGGTCTAATCGTGCGCTGCGGTTTTCCAGCAAGCGGGCGGTTTCGATTAAGCCTTCCTTGCGAGACTCGCGGCCTTTATCGTCTCGCCCTTCCATTTCAACCAAAGCCAGAAACAAACGGGTAATACGGGCCGACAGCGAGGCGGGCGACCAGGGATAACCGTTACTCAAGGCTAAAGCCGCCAGATTTGGCTCTTTCTGGCTCATCCAGCGCACAAACTCTAGCTCTGCGCCAAGCAAGGCGTTAGGGTTGGTCAATTTCTCGATAGATTTTGCCAGAATATCGAATTGGTGCAACTCGACCAACCTGTCCATCACCAGTTCGGCCAGCGTCAAATCCGAAACAAAACTACCGCTCAACCATTGCAATAATACTGGCGACAGATTATTTTCTTCTAACAAAAGCAAACCAATATCATTGCGTATTCCAGCATCCCCGATTTGTTCCAGTCCGATTCCACTTTGCGCCCGGCCTTCGATACGTTCCAAAACCTCCGGCTTGGTTAGTCCGCCCTTCTGGAAAACGGTTAGCAACGCCTCAAATTGGTTAGTCGGCGGTACATCAGGCCGGTTGGATAAACCAAGCAGATAAGTTTTAGCTTCTTCCGGCAAGTCTCCCGCTTGTTCTATCAACCGCAGTTGGCGCCGAAAATCATTCGGGTCAAAAACCAGGCTAGTGGTAGTTGTAGCAATTGGGCGATTTTCACCATTAGCATTAGTAATTGGCGGGGAAGCTGGTAAAGGGGTTGGTGAGCTAATCGGTTTAGGAGCAGGTGCGGTATTAGTAGAATTTGCCGGAGGACTGACAATTTTCGTAAGTGGGGCGGGGCTGACAGAAGTGGGAGGACTACCAACGGGAGCGACATTACGCGAAGGCGGTGGGGGCGGGACGGCAACGGTGCGGGGTTTATCCAGGCGGCGGACAAAAACCCGGCTACCTTGCAAGGTTATTTCAAGCCAGAGCGAGGCTTTTAACTTTGTTAAGGCTTTTCCCCACCAGGTTTTGAATTGCTCTGGCCCGCTCACTAACTGCGATTCAACCAAAATCCGTTCAATTTCGGGTCGTTCCAGTGGCGCAGTTACTTGCCCGATAGCTCGAATAACAATCGCCGAGGGGTCTTCCTGCATTAGCCGGGTGGCTTCCGTCTGGTTCTCGTAAGCAAAGACCCGCAAGCCGTCCGGGTGAGTACGTTGGGTGCGCCGTAAAATATCGGTACTCATGAAATGGCCGCGACGGTCTTTGAAATCAAGCATAAAGCCCGGCTTGCCTTCACGTTCTTCTGGGCGAACAATTTTCCCTACACCAAACGAATTGTGGTAAACATACTCTCCGACGTTAAATTCGGCTTCGCTCATCATCCCTCACTTTGAACTTTATTTTTAACCAACCAGCTATCCAATTCACCCACCTCGGTCATATCAAACAAAGCGTCGTCCAATTCTTCCAATTTAGCAAGCGGCAATTCCGTAATTAGCTGCTCCTGCTCTACCGTTGCCGCCCCAAAACGACGACGCAAATGGCGCAAGGTAAATTCT
>JBBQGP010000239.1:0-7740 GCA_038323095.1 Chloroflexia bacterium | reverse complement strand
CTCAGTTTGCTACCTTTCCGCTTGCCCGGTTCGGGCTTACCCTAAAAACTATCACTTTAAGTCGTGGTTTAGTTTGTTGGCAGAGTAATATATCCTACAAAAAATACAACCCTATTGGATAGGCTCTTAATTGCGTTGCTTATAGTGTGTTATACTGGCCTAACTTTTGCAATAAAATCGCTGCTTATAATCATTTTAGTGTAGGATAAGGTTGGGTATATGCAAGAAGAGGCAAAGGGCAAACTTAGCCCGAATTTTGAGTTGAGCCGCAAAGAATTGATTATAATTGGTGCGTCACTGGCCCTGACAATACTGGCAGGTGGCCTTAATTTTGTGGCGGCCAATCCGATTATGGTTTTTGTAGCGGCGGCGGTGGCGTTAGCGGTACTAGCTGCTCTGGTAGGAGTGGCAACCGACCAGGTAGGGGCGCGATTGGGCGCAGGGGCGACGGGAGTATTGCAGTCGGCTTTGGGAAATTTGCCGGAACTTTTTGTGGGGATTTTCGCGCTAAGAGCCGGACTTACTCAGGTAGTCCAGGCCGCGCTGGTTGGCTCGATTTTGGGCAATAGTTTGTTTGTGTTGGGATTGGCCTTTGTGGTGGGCGGCTTAAAGCATGGGACGCAGAAATTCGATTCCAGTACGCCGCGCACTATCGCCACGCTTTCTTTGCTGGCGGTAGCGGCTCTTGCCATACCCAGTATCGTTGACCGTTTGCATACTCCGGCGGCTGGACACGAGGAAGGCTTAAGCATTGCCTGTGCGGTAGTTCTCCTGATAATTTTCGCAGCCAGCATCCCATTTTCTATCAAGGGCGGGCCAACCAGTTTGCCGGAAGAAGACAAAAAAGGGGAAGCTCCCGGTTGGCCGGTTTGGTTGGCGGCAGTTGTGCTAATCGGGGCCAGCGTTGGCGCGGCGTTTGTTTCGGATTGGTTTGTAACGGCTTTAACCCCGGCTACCGAAACGTTGGGTATTTCTTCGGCCTTTACCGGGCTGGTAATTGTCGCGCTGGCCGGAAACGCGGTTGAAAACGTGGTGGGTATCCAATTTGCCGCCCAAAACAAGCCCGATTTCGCCGTTAGCATTATCCTGAACAGTTCGCTACAGGTTGCGTTAGGGCTAACCCCGGTGCTGGTGCTACTTAGTTTTGTAATCGGCGGCGCACATTTGACGCTGGTTCTCGCTCCCTTGCTAATCGTCGCCCTCGGCCTGACCTCTCTTTTAAGCACGCTTATCACGATTGATGGCGAATCGAACTGGCTCGAAGGCTTGGCCCTGATTGGTCTTTACATTATCATTGCCGTTTCCTTCTGGTGGGGGTAGGATAGATTTGTCTTCGCCAATCTTGCAAATCAGCCCAAACTTTTAAGGATTGATTTAATTTATTGGCGAAGCAAGACGCTATAAAAAATACGGGTTGGTTGGGTTGGGTGTTAAACCAAGATTGGCGAAGTTGCTAAAGCCGCTTCGTATTTTTGGCAGATTTCGTTGAACTGTTGGTAAAACCAATCGGCCAAAGTGGAATAACGGGTATCTTCGGCCAGTTTACGGCAGAGCGGAAAATATTTCTCGCGGGTTTCCTTGATTTGCTTTAGCTGCTTTTGAGGGGTGCAGCTACTGAGTGTTTCCAAATTATGCAAGCGGTCAGCCAATTTGATTAGCCATGCTTCTGGCGGGCCACTGAGTAGGCGGGGGAAATACTGGTCTTTGGGCAAGCCCGTTTCTTTGGTAAGAAGTTTTACCAGCGTACAAACCCGTTTCCCAAATATAAATTCTACATCAGCCCAGGTCAGAATAAAGCTATCTTCCATTACGTCGTGCAGCAAAGCCGCAATGATTATTTCGTGGTCGAAAACGCCTTTTTCCAACAATGTCAGACTGACCTGTCGGGGATGGTCAAAGTAGCGTCCGCCGCCGTCACGCTCTTGCCCCCGATGCCCGTACTTGGACAGGCGATAAGCCAGCATGATTAATTGTATTTGCGATGGAATAAAATATTTGCCTGCCAATTCTTCAAACTGGCTTCGCCCAAAACTGGTTTCCTGTGCTAATTCAGTGGTCATGGCTTATTTCCCTAACGGGGTATCCCCTGAAATATTTTAGGTTTAGGGTGCAAACAGTGTTATTAGCTTGCACCCTGAAGCTGAAAACTAATCAAACTTATGGATTTCGTAATTAGGAGCCTCTTTGGTGATAACTACGTCGTGAGGATGGCTTTCTTTTAGGCTTGCACTGGTAATTTGCATAAAGCGGCTACGGGTTTGAAGGGTTGGAATATCTTTCGCCCCAACGTAGCCCATACCGCTCCGCAAGCCGCCAATCATCTGGAATACCAGGCTACGCAGCGAACCCTTGTAAGGGACACGCCCTTCGATACCTTCCGGCACGAGCTTGACCGTATCCTTAACCTCGTTTTGGTGATAACGCGAACGCGCCCCTTCGCCAGCTTTCATCGCGCCGATAGAGCCCATTCCGCGATATTCCTTAAAATGCTCACCCTGAAATAAAATTACATCACCGGGACTTTCTTCCACCCCCGCGAAAAGTGAGCCAATCATCACGCTGCTTGCTCCGGCAGCCAAAGCTTTGGTTACGTCCCCGCTATACTTAATGCCACCATCGGCGATAATCGGGATATTATATTTCGCGCCTGCTTCGGCGGCTTCCATTATGGCCGTTATTTGCGGCACGCCGATACCTGTGACCACGCGGGTAGTACAAATTGAGCCAGGGCCAACTCCTACCCGTACCGCGTCCGCTCCGGCTTTCATCAAGGCTTCCGCCCCTTCTTTGGTCGCCACGTTTCCGGCAATAATACTCACGTTAGGGAAGCGTTCTTTTAGCTGAGTAACCGCTTTCTGAACAGCCTGAGCATGGCCGTGTGAGCTATCCAGCACCAGCACATCTACTTTGTGCTTGACCAGTGCGTCAGCCCGTTCCATCAAATCGCGGGCAACCCCTACCGCCGCGCCTACGCGCAAGCGTCCAAGATGGTCTTTAGCCGCCAACGGATATTTTATCTTCTTTTGAATATCCTTGACGGTAATCAGGCCCTTCAGAAGATTATTTTCGTCTACAATGGGTAATTTCTCGATACGATGGCGGTGTAAAATCTTCTTGGCCTCGTCCAGAGTTGTTCCGATTGAGGCTGTAACCAGATTGCTGCCGGTCATAAGTTCAGAAATAGGGCGGGAAGTTTCTTCTTCAAAACGGATGTCGCGGTTAGTTAGAATACCGACCAGATGGCCGCGCCCGTCGGTAATGGGAATACCGCTAATGTGATATTTCTCCATTATATCGAGGGCTTCGCTCAAGGGGCGTTCGGCGGTAAGCGTGATGGGGTCAAGTATCATACCCGACTCAGAGCGTTTGACCTTGTCTACTTCTTCGGCCTGACGGTCAATCGACAAATTGCGGTGGATAATCCCAATGCCACCCTCCTGAGCAATCGCAATCGCCAGCCGTGCCTCGGTAACGGTATCCATCGGTGAGCTAACCAGGGGAATGTTCAGCCGAATATCAGCAGTGAAATTGGTACCCACCTCTACTTCGGCTGGCGTAACGGCTGATTCGGCTGGCAAAAGCAGCACATCATCAAAAGTTAGCCCCGGCTTCACAAAACGGTCTTCAATCGCCATAAAACGTTCCCCCCGCACACCTTTCGTTTTTCAATGTACACCTTCAATACGTTCTTTACTTTTACGTAAAGTAAATTTTTCGGCCATTTGCTGTTGAGAGAAATAATACCATTGTTGATGAAGAGAAACAAGTTAAGCTTTGGGCAGAGTAGCATAACTCTCAAAAACCGCAAAGCAAGTATGAGGTAACTTTTGCTTCAAAATTCGCGTCATGCTACTGTAGAATTAATTTGTTATGTCAATTTTGGGCAATAGCTTAATTTTAACTTGTCAGCCGGGTAATGGTAAGTTAAAATTGGCTGGATATATTTTTATTTTATTAGCTTTAATTGGTTAGTGGCCGGGATTCGTTGGAATTCTTTAGCATTATAGAGTGTTACAATAGATGAAGCAATTTTTGGAGACGCGACGCAGTCTGCTGGTTTGGAGTGCCTTTGGCCTGATTCTGGTGGTGGCCGGCCTGTTTCGCTTTCAGGCATTAGATTGGGATCAGGGCCAGTGGTTTCACCCCGATGAGCGGGCAATTGTTACCGCCGTTCAAAACCTGAATACTATCGTCACCAGTGGCGACCCCCGCGACCAGTACGCGCCGCGCCGTAACGTGAGCTACCCCTTTGGCGGGTTAGGCTTTTTTATTCCAAATGGGACGGATATTCGTCCGGCTACACCCGAAGAAACCAAACTTTATCAAAGCGCAGGGGGGACTAACGGCAGTTACAAATTGCCGCCCAACGTAGTGCCGCCCGACCAGCCGCCACCCGACAAAGCGGTTAATTTCTGGAACGCCGCCTACAGCCCATCTAATCCCCACTTTTTTGCCTACGGCTCTTTCCCGATGTATATCATCCGGGCTGTCGCCGATGTGACCAGCACGATTGGCGGGCCGGAATGGAATACTTACGCCAAGCTGATAATAATTGGTCGCTTTCTGTCGGTTTTATGGAGTTTGGGTACAATTGTGCTGGTCTTTTTGCTTGGGCCGCGTCTGTTCGGGCCAGCATTAGGGCGGGCCAAAGGGCAGGTTATCGGCTTGCTGGCGGCGGCTTTTTTGGCCGTCTCGGTGCTGGATATTCAATTAGCCCATTACCTTGCTTTTGATGTACCGACTACCTTTTTCCTGACCTTGACCACTTATTTCGCCGTCGGCCATATGCGGAGCGGCACGCGCCTGAGCGCAATTTTAACCGGGTTGGGCATTGGCCTATCTTTAGCCTGTAAAATTTCGGCTGGGCCAATCGCGTTGGTTGGGATAGTCGCAGCCTTACTTTACGGACTTTACGGTTCGGCCAAATTTAGTGGCGAAACTGCCAACCGACCAAGCGTGCAACCTCTGGCTAACGAAGAAGGCCGCTATCCCGGCGCGGCTTTAGGTCGTCGCTTGCTGGGCGGTACACTGCTAAATTTAATAATTATGGGCGCGGTTGCACTGGTCGCCTGGTTCTTGACCATGCCCTACGCCTTTATTGATTTCCCGGAATGGAGCAGCCGAGTATTGGTCGAATTCGGGATGTCGCGGGGTATTAACGATTTCCCCTACACCCGCCAGTATATCGGCTCAAGCCCGTTTTTGTATCAAGCCAGCAATTTAATACAATGGGGCTTAAGCTGGCCGCTTGGTTTGCTGGCAATCGCCGGATTTTTGCTTGGTCTATGGCGTGTAATCCGTCGTCGCATCAAGGCCGAAATTTTGATTTACTGCTGGCTGCTTCCTTATATGCTCATGACTTTTAGCGGCGAAGTAAAATTCAACCGCTACATTCTGCCCGCGCTGCCCCTGCTTTTGCTGCTGGCCGCCCGCTTTGCAATTGCCGATTTGCGCCTGCCTCTCAAACTCCCCAAATTTAGCTCAACCCGACAAAAGTCGGAAATCGCTAACACTTTTTTCACCACAGAGGACACCGAGGTTTCACAGTTCCCAACTCAAAACTCAAAACTCAAAACTCAAAACTTTTTACCGACAACCGACAACCGACCACCAACAACTTTTCTGACTCTCGGTACTGTTCTGGCAGTAATCGCGTTTTTGTGGGCGGGAGTTTGGGCGGTGGCTTTTAGCCAGATTTACGCCAAAGACCATCCCATGAATTTGGCTAGTCGCTGGATGTACGACAATATGCCGGTTGGAGCAAGCTATAGCACCGAGACTTGGGATGAAGGGATGCCCCGTCAAGGCTATAGCAATCTGGATTATGGCAGTAAAGGTTGGCGCAATGTTCCGATGGATATTTACGGCGACCAGCCGAACGAAGAAAAAGCTCGATATTTTGCGGATGTCATAAAACAAACTGATTATATTGTAATTTCCAGTAACCGACTTTATGCCACCATGCCGAAACTGCCTTGGCGTTACCCGGTGCAAATTCGCTTTTACGAACTGCTTTTTTCGGGCAATTTGGGCTACCAGCAAGTTGCAACTTTCACCGATTACCCGACTGTACCTTTGCTCAACTGGCAGATTAACGACCAGAGCGCAGACGAAAGTTTTACCGTTTATGACCATCCAAAGGTCATGATTTTCAAGAAAACCGAACAATTTAGCGAGGCCCAGTATCAGGGTTTGTTTGCCAATGCTGTAAAAGCTCCGCAAGTGGTCAAGCGGGTAATAACTCAGGCAGATTTACCCACCAAGCGCGTAACTGAAGGCGATGGTGCCTTAGATTCGACTACTGCCGGACAATATAATTACTACGACGAAAAAGACGGCAAGAAAATTAACAACGCCAAAAGCTTGCTGCTGGACAAGCCAGTTGACCAATTGCCCGCCGTCGAAGATTGGGCCTGGTTCGGTTTTGCCAATCAAAATCAATGGCTGGCGGTAATAATCTGGTACATATTAGCGCAAGTGCTAGGACTGGTGAGCTTGCCGATTGTCTTGCGGGTTTGCCGCCGTCTGCCGGACCGGGCCTATATTCTGGCGAAACCGATTGGCGGAATGTTAATTGCCCTGGTTATTTGGCTGCTGGTCTGGACGCACCAGTTTATGAACACGGTCAGCACCGCTTATATTGCGCTGGCTTTGGTTGGGATATTCTCTTTGTGGCTATTTAGCCGCCATAAAACCGAAATGCTGCTCTGGCTCAAGGCCAACCGTCGCTTGATTGTATGTGAAGAAGCAATTTTGCTGGTGGCTTATCTGGTTTGGATTGGGGTTCGGTTGGTCAACCCCGATTTGTGGCATCCCTTCTTTGGCGGGGAAAAGCCAATGGAATTTACCCACCTGAACGGGATTTTACGCAGCCCCTATTTCCCGCCTTATGACCCCTGGTTCTCGGATGGCTATATTAATTATTATTATTATGGTCAATATCTGGTTGCCACCTGGATTAAACTAACCGGGATAGATGCAGGTATTGCCTTTAATCTGGCCTTACCTTTGTTATATGGGTTTGTTTGCGTGGGCGGGTTTAGTCTGGTTTATAATCTGGCAAGCAATTTCAAGCGGCGGCAAAGCGACAACGCCGGAAATATTTCGCAAGGCGGGCCAATTTTTGCCGGGTTGTTCGGGGTCTTTGTTTTCGCGGTAGCGGGTAACTTCGATGGTTTTATCCAGCTTATCCAGCGATTGCAGCCCGTAGTGGATTTAGCCAACAGGCTTAAAATTTATCCCGATACGGTAGTCGTGCCAAGCAAATTCGATTACTTTAGAAGTAGCCGGGTCATCGGCGGGACGAATATTACCGAATTTCCCTTTTTCAGCTTTTTGTACGGCGATTTGCACGCCCACTTGATAAATCTGCCCTATACGCTGGTGGCCTTGTCACTGGCCTTGAATTTGATTTCGACTGACTGGAGCGGCCACGACGAAACCCGGCGCAATCCGGCCCGACGAATAACCATGCGCTTGTGGCGGGTCTTTGATAGCACTTTGCTAACGCCGATACTGCTGGCGGCTTTACTTGGCTTTTTAGCCGCCACTAATATTTGGGATTTGCCGACTTATTTCGGAGTGCTGACTCTGGCCTTTTTCCTGGCCCTGTTCCGGCGGCCTTCACAAGCAGTTAAAAGCGAGGCCGAGAGCGAAAAACTACGTCCGCGCTTTAGCTTGCCCAATCTTGTTACCGACGCAGTTCTGGCCGGAATCGTGATGGCCGGGATTTTGGTACTG
>JBBQGP010000238.1:0-7785 GCA_038323095.1 Chloroflexia bacterium | reverse complement strand
GGCTTTAACCGAGCAACGGCGGGCCTTGTCGTTGGCCTACCGGGTACGGCTGGGTTTGTCCTTGCCAATTGCCTTGAATGACCCACAAGCCGTGGACGCAGAAAAGAGCTTACGGGTAGCGGTTCAGGATTACCGGCTAGGCTCGTATGATAACGTCGAATCGGTGCTAGATCCGGTGCTAAGAAACGCCCGTCAGGATATGGCTCAAGCCCGTCAAGAATGGTTCGCGCAGGAACGGGGAAAACGGGCCTTGATTGCGGCAGGTCTGCTAATTGTGCCACTTTTGGCCTTGTTAATCTGGCGGAGTGGGTTGGCTTTGCTGGCTTTGTTTGGGTCAAGTGTAGCGGTGGGCCTACCCTGGTTTTTCTACTGGTCACAGGGCCGCAATTTTGCTTTTAGCAGTAGCAGCCCCGATGATTTGCGGGCCGATAGTATTTGGCGAAGCGGGTTAGGCTTGCTCGCCGGACTGCTAATTATCGCCCTGCTTTTCGATTTTGTAGAGCGGCGTGGGCGTAAATTAACAGGCCGGGTACATCTGGAATATGTGCTGATTGCCGGGCTACGAGTGCCGCGCTTTCCCTTCCCGCGCCTGTTTACCTGTTGCGTCCTGATGTTGGGCTGGCTGGTCTACCTGGATGTTGGGCTACCTGTAGCCTGGTATTTTTGGCGGTTTGGCTGGATAGGCTCAAAGGACACCCCCGTCCTGCCCGATTTTAGTGCTGTATTCGTTCAGTTCTTCACCCTGAATCACCTCTTGGGGTTCGTACTCTGGATGGCCTTTGGGCCTTTGGTGCTGGCTGGCCTTTTCGCCCTAAAACGGCAACTTTTGGGAGACGGCGAAAAAATTCAGCCGGATGAGCCGGACTTATCCAAACATTCCTCTCAACCCGAAACCAGTATTGTAATCAAAGCCTAAAAAAGGGCAGACCATTTTTCCGGCGCCGGAAAAATGGTCTGCCCTTTTTTGGCAAACTTATTCAGGCTAGATTTAATCGTTGCCTTCGTGTTCGCCCTGATGGTCGCCTTCGTGGTCATCCTCATCATCGAGGCTGTGATAGGCGGCCTTCCAGAAGGTGTTATCGTAGAAACCGTTTTTGGCAGGCTTGATGAATTTTTTAATGTCAACCGGCTGGCTAAAGCCGTTAAATTCCTGGCGGAGGGAAATGACGTTATACAAGCCTTTTTTGCTCATTCTGGCATCCACATTCTGGCCGCTAACCGGGTCAAGAGCCGCTTTCAGTTCGGCTTCGGCAACAGTAGTAGATACACCGTAACCAGCTACCATATCGGCAATGATTTTGTCATGATTGGCCGGGTCGAACAGGAAGCGTCCTGCTTTGATGTAAGCCCGAAGGAAGGCGGTGTAAGCTTTACCGTTCTTGGCGGCACCATCGTGAGTCACCGCCAAACCATTAGTTTGGTAGGGAGCAATATAGTCCGAGAAACGAGCGGCAACCGCAATTGAGCTGGAAGCACGGGCGGTGAAAGGATAAATTAGCATAGTAGCGTAGGCCGGTTCGCCGGAAGGAATTTTGCCATCCTGAAGATAATTGAAGCGGAGGGAAGTACCCCCAATTAGCTGGTAGGTGAAATCACCTTTTTCATAGTAAAGACCGTTAGCCGCCATAATTTTGCGGAGGGCAAAAACAAAGCCGGAGTCAGGTGCATCTACCATAATCGCTTTACCGCGCAAGTCAGCAACGCTATGAATACCCAGCGAGGTATTTACTGCCAGTACGAAATCTGCCCCCTTGTCCGCCGCCGAAATAATACTGATGGGCAAATTTTTGTTGACTATGCGGTTAGATACATTGTCAACGGCGGTAGCGATAATATCAAATTTACCCGCCAAAAAGTCATCAAACTGCTGCACCGATGATTTCACCTGATTATAATTGACACAAAGGCCCTCTTTGGTAAAGAAGCCTTCGCGTTCGGCAATCAGGTAGGAGGCATCTCGGAAGAATGAGCCGTACTGGATAGTGGTACAACTTTGTGCAACCGCGTCGTTTTGCCCGATTGACCCCATCAGCAAAGCTGATAAAAACAAGCTACAGAATAAAGCCGGAAAGTAACTTAGGGAGTGTTTCACCTAACTTGTCTCCTCTCGATAAAAATACGACGAAAATGGATTAAAATAGCTGAACACAATACTTGGGCAGAGTAATAATTTCAGCCAGACGCTACAGAAAAAGGCTGAAATTACTTTTCTCTAAACAAATTATTACATAGGTTTAGAATATTTTATATAGTATTTTTAAGTAATACAAGATAGTACCCTACTACCAATAGCTTTATAGCAATAAAGGAGTAATCAAATAGTATAATTAGAAACACAACTAGAGCCAGCGACGCTGGCTCTAAACGAAAATAACCGCCAATAGGACGAAGAAAATTTAGCTCCGGGCAGCTTTCAGGAGTTTGGCAAGATAGTCTTGCCCGAAACGAGTTTCGGCTTCGGCATAAATTGCTTTGGTAGAATTGGCAAAAACCTGTTGCTGGGCAGGGGTCA
Organism: Chloroflexia bacterium; assembly: GCA_038323095.1. GTDB lineage: Bacteria > Chloroflexota > Chloroflexia > Chloroheliales > Chloroheliaceae > L227-5C. The sequence goes on along the minus strand of JBBQGP010000238.1, from coordinate 5,273 downwards.
GGTTGACAATTTGAACTCCCGCTTGGCGAAATTGTTCTAATGCCGCGTTTTCCGTTTCAACTTCTTTGCTGTTAAAGGTACGGGTTAATTCTTCGCCCGCCTCAAGTAAACTGCTCTGAATAGAAGGGGGTAGCGATTTCCAAAAGGTTTGGCTAAAATTGAGCAAAAGCGGATCCCAGGAATAGTTCAAAACGGTAAGATAGGGCGAAACTTCATAAAATTTATTGACGGCGGTAAAGGCAAACGGAGCATCTTGCCCATCAAGAGTTTTGGTTTGCAGGGCTTTGTAGAGTTCAGGCGAGAAATTCATGGTAATCGGCTCGGCTCCCAGAGCTTTGAATATTTTGGTATAAAGGGTACTCTGAGGGATGCGAATACGCATTCCAGTGAGGTCTGCCGGGGAAGTTACGGGTCGTTTGCTGTTGCTAACCTGACGAAAGCCCTGGTCGCTTATAGCAAGGTTTTTGAAGTTGTACTGTTCCAGGGTAGCAATAAGTTTTTTGCCATCATCGGTTGCCAGGAACCGAAGGGCATTTTCGCGGCTGGGGAACAGGAAAGGGTAGCCAAGTAGTTCAATTTCCGGGTCAAGATTGCTGAAAAAAGAAGCCTGTGAAACAATCGCTTCTATTCTGTTGGATTGCACCATGTTAATAGCGGTTAGCTGGTCGCCTCCGGCAATACTTGAATCAGAATATAGCTCGAATTCAACCTGGCCGTTGGTTTTCTGCTTGACCAATTCAGCAAAGCTGGTAGCCACCAAGCCGTTATTGGAATTCTTGCCGCTCGGAAAAGAAAGCCGTACTTTAATCGGGCTGTTGGCACTGGCAACAGCCGTAGTCGTCATAGCCGCCGTCGTAACCGATGAAGGGCTAGTGCCACCCAAATTGGCGGTAGGAATAGCATTATTGACGGCAACAGGTTGGGCGGTAGGGCTATCGCCACAAGCCCCTAACATTAACGACACCAGCAAAGCCACAGATAAAATCAAACAGGCGCGTTTAGGCATAAAAAACCTCCAAAGCGATATAAGGACGAAAATAAAAATCAAGCAGGATTAAGAACCTGTTCCAATAAATTGCTCACTCAGCAAATTTTCAACCAGCACTTTTCAAGCATCCAAAAGCTATCCAGCAGTCGCTATCGGTAAACTTAATTGAGCCAAACGATTAGTGAGCGCAGCTGAAATAAGACTTAGCTGCACAGAAGTAGCCGCCACATTGTGACTGCCCTCTGCGCCGACGCTAACGGCTTCTGTAATACTACGAATATTCGCCAAAATCTGCTCACTGGCAGCTTGTTGTTCATACGCGGCAGCCCGGATTTGGCTGGACTGATAAGCCGATTTCTCGGCAGCATCCAGAATAGCCTGGACAGCTTGCTGATTAGTATCAACTTGGCTTAAAACTATTTCTACAACTTGCTCAACCTTAGACCCTAAATCCACCAAATTACCAACGTTTTCGTGACGTTCTAAAGCTTGCAAGCGGGCTTCCTGGGTGGCCCGGCGCGTCGCCACAATCAAAGTTTTAATATTTCCGGCAGATTGTGAGCTACGGGCGGCCAAATCTTTGACCTCACGGGCAATTACCGCAAAACGCTCACCGTAAGTACCCGCCCCCACCGCTTCTATCGCCGCGTTCAGGGCTAATAAATGGATTTGCTGGGCCAGTTCGGTAATAATTTTAACAATAACCTCACTATTTTGGCTATGGCTATCCACATCATTAAGCTTTTCTACCAAAAAGCCAAAATCCGCATTAGCCAATTCAATACTTTGCCCAGCTTTTACCACCACTTCTTTAAGCTGCTGGACGGTTTTGCTTACTTCTGCCGAAGTATTAATAACGGTTTGAACTTGTCCAAAAGTGGTCTGGGAAGCTTCGGCTACTTCGTCGGCGTTTTGATTAATCGCTTGTGCAGTAGCACTAAGCTCCTGCATAGCGGCACTTACCTGCGTAGTATAGGAAACCTGCTCGTTAGCATTACGGGCTTGCCGCGAACTCACCGTTTTCAAGTTCTTGACCGCTTCCTCGATTTTTGAGCCAATATTAAAGCTTTCGATTAAGCCCCGAAAAGTTTCAACGTTAAAATTAAGAGCCTGTGCCAAATCCCCCAGTTCATCACGGTTAGGAAGTAGCAAACTACCGCTATAATCGCCCGCCGAAACTTTATCCAGATAGCGGCGAATAGTTGCCATAGGTTGCCCAATTGCGGCGGAAAGTAACCAGGCCAATAGCACCGCAAAAATTATCGCCAGCAATCCGGCGGCAACCGCAATACTTTTGGTAAATACTGATGAAAAACTGCTATCTTGAATAATTAGCTGGTTATCAAGTTCAAGTTCTTTGAGATAATTATCGGTAGAATTCAAAATATAATTTCGCAAGCCCAAATTACCTGCCCAAAGTCGGTCAGCTTCCGCAACTTCCTGATTAAGTAAATTTCGGTTAAGCTCTACAAAAATTTTGGTTAATTCTTGATAACTTTTATCAAGAATGAATAATTGGCTCTGGGGATTTTGAAGCTTATCGGGTTCATCCAGCCGCAACTTGGTAAGGCTATCCTGGGCTTGCAAAGCATAAGAAGAATTAATTACTCTTTGCTGGGTAAGATAAATCGCATCACTATAAGCATTAAGCTGGCTCTGAACATGTTCCCGGAAAGAACGCCCGTCAGCCAGGGCAATACTTTTATGCCTTTCGGCAGTGGCATTACTCTCAAGATTAACTATGCTCACGAAAATTAGCACACTACTGGTAAGAATAAGCAAAACTAGCAGGGAAAAACAAAAAGTTATTTTTTTGGTAACACTCCACTTTAATTTCTGAAACATTGTTACAACGAATAGTCGGTTCATTGTTATTTTACTCTCGATTTTCTTTAATTAACCCTTAATAGAACGGGTGGCTTTTTGCCAGAAACTACCGCTTAACATTGCGGCACACTCTAAATGCTTCAAGTTTTTAAGATGTTATTACACTTTGGCTTATAATACAATAGCCCGAATTAGTAATTATGGGTAGCAATATTGGTCATTTAGCGGTAAATAGTGCTTATTGCAATTGTGAAGTATAATAGCTCGGTCAACCCAAAATTTAAGTTCAAATAAAACTTCTCAAAATAGCAGGTAAAAAAGTGAGCGAGATTAAACAGGAAGAAATTAGCGGCCAATCCAACACCCCCAACTTTGAAAGTATCCGGCAGCAAACCCCGGAAGGGACAGAATATTGGTCTGCCCGCGACCTTATGCCGCTTCTGGGTTACGAGCAATGGCACAGATTTAACGATGCGATTAAACGCGCCCAAACTGCCTGTGAACAAACCGGGCAAATTATCGACGACCATTTTTCCGGCGCCGGAAAAATGGTCAGCCTCGGTTCAAAAGCCAAAAGACAGGTCAAGGATTATTACTTGAGCCGCTTTGCCTGTTATCTAATAGGGCAAAACGGCGACCCGCGTAAGCCAGAAATTGCCGCCGCTCAGGTCTATTTTGCTACGGCCACCCGTGAAAACGAAGTAACCAAAGCGATCGCCGAGCAGGAAAAACGGCTTGAATTACGCGAGCGGCTAAGTGAAAACGATAAGCTTTTGGCTCAAGCCGCCTACCGAGCCGGGGTACTATCCCGTAATTTTGGGCAATTTGTAGAAGCAGGTTATGAAGGATTATATGGCGGGCTAAACCGGGCCGAATTAAAAGAACGGCGCGGCTTGCCGAACCGGGCTGATGTGCTGGATTATATGGAAGCGGCAGAACTGGCCGCCAACGACTTTCGAGTAACCCAAACTACCATAAAATTAACTCAGCAAAAAGTGGTCGGACAAAGCAAAGCCATCGAAACTCATCGCGAGGTAGGCCAAAAAGTGCGCCAATCTATCGCCGACATTAGCGGAGTCATGCCCGAAGATTTGCCCACCCCTAAAGAAAGTATCAAACAGTTGCGACGGGGCAATAATCGGAAGGCCAAGAAGCTGTCATAATGTTAGTTATTAGAGAGAACAGGGTTGTCAGTTGTCAGTTGTCGGGATAAGAGTTTTTAGTTTCTATAGATAATCAGAAAAAGAAATAGAATTATTAGATTAGTAGTCTGGCCCTGAAATGAATTTCGGGCTAAGTAATGGGAAGTTGGTTAAAACCAACTGTTACAAACTTGGCCTTTATTTCAGTAGTTGGTTTCAACCAACTTGCAGTGTCTTAGCCCGAAATTCATTTCAGGGCGATTGGACGCTAGACGCTTTTCTAGATCATTTTCTGATTCTTTGATACTTGTTACTTACTTCTTAACCTCCACGCATTTTGTAACGTTGCCATTGCCCGAAAGCTTAAGCGGCAAGCCCTTAAACCCGGTTAGCTTCACCCCTTCCAGCCTCACCCGCCCGGTAGCGACAAGGCCGGGCTTGGTCGCAGCCACCGCCCCACCATCAATCGTCAGGTCCGGAACGCCCCCCACACAGCTACTTTGAAGGACAGTTCCCGTATTCAGGGCCAAAGTATCGGTCAGACCAATATTAAGGCCCGCTCCGCTAAAGCTAATAACTGTACCGGGTGCGGGATTTACCGTACTGGCAGCATAGCGCAGCGTCCCGCAAAGATTGGCCTCATCACTATTTTTGTTTACCACACTGGCATCACAACCATTAATACTAAACAAAGCAGCGTAATCCTGAGCCGTAGCCGGAGTCAGAATAGTCCGGCTAAGATTAGTATCGCCATCTGACCATTTTATAAAAACTAAAGTCTGTGCGGCTAAAGTTTGAGGGCTGGTAGTTTGGACGTTAAGTGCGTAATTCTCCCACGAAACCAGCGTTTGAGAATTGTTAAAGCTTGTGCCATTAACGCTAAAGCTTGCCCCCGAAGGAGTTGTGCCAACTCCGATATTGACCAAATGCGGCTGCAAATTCTGGCTAATGGTAGTAGCCAGCCCGGAAGAATTGGTAGCGGTTAGCTGGATTTCAAGATAGCTGGTTTGGGTAGCCGCTAAATCTTCGGGATTAGGAGCAACAATCGTCAAATTATTACCAGAAGTCGGCCCAAAGAAAGGATGAGTATGGCTATTATGGTGCAGGATAACCGTCCAGCTCAAGGCACTATCCGGCAAAACATTACCGTCGCTATCACTAGCCCGCCCCGAAAGCGTAATAACCTGGCCCACCTTAAAACGGATGGCCGCCATCGGGCTAAGTATCCTAACGTCAAGGGCCACCGCACCCACATAAATCTTGACCGTAGCCGGAGAAGAAAGCCCGTTGCGATTATCTTTTACCCTCAAACTGGC
>JBBQGP010000237.1:0-8005 GCA_038323095.1 Chloroflexia bacterium | reverse complement strand
CGAGCAGCCAGGAAAGGAATAAAACAAGGTGTTTGGGTACTATATTCTAATAAAATAGACCAGACACGAAAGGAGTTCAGCAAATGAGTCAAATGGACACGACCCGCACGGGTCAAACCGTAATCGGGGTGTTTGAAGACGCGGCGGCAGCAGAACGGGCTATTAATGATTTGAAAGTAGCTGGTTTCACGCCTGATTCGATTTCGGTAGTTACCAAAGACCGCACTGAGCAGCGCGAACTAACCGAAGTAGCGGGCAACCGGGCTGAAGAAGGTGCTTTGGCCGGAGCGTTAGGCGGCGGTACGTTAGGTGCAGTGCTGGGCTGGTTGTTGGCAGGTGGTGTGGCTCTCATCCCCGGCATCGGGCCGGTAGCAGCCGCCGGTATTTTTGGCGCAACTCTGACAGGTGCGCTAGTCGGTGGTGCAGTTGGTAGTATTAGCGCGGCTTTGGTCGGACAGGGTATTCCCGAAGATGAAGCGGCTGAATACGAAGAACACGTTAAGGGTGGTCGTAGTTTGCTAACGGTTCAGGCGGCTAACGGCCAGCTTTTACAGAGTGCGTTGGATGTTTTTGACCGCAACAATGCCAGCGGAGTACGCTATTATAATGAAGGTCAAACTGGGCCAGGTCGGGTTTACAGCCGGGGCGCGGTTGACAGCACGGCAGTTGTGGCCGAGAACAGTCCGATTGACGGTGACTGGAGCAGCACGACCACGACTACAACCACCTCTGCTACCAATGTTGACCCTCGCGATTACAAGACGATGCACAACGAGACCCCTACCCCGGATTATCGCGATGAGACTTATCGGGGTAGCACTACAACTACCCGTGAGCAAAGCCGGGATGTAACAAACAACGATGTGCCTCTTATCAATAATCCGCTTGACACCAATACTTTGCCAGACAAAAACCGGGACACAACCACCGGGAGAGGTAGCATTTAATTAGCTACCTGGTATAGGGCTAGGACGAGTTCAGAAAAGTGAAAAAGGCTGCGACCTGGGTAAAACCAGCCGCAGCCTTTTTTGTGATTATTTAGCCAACATTTTTGCAGGAGGGATTTTCAATCCCTATAAAACGGGTTTAGCTAAACCGGGATTGAAAATCCCTCCTACATATAGACTGCTATCTCTATTTTACTCAGTCCTCAGCCCCTTTAATCTTGCCAGTAGTAAAGCAAATTATCCAAAGAAAGTTCTTCACGATTGCCAAAGTAATAAACGTTCAAGCCGGGAAAGATGTATTCGAGAGCCTGGTCTTCAATCCAGGTTAAGCCGACGGCGGCAACGGCAGCCCGGTAAGCCTTTTCGGTTTCTTCCGGGCCAAGCCGATTGAACGGAATATTAACACTTTCGGAAGATTCGTCTTCGCTGGTCAACACATCCAGTGAGGCGAACGGCCCAAGCAAGCTGATGAACAAAGTATAGAAGTAAATCTTGTTCTGGTGAGCCGTTCTGGATTGAACCACATAGAAAGTACCGCGACCCTGCTGGTAAAGTTCGGCGCAGTAAAGCGGGCCGCGCACTTGTAAACCGTGTGTTTTCAGAGCTAAAATTAATTCCTTAAAAGGTGGTTCGACAGGCTGAAGGGCAGGCAAAGTTTGTTCCTCCACCAGCCAGCGTACATCTGTTCCCGGCTCGCTATTGGGAACCCAGCATTGTAGGACGGCCTGACGCAAAGCAGGGCTAACAATTTCCGGCAAAGCTATGGGATAGCCGAGAACAGCCGCCAACCTGGAATCATCCACTTTTTTGCCGCGCCGGAAAAGTACATAAGCCGCCCAAAGCCGGGCCGATGGCGACAAAGCAGTATTGGCAAACATGGCCTCTAAATTTTGGAAAGGCGGCTCATCCAGGCTAATTAACTGCTCGGCGGCGGCATTAGCTGCCATCCAACTGCTATCGTTTAGCCCTTCACAAAGAGTGCGAATACTTTGGGCATTAACATAGCTGCCGAGTTGCTCAATTGCCCAACGCCGGACGGCTTCGCTTTGGTCATGATTGGCAAGCATCGCCAATTTGGTTTGAACATCGCCCCTGGTATCCTTATCCAGTAAATCTAATACAGCCGCCAAACCACCATTCCTGGCAACAAGAGCTTCCATACCACGCTGCCCCGACAGCCGACGCGAACGATAGGAATGATATTGCAAAACGATTAGCGGGCGCAAAATTTCTGGCGCACCAAAATAGCCCAGAGCTTCCAGCAAATCAGCTTCGGCATAAGTCCAGCCAGCCAAACGATAATCATCGCCTTTGGGCAAAGCCTGATACAAACTTAACAAAATTGGTTGAGCAAGCTCAACCCCGTTTTGAGCTAAAGTAGTCGCTGCCGTCGCCCGGATTTCGCCCTGCAAACCGCTTTCAGTCAGCAAAGGAATAAGACGGGCCACTAATTGTTTATTCTGACGCGCCTTGATAAGATAAACGGCCTGCCGCCGGACGTACCAGCTGGTATCGTGGGCCAGCGCAACTTCCAGCAAATGTTCACCTGAAGTATCTACCTGGTCAAGAGCTTCGGTTAATAAAGTACGCAGCTCAAAATAGAAATCCTGCTGGTCGGGTAAGCCGTAATCGCGCTGCTGCAACAAAGCCTGAATATAAGCCGGATTATCATGGAAATGAGAAAGAAGCGTCGCTATCTGCTCATCCCGCCGGGCTATTTCCTGTTTATTTTTGGAAGCGATACCTTGCGGATACCAGCTTGAGATTAGTTCCATATTGCCTAACCCTGGTTTCTCAATCAACTCCATCTGTACAACCTTCCTATTATGTGTTAAATCGTAATAATACAACCAGATTGAATCGACAAAGCGTTTCCAAGATTCACTACCTGCTTGCTTGATAGTCTTTCAAGTATAACATTGTTTTTAGAATAATAAATATTTTAGAAGCCCAAGTAGATTAAAATGGTACTAATCTACTTTCAGCAATAGGACTAAAGCAGGAAAAAGTAATGCACAAAATTGCTCATGCCAGACCGCATCTGTTATAATACACTGGCAGCTTTGTAAAATTAATTTCTTTTTACACAAAATTCTTGGTATATTCTTTACTATAAATCTTTTTTGACAAAATGCAACAACAGCAATATATAAACCCGGCAGCGGTAATTCAGGGCCGAGGGTTTCTAAAACGGATAAAACATTGGGAACGTTCCCGGCCCAGAACAGGCTTGTTTTGGGCGGCGGTAGAAATTATGGGCGTAATTGCGCTTATACCGCTTTTTATCTGGTCACGCTTGCCCAATTTGTTGGCCTTGCCTATGTTTTATGACGAGGCGATTTACCTGCAATACGCTCGTGCCTATATGAGCGACCCTGAAAGAAACTTGCTGATTTCGGCAGAAAAAGACGGTAAGCCGCCCCTTTTCATCTGGGGGATGGCCTGGTTTTGGCACTTATTCGATGACCCCTTGCTAGGAGTGCGCTTTATGTCACTTTTGGGGGGCGTGCTGGCCGGGATTTTCATTTATTTAACCGGGCGCAAACTTTTTTCACCGGCAACCGGTTGGGTTGCCGCTTTTTTCTATTGCCTTTCGCCAATCTTCATTTTACACAATCGTTTGGCAGTACATAGTAGCTGGGAAACGGCGGCGGCGACAGGTGCGCTATTCTTCGCGGTTTGTCTGGGTAAACGTCCCAGAGCTTTTTATGTGCTTGGATTGGGGGCAGCGATTGGGCTTGGGCTGTTTATCAAGCAAACGGCTTATTTTTCGCTGGTGCTTGCCCCATTTACAGTTTTTATGTTAAGCCGCCACCCGGATGTAGCCGAAAAATTGCTAAAGCCGGAAATTGGCCCACTTCGTCGCTTTTCGCTATGGTGGTACAAAATGCGGCTACCGCGTATCGCGCCCCACCGCTTACCCGGATTGAGCCGGGGTTGGGCTTATTTCGAGCAGAGGCGTAGCACAACCTTTTGGAAAGTAACCGCCCGTTTCAAGCAAGCCCAAAAGCAATGGCGTAATTTGAAATGGCGACGCTTTATTTATACCCTGATAATGGCGGTGCTGCCGGTTGCGCTGGCGGCGGCTTTTTATTTACCACTTCGCGCCCATCCTCAAAGCTATTTATTGAGCAGTACCGATGCGGGTTATGTGCTGAGTACCGACGAGATTTTGAGCCTGCCCTTTGATTTATGGCGTAAAAATTTGGCCGAGACCTGGAATTGGTATCAAATTTATTATAACATCCCGATTTTGCTGCTGGCAGTCGCGGCGGTAGGTTATGCCATTTTGCGGGCTAAAAAGGGACAGACCGAAATAGTTTTGCTGGCCTGGGCGGTTTTGCCGGTAGTAGCCCAAATTATTCTGGCCCGCCAACACTGGTTCTCGCGCTATGTGGTCGCTTTTGGCCCGCCTTTGCTGCTGCTGGCGGCTTTGGGGCTGGTGCGTTTTTGCCATTACTTTATCAAAATAAGCCGGGAACGCTTGCGCTGGACAGGAGCTTTTGCAGTTGGGATTGGGTTGCTGCTTTGCGCGATTTGTGTTAGCCCTTTTATTAAAATTGACCAGGACTTGATAAATAACCCGGCACAGGCGGCAATTGCCACTAAAGACCGTTGGCAATATATCGAAGGCTGGCCGAGCGGCTACGGGGTCAAGGAAACTATTGATTACGTGCGCGACTTGGCCGCCCAAAACGCCGTATTACTTTACATTGACCAAACCGATACTTCACCTGAATATTATTTCTTGTATTATTTGAACCATTTGCAGGGCTGGTTTTATTATGCTCGTACTCAGGGCGCAAACTGGAACACCCATAATTTTTACTATGAGCGCAACAGTTATTTTATCACCACCGGGCAACCCGACGAAACTTTGCGGCCTTACCTGGAATTGATGAAAGTTTTCCCTAAACCAAACGGGCAAGCGGCTCTGGCGGTTTATCATTTCATTCAGCCTCATTCCGAACCAGAATTAACGATGGGACAATAGAAGCAGAAGTTTGTGAACTAAATCGCTTGCAATAGATAGAGCTGAGGTTTATTATATTCAGGATTAACCTTTATTTAAGGTTATTGAAGTTTGTGGAATAGATTTTGCCCAATATAAAAGTTTTTTAGTACCAAAAATTGTTAAGGAGTAATCCTCCTGCCATTATCCTAGAAAAGATTTCTAAAAAATGTTTGAAGGTGTGATTTTTGACCTGGAAGGTTTGATAGTAAATAACGAGGCTTTACAGGTTCAAGCCTGGAATAAGTATCTGGAACGGCATCAGGTGCAGCTTGGTATCGAAGAATGGGAAGAATTCGCTGGACAACGGGCTTTTAATATTGCCGAGCTTTTGCGGCGGCGGTACGAATTGGCCGAAGACCCACTTACCATTACCGAAGAACGACAGGCGATTTTGCTGGATTTGGTAGACGAGCAAGAGCAAATCGAGGAAATGCCCGGCGCGGTGGAAACTATCGAGCTATTCAAAAACAACGATTTGAAATTTGCAATCGCTACTTCGGATTACAAAGATTATGTTTGGGCGGTGCTGGAAAAGTTGCGGCTAGATGAAATGGTGGATGTGCTGGTAACGGGCGATAATATTTCGGAAGTGCGACCCAGCCCTTTGCCTTTGTTTGCCTGTGCCGAAACTTTTGCTCTGCATCCGGCTAATTGTTTGACTCTGGCAAAAGACCGGGCTGGAGTCGAAGCGGCGATTAACGCCGGTATGAAGTCGATTTGTATTCCCGGCCCAAAAGTGGCCCGGTGGCGGATTACCGGGGCGGATTTGGTTTTGCCCTCACTCTATTCGCTTAACATGATGTCCCTGCGTTCTATCTGGTTTGATATTGGCGAAGAACCGCGTCCGCAGCTTTACCGTAGTCGTTAGAGTTGTTTAGAATTGTAATATAAAGATTAAAGATAATTAATAAATTGATAATGTTTTTTTGGTAAAATAGAGTTAGAGTGTTTTTGCGAGGGTAGATTATAAAAGATAAAAGGTGACGTGCGGGCAGGCTAAACACTTGCCGGGGACGTGAGGTTAATATGATACAGGCAAGCCGTTATAGCCAAACGATGGTTTCCAGAAGTGAGGGAACGGGTAGTTTGCCCGCTCAGGCCAAAGTATTGGTAGTGGATGATTTAGAGGAAAACGTCGAGCTGTTGGAAGCAATTTTGCGTACCAAAGGATTTGCGGTGGCGGTAGCCCGTAACGGTGTACAAGCTCTGGAAATGGTCGAGAGCTACAAGCCCGATTTAATTTTGCTCGATGTAATGATGCCCCTTTTAGATGGCTTTGAAGTGACCCGCCGGATTCGGGCTAACCCCAATTTGCCCTATATTCCGATTGTTTTGGTAACGGCCTTGCAAGACCACGCCGCGATTTTAACCGGGCTGGAAGCGGGCGCGGATGAATTTTTGAGCAAACCTTTTTCCCAACCCGAACTAATTGCCCGCGCCCGCGCTTTAATTCGCCTCAAGCAATCCAATTACCAGCTTATCGAAGCCGCCGAAGAAAACAAACGTCTGAACGCTTTGCTGAACGACGAAAATTTGCGGATGAGCGAGGAACTGGAACGCACTCGTGAAGCTCAACTCCGGCTAATGCCACAAGCCGCTCCCCCCTATCAGGGCGTAAGTTTCAAGGCCTATTATAACCCGGCTTTGGAAGTTGGCGGGGATTATTATGATTATTTCCGGCTGGACGACCATCGCTTCGTGGCTTTGGTGGGCGATGCGGTAGGCAAAGGTGGCGCGGCAGTTTTGGGGGTGGCAATTACCAAAACTTTGCTGGCGGCGGAATTCGCCCAGATTCCGGCCCAAAGTAGCGAGGCGGACAGGCAAAAATGGCTGGATTTTGACCCGTCGGCTTTGCTGGCGCAGGTTAATCGAGTGATGTGCAGTACCCTGGAAAGCAGCCAAACCGAATTAACCTTATGGTGTGGCTTGATTGATTTGGAACGACGTATCGTGCGTTTTTCCAATGCCGGACAACCTTTCCCCTTTTTATGTCAATACCGACGCGGCCAAAACAGATTGCTCGAACTGAAATTGGGTGGTTTGCCAGTGGGCCTTTTTGCCGAAGCCGAATACGCTACACGTGAAGTTAGTTTTGAACGTGGCGACAGGCTGGTTTTATACAGCGATGGCATTACCGAAGGTCAAAATTTGAGCGGGCGAATTTATAGTACCGAGCGTTTGGCGGAAGTTTTGCTGGAAGCGGGCGGGGTTGGGCCGGAGGGTCTTTGCGAGAAAGTTTTAGCCAGTCTGGATAGCTTTTGTGAAGATGCACCCCAATCCGATGACCGTACTTTGGTTATTTTCGGCTTTTACTAAGCCAAAATTAGTACATTAGCATGAAAAATAAAGCTTAGAAGGGGAGGGCTATGTCCCAAGTTTTCCGGCATAAAGATGCGGCGGAAGTGTCAGTTATAGAAGCTGGAAAAAAGCAAGCTGCGCTGGGGCGGTTAATCACCGAAGTTAGCCTGACCCTAAATTTGAGCCAGATTACCGAGGATGGGCTAAAAGTTATAGCCGAAGCAATCGGGGCAGAAGTAAGTGAAATTTTTCTGCTGGAAAGTGAGCCGGACGACCCGGAAGAACAGCGCAGGTTGCGCCAGGTAGCCTTGCATAGTCCGGCTGAATTTAGAGCGGCTTTTTCCTACGATAACGTTTTTGAATATGGCGAGGGCTTTCCCGGCCTGACTATTCAAAAACGTACCCCTATTTTTACTACTAATTTAATCTCAGACCACCGTTTCTTGCGCCAAAAAGTAAAACAGCAAAACTTTAATCTGGCTTTAAATGTGCCTTTACGGGCCAATGACCAGATTATTGGTACATTGGGCTTGTACAGCCGTAATCCACAATGGCGGCTTTCGGGCGAAGATATTGCCTTTGTCGAAAAATTGGCCGAAGCTTTGGCTATGGCAATCTGCAACGCGCAAAGCTATGAGCGGATGAAGCAGGCTCAGGCCGGTATGAACGCTCTTTCTAACGCCGTCGAAATTCTGAATACCAGCCTGAACCCGCGTCACGTATTGGTACGGCTTTTGAGCGAAGC
>JBBQGP010000236.1:0-8026 GCA_038323095.1 Chloroflexia bacterium | reverse complement strand
GCCAGAGCCGGGTAAAAACGTTCGGTTATCCATTCAAAGATACGCCGGATAAATTCCAGCACCTTGATTAAGATTTTACCAAGTATGCTGCCTCCGTAAGCTGTGTTTAAAAGCTTGTAAGGTTCGGTTAAACGTTCCAGCAAAGGAGCGAAGTAATCCGAGACCGAAAGGCGCGGCTCAACTTTGGGAGGTGGTGGCTTCATATCACGCAGCCCAACCTTGAAAAATTCATCTTCAAAGCCGTGTGCCTCATTTTCCTCGATTACTACAAGGGCCTTGTTACGGCTCAGGTGCAGCTTGCGTTCGGCTTCGGCTTCCGCCCCAAATAACATACCACCATTAAAAGCCGGGGCCGGCTGCACTTTTTGCGTCCGCCAGATTAAGGCCGCGCCCGCGAACAAGCTTAAAGCCAGCACCAGACCAAACCAGCCGCCCGTACTCAGCACGCTATTAGGCAAGCGTTGCGGGCCGAAGGACGGCACACGAGCAGTAAAACTTGCCAGCCAATCCGAAGTTAAGGTTGGAGCAATCCCCAATATCGCAGCCAGCCCCGCCAACCCTGCCGGAGCAAACAAGGGCAACCAGCGTCGGCTATAAATTTTATCTTGGGTATTGTGTGGCTGTTGCAGGAAGGCGGCAAAGGCCAATACCAGAGCCAGAGCCATCAAGCCTAGCCCGATAACTGCCAGCCCGAAATATAATCGGTGGTTCGCCGCCAGCAAATCGCCCAGGGTTTGCCAGCGGGCTGTATAAGCCGGAGTTAGCGGCAAACCTACGACCCCCGACGCACCTGTCAAATAACAAATTGCCAGTACAGGCCGAAACAAGGCTGGACGCACAATTGGGATAGATTTGGCGGCGTTTTGCGGGTCGGGTGGAGCGGGGGCGTTTTCGATTTGGAGCAAATCGGCACACAGAAAAAGTAAAGGCCCGGCAACGCTTAGGCCCAGCAATTGCAGCAAAGCGGCGGGCAGATTCCCCAATCCCAAAGCCAGCACCACAAAGCCAAAACTACCCGCCACCAGATAAGCGGTGCGCTGGACTGCCGAACTTTCGCGCAAAGCCAGCCCACCCGCGCAAATTATGGTCAATGCCCCAACTGGCAAATAGAGCCAACCCAACGCGCTAAACAAATCTACCCGATCAGCCGCGATAATTTGCAGGCGGGCGGGTAAATATATCGCGAGTGGAAAAACTGTGCCGACCCCGATTAAAGCATGAGCGGCGGCGGGTAAATTCTTCACCTCGCCAAAAATTACCTGAAAAGGGAATTGAGCCGCTTTTGCCACCGTGCCAATTACTACAAAAGTAAAAAGCAAAGTATCCACCGTCGCGGGTGAGAACTGGTCATAGCGGGCCGAGCCACCATTGCGCGAAATAATTACCAGCAAAGGTGCAAGTATAATAAACCCGGCCAAAAGACTAACGCTATAGCCCTGATAAGAAGCTTTGAGGCTGCTTGCTCCGCGCAAACCCGGCCCGGCCAGCAAGTAAAAGCATAAGCCCAACGCTTCCAGCCAGCCCCATAACAACACTAAATCGGCGGAGTAAAACGCGGCTAGAGCCGTCCCTTCGGCCATCAGCAGCAAGCCATAAATTCGCCCGCGTTCGATGCCGTCTCCGCGTTCCGGCCCTGGCTGCCGCACCAGCAAATAAGCCACCAACAAAAAGCTTAGGGCCGACAAAGGCAAGCCAAAGAAAAAGGACAGCAAATCCCCCCGAAAAGCTACATCTACCGCGAAATCCGGCACAGGCGACCAGCGAAACAAGTTCAAATAAGGGGTGCGCGTTCCCTCGCCAAACCCAAACGCCAGCCCAATCTGGCAAACTAGCCCGCTCAAAGCCATCGCAAAAATAAAGCTTTGATACAGCCAGCGTCGCCGCCCAAACGCCCACCCAAACATAAACAGCCCCGCCCCCGCTATCAAGGGAACAAGCGGCCCTAGCACCAAAAATATGTCATATACAAAAGTATTATTCATTTATTACTTGTTTAATTTCTCATCCAATAAAGTCGGAATCAATCATCAATAACCGACAACCCTTAACGGGTGGTAAACTCCCTGCCCTAAAAGGGCGGGGCTGATAACATGAAGACTGCCCTGAAGGGCCGGAACTGGTTTGGCAAAATCAGGCCCAATCACCCAATGGCTTTAGCCCCGTTCTCATATTATCAGCCCGGACATTCCATGTCCGGGAGATGACCCCAAGCTACAAAATCAACCGTTCTTCGACTGTATTTCTCTAACAACTAACAACTCTTACCTACCGTTCCCCACAGGCAAAGCAATAATCCAGCGAAACCAGAATAGCGGCGGCATCGTCGGCTTCTTGCCCGATTAGGGAGAGCGGCAAGGCGGGCAGATTGCGGGTAGTGGGTGGACGCAACTTGATACGGGTTAGCTTGCCCTTTTCGTCGGCAGCGACATAGCAGAACAACTCGCCGCGTGGCGATTCGATTGAAACGCTGGACTCAGCGCAAATCGGGAACAAAGTCGGTAGCATTTCGTCATGCAAACTGCCTTCGGGTAAACGGCGCAAAGCTTGATTAACCAAATTCATACTTTCGAGTGCTTCGAGGGCGCGAACTGCCAGCCGCGAGAACAAATCACAGCCGCGCTGGGTAATCATTCGCATTTCCAGTTCAGCATAAGCCGCATACGGTTCAAACTGGCGCACATCTCTCCCAATGTTACAGGCGCGGGCAATTGGCCCGACCAGGCCGTATTCCCCCGCTTCTTCATAGCCAATCACGCCTACGCCTACCGTCCGGCGTTCAAGCTGGCGATTATCCAAAAGTTGATTGACCGATTCATAAACGTTTTTGCGAAGTTTCTCAACCGCTAAAAGATATTCGGGGCTAACCTGGGGCGCACGCATCGCTCCACCCAGCAAATTAAAAGTATCGTAAACCCGGTTGCCAGTCGCGGCAAGCAGTTGGCGCACCCCTTCGCGTTCTTCCTCCAGGCGGGCGGCGGGCAAATTTATGCCGAGCAAGCGTAAGCATCGGGCCACGTTGTTAAGATGGCTGGCGGTGCGTTCCAGTTCGGCGGCGATTACTCGAAAATAGCGGGCGCGGGGCGGGGGGACAAGCCCGCTCAGTCGTTCCAGAGCGGTAGCGGTGGCAAGGGCGTTGGCGTAGGAGCATTTGCCGCAAATCTGGGCGGATGCGGCCACTATTTGATGTGGCAGCAGGCTCGGCAAAAAAGCTTCAATTCCGCGATGATTAAAGCCTAGCTCAATTTCGACTTTTTCGATTTTCGTTCCGGCTATCTCTAGCTGATAAACTACCGGCTCATCAAGGGCCGGATGCCAGGGGCCGACAGGTAAAAGATAAGACATTCCTTGTTAAAGCAGTGTAAAAACAGTTCAAATTTACTCACAGCGCAACCCTGTGAGCCTTGTTTCAAAGCTCAAAGTATACTAACAGCTTAAATAAGCAACGTCAAGCCAACCCTTATCTTGCACCTGATTTGTGAATTTTGGCTAAAATCGGAATTAGAAATCCCCTTATATTTAATAGTAAACTCTGATAATAGTAAAATCGGGATTAGAAATCCCTCCTACCTTCGATGGTTACATTTGATAAATACAGAAACCCTAAACAAAAACTTGTTCATAAATAATTACTGATAATCTAACAATATTGCTGGTACAAAACGTTACTGTGCTATATACTAATTTTTATAAAATGATTAAATTTATCAGCGAATTGTTGGTATAACATATCCCACAAACCTATTGACAGCCCCTATAAATTGTGCTATATTAAGGACGTTGGTACAACATTTAGGTGTATCGCCTAAAAGCAACTACATTCGGTGGTGTACCGTTCGCAGTATGAGGGATTGGGAAGTAGTACAGCAGTAGCTAATAAAGAAAGATTACCAGCCCGGTGAGATGTCCTTTTTGTCGCCATCGCGACTCTAAAGTTATCGACTCGCGGGACTTGCGCGAAGGCGAAAGTATTCGTCGTCGCCGCGAGTGTCTTAACTGCGGCCATCGTTTTACCACTTACGAACGAGTTGAGCCGGTCAGCATTCTGGTTATCAAGAAGGACGGCAATCGCGAGGAATATAGCCGCGAGAAACTAAGCCGGGGTATCTTTACTGCTTTTACCAAACGCCCAGCCCGTGCCGAGCAAATCCAGCAAATTATTGACGAAGTGGAAACTGATATTTTTCGCAGCGGCGAACTTGAAATCGTCAGCCGCCGCATCGGGGAACTGGTAATGAACAAACTTCAAGCAGTTGATGGCGTGGCCTATATCCGTTTTGCCTCGGTCTACCGTGAATTTGCCGATTTGGAAGCTATGCGGCACGAAATGGACAAGCTGGTTACTCAAGAACTCCAACTTCGCGAACAACAGCAACAACAGCAGCAAAAAACCATCCCAACCACCGACGGCCTAACTCCCTGACCCGACCTGCTCTAAACTCATCTTTTACAGATTACTATATTAGTTAAGTTTCACCCTCTTTGCCCGTGTAGGCAACGGTTTATTAGTTGTACCCTTTTACAAGGGTTAATATAAGGTTATGAAAATCAAACATTTACAATGCGTTTCAATTTTTCTAGGTGTTTTTGCTTTAATTACTGTAGCTTTAACTTTTGCTTTGTCTTTGATTTTTCCTAGTACAGCAATTAGCCCAGTCAAAGATGCATTTTCAACTACCCAATCTTTGCTTACTTGTATAGTAATTTTTGCTGGAGCCTTTTGGTATTTTCAAAGAAGAAAAATTTTACCCAGAGCTAATCTTATTCAAGAAGTTACCCACTGGGAAGTTACAGGTGAAAAAACTTTAGTTAGAGTTAGTGTAACTGTAGAAAATGTGGGAGATGTAGTAGTAACAATAAAATCAGGGTATTCGAGGATTCAGCAGGTCAATCCGTTGCAAGATGATTTTTTGGAAGAAACAATCAAAAAAAGTGATGGCTATCTTGAAGGTGAATCTACAGTGATAAATTGGCCTTTAATCCGGGAATCTCTTCTAAAAGGTAAACCAGGTTTTCGTGAAATTGAGCCTGGAGAGAAAGATGAGTACCTTTTTGATTTTATTATCGGCAATATTGATCAAATAAAACTGATTCAAGTGTATACGGAATTGGAGAACGAGGGTAAAAGAAGAACTCCAAAAAGAATCAGTCCTATAGCTTGGCACAAGAATACGTTGTATCAATTGGGTTAAATCTGTGTTAGTTAAAGAAAGTGAGAACAAGATTTTGACAAATTCTGATAAAGATAAGAAAGAGATGAAGAAGATCGTGCGACCTGAAGAGACTAAGGTTGTGTCACCAGAAGAAGGAAAGTCAATCTTTCCTAATCAAATTCAACCTAGACCGGTGAAAAAGCCTTCGAGTCCTAATCCTAAGCAACCTAACCCGAAGCCATAGCTTAGAAAGAGTGTCCCTTAGATATAAGGATACTATACAGCAGATAGTTATTGAATTTACTGCTTAAAACAGAAGAAAGGGGAATTATCTAGTGACCGACACACTGAGAAGTACCCAGGTGGAGGGGCAGCAGTATTCGTTGCCTGGAACAATTTTGAAGCGCGACGGGCGCATGGTGGATTTCGATATTGAGAGAATCGAGAACGCTATTAGCCGGTGCTTTAGCAGCTTTAACCGCTTGCCCAATACTCCCGTCGAGGAACTGGCTCGCCGCTCAGTGAATTTGCTGATAGCGCGGGGCGGAGCGATGACGGTTGAAAACGTGCAGGATATGGTGGAAATGGTGTTGCAGGCGGCGGGCGAATTTGAGGCCGCCAAACGCTATATTCTGTACCGGGCCGAACACGCCCGCGAACGCGAGGAACGGCCTGTGCCGGATGAAGTGCGGGTGGCGTTTGACCAGGCTTCCCAGTATTTCCCGACTCCGCTCCAGCAATTCCAGTTCTTCGATAAATATTCGCGCTTCGATTATAATCTGAGCCGTCGCGAAACCTGGATTGAAACGGTCAATCGGAGCGTGAACTTTTTGTACGAACTGGCTGGCCCGCGCCTCGAAGCCGAAACTTATGACCGTTTGCGCCGGGGTATTCTGGAAATGAAGGTAATGCCCTCGATGCGCTTGCTGGCGATGGCCGGGCCAGCCGCCCGCCGTTCCAATATCACGATTTACAACTGCTCGTACCAGCCCGTCGAAAGCATTGATTCTTTTGTGGAAGCCCTGATTATTTCGATGAGCGGCTGCGGAGTGGGCTTTTCAGTAGAACGGGAATACGTCGAAAACTTCCCGCGTATTCGTCGCCAGACCGGGCAAGTTGCCCCGACCTTTCTGGTGTCGGATTCGGCGGAAGGCTGGGCGCAAGCTCTGCGGGTTGGCCTCGAAACCTGGTTCGAGGGTGGCGACGTTAAATTTGATTTGTCGGAATTGCGAGTAGCCGGAACGCCGCTCAAAATCAAGGGTGGCCGCGCTTCCGGGCCTGAACCGCTCCGGGCTATGCTCGAATTTGTCCGTTCGCGCATCCTGAACCGTCAGGGAACGTTCTTGCGCCCGATTGATGCTCATGACATTATGTGTATCGTCGGCAATGCGGCGGTTAGCGGTGGTGTACGTCGTTGTTTGCCAGCAGGAACAAGAGTACATACCAAACGAGGGGCAGTACCGATTGAAGAAGTCGGTCTTAATGACGAAGTGATGACGGCGGTAGGTTATAAACCCGTTACGGGCTGGCTAGACCAGGGTGAGCAGGAGACGGTCAACATTATCACTGAAACCGGGATGAAGTTCCAATGTACGCCTACTCATCGAGTAGCGGTACTGTCTGATGTATGGGGCGGTTATCAATGGAAACATGCTTCTGAACTAAAGGCTGACGACCGCTTGCTATTTATTACCAACCCAATTGACGGGCAAGTTCAATCTTTACTGCCCTTGCCTGAAAAAAGAGCCAGTGACCATAGCGGTTCTTTAGTTAAGCAACCTGAGCTAAATACTGATACTGCCTGGATTATGGGCAAGTTTTTAGCAGATGGATATGTTGCACTTGGTGAACACGACGAACGAGGTAAAGGTGGCAACACTGCTTTCGCTTTTTCCTGCCACACTAATGAAACTACTCAGATAGAGCGCATAACAAGTTGGATGGAAGAACACGGTATTCCGGCCCGCTTCGTCTATCAGGAAGGTAATTGGGTCAATATTCGTTCTGGAAATCGTCAAATCGCTCACTGGATGGCTAACTATAAGCAGGCAAACCAGACACTTCACGTTCCTGAAGCTATCTGGCGTTCACCTTTGGAAGTGAGAGCGGCTTTTATAGCAGGCTTGATGGATGGAGACGGATGTTATAGCAATCGTCCTGTGACAATAGTAGCAACCATTTACGAGGAATTTGCCAAAGAGATAGTCAAGCTATTGGCTACGCTAGGTATTATTGCCGAAATCAAGCTACAGCGACCAGAAACTGAAGAAGGTTGGAAAGCACAGTGGTATGTGAGCGTCAAGGATGCACTCGCACTAATTCAAGCGGCTGAAATAATCGGTGAGTATTCTTGTGAAACTTGGATACCTCGTAAGGGCAAACAAGCTGGTTATAGTGTTCCAGGTTTTATGGTCAAACGCGATTTGCCTCGTAAAGACTGGGGAAAACTATGGCCGAGTAGTCGAGATGCTGATATGAATAGTGCAACTCTTACCAGCTTGATAGACGCTACTCATTATGTGCCAGTTAAGGTTCGTTCAGTCGAACCGGCAGGCGTTGCCCATACTTATGATATAGAGGTAGATGACGGACATACTTTTGTAGCTGAAGGCTATCTGGTTCATAATACCGCTATGATTTCACTGTTTGACCACGACGATTTAGAGATGCGCCACAGCAAGGATGGTGACTTCGAGCGCGAAAATAGCCAACGCTGGAACGCCAATAACAGCGCGGTCTGGCCGGAAGGTGGCTTATCACAACTGGACGTGGCAAGGCAAGTGCTGGCAATGGTCGAATCGCAGCGTGGTGAACCCGGTATCTTCAATCGCCAGGCCGCGATGGACATGAAGCCTGCCCGCCGCTCTGACACCATG
>JBBQGP010000235.1:0-8053 GCA_038323095.1 Chloroflexia bacterium | reverse complement strand
CAATTCGCAAATGTGGCTCATATGGCGGATAGCATCATCCAGCGAAGCTTCGTTACTGCCGGTCAAAAAGCGGTTATACAATACTACGCCAATCACCGCCTCACGAGCCAGCATCTTTTTGAGCATATCGTCACTTAGCTGGCGGTCAGTGTTCACAAAATGGCGGCAGTTAGAATGGCTGGCAATAATTGTTCCCTGATAAGCCTCTAGCGATTGGTAAAAGCTTTCTTCGGCCATATGGCTAATATCCAAAATAACATTTAATTTTTCCATTTCGGCCAAAAGCTTGTAACCTTCAGGGGTAAGCGGGCCGGGTTCGCCCGTACCGCCGCAATAGCGTGTCCCTTTCCAGGCCGGGCCAATCAAACGCAAGCCCCGCGCGACCCATTCGCCTAATTGTTCCGGCGCGGTAATCGGGTCAGCCCCTTCCATCGAAAGAATTATACCCAACTTTTGCGGCTCAGAATCAAGTTTTTGCAAAAAGCTCTCAAGTTCCAGCCCGCTTTTGAGTATGGTTACACGTTCGTCGCGGGCGGCCAGCGCGTGATAAAACTCGATTTGTTCGCGGCCCTGGGCGTAAGCTTCGGCAGCGTCCCGATAATGAATCAAGCCATCGTTCCAGTCGGAATGAGCCGCTTTTTCGGGCAAAACGAAAATCGTGCCGATAACCAGCCGTACCCGCGCTTCCAGCAAATCCGGCACGCTCATCAAACGCTGACCAGCCTTGCGGGTCATTTCCGGGCTTTCCGTCCATTCGCTAACCCTTTTGGTAAAATCGCGCCCTATCGCAACCGCGTTCCAGGCAATATCTTCGTGGCTATCCACCACATAACCATAATCAAAAGCCATCTTTCCTCTTTCCTTCAATAATCAAGCTTTAGCTCCAATGGGACTTTGGCTAATTTGACTTATATCCACAGGTTCGGGACGCGGGTTATCTTCGGGGGCTTGTGGATGGTCGTGAGGCAAAAGCTTCAGGTTTTCGCCAGTACCAAACATAGCAGGTTGGGCCTGACGGCAAAGCTGGCACAAGCCGAAAAATTCCAGCCAATGACCTTCTAATTGAAAGCCGGTTTTTTCCTCCAAGAAACGGGTCAATTCGCTAAAATCGCAACCCTCAAATTCAATCGTCCGTTCGCAACAACGGCAAACCAATTGATGCTGGTGGCCGCGTTGCAAAGCATAGCGATGACAGCCGTCGCCACTATGCACTCTTTGGAGCAAACTTAATTCTTCGGTCATAAGCTTGACCGTCCGAAAAACGCTGGCGATGCCCGGAGGCTGGGTCGCTTTGTTCTGGCTGCGCTCGATTAGGCGTTCTTGCAATTCGTTCAGGTTAAAGCCGTTATCAAAAGTGGTAATCGCTTCGATAATTTCGAGGCGCGGGTCGGTCACTTTGTAGCCATGTTGAATCAGGCTACGGGCCAATTTTAGCACCTGTCGGTCTAGCCGGTCTTGTCTTTGCTTCAAGAAACGGGTCGTAAGTTCAGAATCCGCGCCGCGCTCGTCTTCCACTGCTTCACCCTGATTTTTTCCGGCAAGGTGGGCGGCGTGGTTAGCTTCCTCGATTAGCTCAATTTTGTCCAAATCCATAAAAAGTTAAAAACCTCTTTCTGCACTATTTCCCCGCTTTCTATTATATTACACATCTGGTAAATCCCAGTTAAATAAACTATGGAAAGCAAGGGCGGCGAGGCGGGCGCGAACAAAAGCCCAGCTTGAATCGTATTCGTCGCGCATATTGGCGGTAGTGCCGCCGGTATTGAGTTGAGAGCGGGCATCGGCCCATTCTTTTTGGAGGGCATCGGCGAGGGCGGCAGGCTTGACCAGGCGGGCCACGCTACTTATTTCCTCGCTACTAAGTAAATCGTCAGAATTAAGGGCGCGAGCCGTAAAAACGTGCAAGGTGCGGCTACTGGTATCGCTTTCGTCGCCTTCGATGGGGGCATTGCCCATAAAGGCACAATGGGCCAGCATCAAATAGCGCGACAAATCTATCTCAAGGCCATAATCACTCAAAACCTGGGCTTTGAGATTAGTCTCAAAATCTTCCAAATCCAGCAGCTCGGTAGAAACCCGAAATTCGGGCAAGCGCAAGGCGGTTTGGCTATCTCCTTCGGCATGAGCCAGAATTTTCGCTCCGGCAAAAACCAGCAGCATAACATTCCAGCCTTTGTTTGATTCTTCTTCGGCGGTGCGGAGCATTTCCAACTGGCGGGGAGAAACGGTGACAGGCAGCAGCATACCTTTGGCAACGCCGTAACGCTCCTCAAATTCCTGGGGCAAGCGGTTCATTAAATAATATTCCTTTCTCTATTGCTGCGGCCCTGCCGGAAACGTTCGATACTCAAATCGGCGGGATTAATATCCAGCGAGTGCATTCGGCCATCCAAAATCAAATCACTCAGAAGCAAGCCAGTAGCCGGACTTTGCATAAAGCCATGCCCGCTAAACCCGGTAGCCAGATAAAAATTGTCCAGTTCGGGGACTGCCCCAATAATGGCGTTTTCGTCCGCCGACGTGTCGTATAATCCCGCCCAACCGCTTTTGATACGCAACCGCTCGAAAGCCGGAACGCGCTCAATGGCGTGTTCGACCACGGTATCGAGCCAATTCCAATCCATTGCCAGATTAAAGCCAAAGGGTTCGCGCTCGTCACTTTCGCCAATCAAAAAGCCTGGCCCCTCTCGCCGGAAGTAAAAGCCACTGGTCATATCAATAGTCATAGGCACAACGGGCGGCATTTCGTCAAAAGCTTCGGTAAAAAACAAAATCCGGCGCAAGGGTCGAACAGGAATGTCTATGCCCAGCATTTCGCCCAAGACCCCACTCCACGCTCCGGCGCAACCAATTACGATTTCGGGCTGGACAGTTCCCTGCTCGGTTTCCAGTTCAACTACGCGCCGACCTTCCCGCTTGATAGAGCGGACTGCGGTTTGCTGCCAGAAATTTGCCCCTTCCCGTTTAGCGGCACGGGCAAAGCCCTGGGTAACATCGTGGGGGTTGCCGTGTCCATCGCTAGGGCAATAAGTCCCGCCTATCAAATCCGCTACCTGCAAGCCGGGACAAAGTTCGGCGCACTGCTGAGGGGTTAAAAGCCGAACTTCTTCCAGCCCCAAACTTTGCTGCAAGGCCACGTTTTGCCGCGCTTCGGCCCAATCCTGCTCCCGCGAGTAAAGAAACAAATAGCCGTACTGATGAAAATCGACGTTTTCTTCGTGGGGGGCAAGGCCGAGCCTCTCCTGAAAATGAGTGAAAAAATCTACACAATATCTTGAAATCTTGATATTAGATGCGGTGGAAAACTGTTGCCGGATACCGCCCGCCGCCTTGCTGGTTGAGCCGTTACCCAGCAAATCGCGCTCGATTACCAGCACATCTTTTAGTCCGCGTTTTGCCAAATGATAAGCGACACTACAACCGACTACTCCGCCGCCAATTATGGCTACCTTTACTTTTTGCGCCTGCGCCATTTTTTCTGCCTTTATTTTTGTTTTGCTAAAGTAAATTTGAATTGTTTTTAGGTGCAAGCTATTTTACAAGAGGATGGCACAGGTGTAAACCCTGAACAGGCTTACACCGCCCTGACCTTGCAACGGGCCAGCCAAATATCGGCAACTTCGGCGGAATAACGCTCCAGAATAGTACGAGCAAAAGCAGCCGGGTCTATTCCCAAATCAGCCAAACCAACCGTAGGGACGGGCGTACCTTCGCTGATTACATTAAAGCCGGTATGAATTAGGGTTGAAGTCGCGCTAAGGGTAGCAATTGAAACACTGAGCTTGCCACGCTGTTTATCGGCGGGCCGGATTACATAAATGTCGTCGCCCTGTCGCTCAACTCGCTGGTTGATTTGTTCTTCCAAAAATTCTTTAGCAGTAGTAATCAAAAGACGCTGGCGGTAAACTGTTTTTTCCAAATCCAAATCAAAAAATTCAGCAATAAAATGCACCATATGGCGACTATAAATCGGGGAATTGGACTTTACATCTTCCAAATCTACCATTTCGGTTAATTTTACATCGCACTCACCCTGCCAGGCCACAATTGCATCTCCCAATAAATCATGCTGGCGGTAAATCCAGTGCGGGGCAAGTTGCCGCCCATCATAAGTTAATCTTTTTTCGCCGCCCAAATATTTGTATAACAATTCTTGCTCTCCCTTTATCAACCGCCTTTTATTAGCCCACTTTTTGTTTTTGAGCTATACCAGCCGGAAGATTTTTACCTTATTGTTAAAGTATACCATTGTTGCGCCCTGGGTAGCGGGGTCGTGCTGGTTGTTGCTAAGGGCGGCTTCTTCCGGGCCGAAGTAGAGATAATGCAAATTGTTTTTCTGGATAAAGTCGCGGCGTTCGGCTTCGTTCATTTCTCCCCGCAAAAATCGGCCTAGCAAGGGAGCTTTGTCGGCCCGGTTGACCGTTTCCAAATCGTGACCATAGTAAACCCGGTTTCCGGCGCGGGTCGGAATATAGTTGCCCAACAGGGGCGAGGCTATCACAGTATCGCGCCAATTCGTGTTGGAACGTAGCCAGTTCATAGCCTCAAGTTCTTCGTTATACAAATAAAGCGGGTGAAGGCTGGTGGAGTCGGGTCGGGCGGAAAGATTGCTAATTTGCAAGGCCAGCAGCAGCAAAGTCGAAAGAGTGGTTGCCAGCACATAGCGATTTATCCAGCGCGGGCGGAGTTTCCAGCCAAAGTATAATCCGGCGGTTGCCAGACAAACTATCGGGATATGTAGCCCTTCCACGAAACGACGTTGCAACCCTACCGGCAGGTATAGCAAAATGGCGTTAATTATTAGCCAGGTACTTAGCAATTGCCAGCGCGAAAGCTGCGGCGGGTTCAAAACGGTTTTGGCCTTACGCTCAACCCACCAAAGACCGGGCAGGGCCGCGATTAGCAGCAAGCCGTATCCACTTAAATAAGCCCAGGGTGCGGGCGACAGGGTTTGATTTTGGCCGAGCCAGGCCCGCATAAAAGGATTGGCGTTCATTACAATAAAAGTATAACCCGGCCCAAGTACAGCGATTATTCCCACAAAAACTGTCCCAAGCCAGATTGACCAATCAATTTTACGGTTTTGAAGCGTTTGGCGTAGCACAAAACCGCCTAGCACCCCCGCCAGTGGCACAATCATAAAGGGATGGACGAAGCCTAGCACAAAGGCACTCGCCGCCGCCTTGCCGTATGCGGGCCAACTCTGACCCTCCCAGCCGTCCAGCGTCCAACCAATCGCCAGCAAGAGCAGGGCCGTCGCACAGGGGTAATGCGGGTTTGCCAGCAAGGTAAAAAAGGTCAGCGATTCGGCCACCCATAAATCGGTGGATTCGGTCAGGCCAAACAAAATTACCAGCCAGCCCAGCCCCGCCGAAAAGCACAGCAGCATAAAAGCGGTTCGACGTTGCTTTTTCTCAACAAAAAAGCGGCAAATAAAACGGTAGCCGACCAGCAGCAACAGCAAACCAAATAAGATTCGGGCCACGTGGTAAACCAAAATATTGGGCAGACCAATTAAACCTTGCACCTTGCCCAGCAAAATATAGAACAGGTACACGTATTCGCCGCTATGCTCTTCGGAAGTATAAACCAGCCGGAATTGCCAATCACCCCGCGCTCCCTGCTCCATCTTCGCCAAATACGAATTAGAATCGAGGGCATTAAAAGCCAGCCCCATAAAATGACCGCCCGTTGGCGTAAAAATATAGCCCAAAATAAAGGGCAAGGAAGCCAGGATTAATGCAAAAAGCGACCAGCCCCATACCCAACGCCAGTCGCTATCTTGCTTGCTTACTTCTAATTCTAGCTGATTTTCCGCCGCTACTCCGGCCCACCCCACTGCTTTTTGCATCTTGCTACTACCTGACTTAACTAAACTATATTATAATTATGCTACGACTTCCCGATTTTACCATTAGAGCGCAAAAATTGGAACAGCTAATTTTGGGACTAACCTTAATACCAGCCCTCATACTCATAGGAAGGCTGGCTAAATAAATTATTCGCTGGCCTGGTTGAGAGCGGAAATTGCTTCGGCATCCAGCTTTAGCTCAACCCCACCCATAATTTCTTTTAATTGCTCAACGCTGGTGGCACTGGCAATCGGGGCAGTAATGCCGGGTCGCGCTAAAATCCAGGCCAAAGCTACCTGTGAAAGGGTCGCGTTATGGGCTTCGGCGATTTTTTCTACCGCCGCCAAAACTCCAAAACCCTTTTCGTTCATGTAGCGTTTTTGAATATTGACGGCGCGAGGGCTGGAAGGCAAAGCTTGCCCCTGCCGATATTTACCAGTCAAAAACCCGCTTGCCAGCGAAGAATAAGTAATTACCCCAATGCCTTGCTCCTGGCAAAGCGGTTCAAGTTCGCGCTCATACTCCTGTCGGTTCAGCAAATGATAAACTGGCTGCACACAATCGTAGCGAATGTAATTACTTTTATCACTTTCCCACAAAGCTCTGGTCAAACGCCACGCGCTAAAATTCGATGCGCCAATATAGCGTATTTTGCCCTGCCGCACCAAATCATCGTAAGCCCGCAAAGTTTCCTTAATAGGCGTATCCATATCGTCCTGATGCGATTGGTACAAATCAATATAATCTGTTTGTAAACGGCGCAAGGAAGCTTCAACCGCCGCTATAATATGCTGACGCGAAAGACCTCGGTCATTCGGCCCATCCCCCATCGGAGAACCACCTTTGGTCGCCAGCACCACTTTATCCCGGTTGCCGCGCTCTTTCATCCATTTGCCCAATACAACTTCGGACTCGCCCCCAATATGGCCGGGAATCCAGCGCGAGTATACATCGGCACTATCAATAAAGTTGCCGCCCGCGTCCATATAAGCATCCAGCACTGCAAAGGAAGTCGAGTCATCGGTTGTCCAGCCAAAAACGTTACCACCTAAACACAAAGCCGCCACCTTCAACCCGGTACGGCCCATTCTTCGCATTTCCATCAAGCTAAATCTCCCTAATCTCTCTTGCCTAATTCCTTAATAATACAATTTCTAGCTTTCTTATTATAACCTTATTCCCGACCACACTCAAAAAAGCTCGTTGTTACCTTTGAGTAATAACGAGCTTTTACTAAAAACTGGCCCAATTAGTAGCGGTCAAAATCTATTGGCAGAGCAATATCTTACAAAAATGTATCCAACTTAATACTTGTTACTTGTTACTTATCCTGTAATCCTCGCAATTGCGCTTCGAGTTGAGCCAGCTTTGCCGCCATTTCCGCTTTTTCGCGTTCGGCAGTTTCGGCCCGCTTCTGCTCGTTCTCAAGACGTTGCTGAACTTGTTCGGCTCGCACTCGTTGGGCCTCAGCCTGGCGACGTGCTTCCCGCGCTTCGGCCCGTTCCGTCGCCATTTGCAGTCGAGCTTCCCGCGCTTCGGCATAAGCCGCGTCTACTTCGGTTATCCTTAACACTCCCTCGAAAGTGTAAAGACGCGGACGACGCTTGTCCATCGCTACCCAACTGTTTAGCTGCTCACTCCATATTCGACCAAATCCGTCCTTCTCTATTCGACGGTATTCTCCCGTTATCGGGTCTCTTCGCCAGCCCACTAAACGATTCTCGGCGGCCCATTCTCCCTTCCACACTCCCTTTCGGGTTGGGTCAAAAGCAATGTACTCCGGCACTTTCATCGCGGCATACACTCCCGGCTTTACTTCCAAATCTACCCGCCAGGTGTCCCGGCTGGCCGCTTCCATTACTATTCGAGGGGGCGGCCCATCTCCGCCTACATAATAACTGGGCAAATCGTCGCCATCATATTGCAACTTGTCTTCTTCTAACCCGTCCACTACTGCTAAATCGGGACACTTGGGGGTTTCTTTGGGTTGCTCGGTCTGGTAGAAGTTGAGTTCGCTGACGATGCCGACTTGCTGGTTATAGAAGTACCATTCCAGTACGGCCACCAAATAGCGAATAACGGCGGAATGAATACGGCTCTGGCTCAATTCTTCTCCTTCCCACTCGTGGGTATCGTAATAGCGTTCAATCTGGTTAGCCCGAAGTGTCATAATTCTTCCCTTTCGCCTGATTACTGCTTTC
>JBBQGP010000234.1:0-8055 GCA_038323095.1 Chloroflexia bacterium | reverse complement strand
CATAATGCGGTCAGGAGTATAGCCCAAATCTTGCGCCAATTTGGAATAAAGGGCCAAATGGCGCGGCTCGCCGTGAATGGGCATAACATAGCGGGGGCGGGTGAAATTGAGCATAAGCTTTAATTCTTCCTGGCTGGCGTGGCCGGAAACGTGGACGCGCTGGATTGCGCTGTAAATCACGTTCGCGCCCTGCCGCACCAGATTATTAATGATGCGTCCGACGGCGGTTTCGTTACCGGGAATCGGGGTGGCCGAAATAATCACAGTATCTCCGCGCTGGATTTGGACGGATTTATGCTCCTGATTGGCGATGCGGTTCAAGACCGCCATCGGCTCACCCTGCGACCCCGTGACCACGAAGGCCAGTTCAAGCGGGCTGTACTTGCCAATATCGCCCGTTTTAATCAGGGTATTTTCCGGCACATCGAGATAACCCAAATCGCGGGCCATTGCCACGTTATTTTCGATGCTGCGACCTACTACCGCCACTTTTCGCCCGTAGCGGTAGGAAGTATCCAGAACTTGCTGCACCCGCGAAATTAGCGAGGCAAAAGTTGCCACGATAATCCGGCCTTCGGCTTCCCGAAAAATCTGGTCAAACGCCTGGGTAACTACCGCTTCGGAAGGGGTCATACCGGGCGATTCGACATGGACGCAATCGCTCATCAGAAGCAATACGCCGCGCCGCCCGATTTCGGCCAGTTTGCCAAATTCGGTTACTTTGCCATCCACCGGGGTTTGGTCGAATTTGAAATCTCCCGTATGAACAATTGTCCCCGCCGGAGTGGTAATCGCCAGGCCAACCCCATCGGGGATAGAATGGGATACCCGGAAGAACTCGACTTTGAATGCTCCGGCATGAATTACATCGTCCACACCGATTATTTTAAGTTGCGCCCCTTCAACCAATTTGCGCTCTTTCAGCTTTACTTGAACCAAACCAGCCGTCAGGCGGGTACAGTAAAGCGGCAAATCTACCCCAAGTTGCGGCAAAAGATAAGGAAGCGACCCGATATGGTCTTCGTGGCCGTGTGTCAGGAAAATAGCCTTGATACGGTGTTGCTGACCCTGCAAATAAGTAATATCAGGGATAACGAGGTCAACGCCCGGCATATCTTCGGTGGGGAAACCGAGGCCCACGTCAACGATAATCATATCTTCGCCATATTCAAAAACGGTCATGTTTTTGCCGACTTCGCCCAAACCGCCAAGCGGAATGACCTTTACCCGTTCTTCTACAGTCAAAAAGAACCTCCTTTATTCATTTATGTAAACTTGATAGCGCACATAATAGAGCCACAAATTGCCCTAAAATTTCCAAATAAAGAGGCTAAACCTTCGCCAGATGGCCTTCAATTTCGGCCAGCAGGAGAGTCCGATTCTCCAAAGCCGGGTAGAATAAAAGGCGGTCAGGGTGGCGGGTTTGCGGGTAGAGCAGGCGCATCCAGGCGGGCAAGGGTCGACCATCGGGCAGGATAGCGCGGCTCTGTAACAAGGCGAGTTGGCGACGACGGACGGCGCGGGCGCGACTTCGGGCCGCTTTATCCTCGCGCAAGTCGGCCTCACTCAAAAAAGGGGCAATCTCGTCATGAATTTCGGGTTCAGCCGGAGCAGAAGCGGGCGCGGTAGTCACGTCGGTTTCTACTCGTAAACAAACGGTGGCATCTTCTACCGGGCCGTTGACCACATCCAACGCGGTAATTTCGGGCCAGCGATAAAACAAGCGGTAGCCAGGAGCGCGAACTTGCAGGCCGCCATCACTCAAGGTTACAACGGTTAGCAGTTCGACCAGCAAATACCAGCCTACCGCGAAACAGGCCAGCGCAATCAGGGTCAGCAAGGCGGCGGGAACAGTGGTGTTCAAATCCAGATTAAACAGAAAAGCATCGTAAGGTTTGGTGGTAAGGCCGCGCCACAAACCCCAGGCTTTGCGCCCGGCATAAAGCCCCAGCACAGCCAGTGTCGTCAGCAGGATGGCGGCCCGAAAGCGGCCCAGGTTGGTTACGCGATAAGTTTTCACGATATTTCCAGACTAACTAAATTTAGAACATCGACAATTGTTCGGCTGCCGAATCGCTTTCTTTTTTCTTGCGTTTTACTACCGACGGTTTTTCCTTTTCCTTTGAAATTTCTGATGAAGTTCCTGAAGTTTCCATCAAAGGTGGCACGGCTTCGCCAAACACAGTTTCAATGACAGGCTCAGTTTGTTTTGGTTTGCGGGCGCGTTTGGGCGCGGTAACTTCTGCCAAAGCAGGAGCAGGAATTAGCTCGGTAGCTTCTGCCATAACTTCAAGTGGCGGAACTTCGGCCAAAACTTCCGGCCCAATTTTTTCAACTTTAGGCAGTTTAGCCCGGTAGCCGTTTTTCTTTTCGGCAATAACCAGCGGGGCGGCAGCTTCCGAGACGGGCGCAGTTTCTATTACTTCCGGCTCGGCCACCGCAACTACAGGCGGTGTGGTATTTTGCGGCTCAAGGTTGGGCAAGGGCAAGCCCCATAGTTGGGCGCGGGCCAATTCTTCGGCCTGTTCCAGCAAACCGGGAATACGCAAACCGTCTTCCTTGAACTTTTGCATTAGCGGGCCGTAGCGGTCACGCAAAGCGGCGGCGGGGTGAAACATCGCCATAAACATCCGCCCGCCTTCGACTTTGGGCTGGCCGTGAACTTCGCTAATACGTTTGCCGGGCCAGTAACGGGCCATCGAAAAGCGGCCTAATGTAATAATCAGGTGGGGGTTTATGGCGGCAATCTGGCGGTCAAGGTAATTTTTGCAGGCTTCCAGTTCGGCAATTTCGGGATCGCGGTTATTGGGCGGGCGGCACTTTACCACGTTAGTAATAAAAACATCCTCACGCTGCAATTTAACTTTATTCAAAAGGTGGCCGAGCAACTCGCCGCTAGGCCCAACAAAGGGGCGGCCCTGCTGGTCTTCATGATAACCCGGCCCTTCGCCGATAAACATAACTTTGGCTTCGGGACTACCTTCGCCCGGCACAGCTTTACAACGTCCTTTGGCAAGCGGGCATTTGGTGCAACCGGCCACTTCATCTGCAATTTTTTGGAGTATTTCCGCCGACATTAAATCCAGTTCCAGATTAAAAGTATTGCTCTAAAAAACTAAGCTGGCTAAATTATACCTTTTTTCAGCATACCCGGCAACCGTCATAGGGCAAGTCGGAAATAGAAAGTATGAAGTCGGAACTTCTCACCACAGAGGACACAGAGGAACTCGCAACTCGCAACTCGCAACTTTTCAGTGACAAGATTTGTTGGTCGTTTCCCTGTCTTAAAAGGGCGCGGCTTTCCTTGAATAATCGGGTTTCCCGAACAGGTGGCGCGTCCTGCGTGACTATCAAACTGGCAATTTCGCTGGTTTCCATAATTCTATTTTAACATAGCTTTGGGCAAAAAGAGCAAAATGTGGAAAACTTTTGTTCGGTTAATTTTGCTAACTCTTCCAATTGTAGGAGGGATTTCCAATCCCGATAAAGACGGGTCTAGGTAAAATTAGGATTGGAAATCCCTCCTACAACGATTTTGGAGGGGATACTTTGAGCCGGTAGCTTGCCGTGATTGACCTTGACCCTTTGGCCGTCACTTCTTTTACCTCTGGGGTAGTTTCGGTGTAAAAACTGAGGAATACATCATCCAGCACTACTTCGTAATCAGTTCCCGCGCCTTGCTGAGTTTCGACAGTTCCAGAGAACGAGGGTATGTACATTCCTATATTGTATTCTTCTTTGGATTCTTCGTCATCCCATTCTTCCTGATAATTCTGAACGTCGGAAAAAGTCGCGGTTCTAATGATTGTCGTCTCACTGCTATCCATAAAACTATTATCCAAAATATACAGGGTCAAGGTTTTTGTGGCGGGGTCAAAGCTGAAATTATCAAGATAAGTAACCCGCCCTTTGGTGATTTCTTGCTCTAAATCCATAATTTACTCGATTGTTTTTGAACTTGTAAGCAGGGGTAATCTCTCAGACATGGAATGTCCGGGCTAATGTTATGAAAACGTGGCTCAAGCCGTTGGCGGGCGGGGTGATTAGTGTAGAAATCCATTGGCGGAGCAATGTCCCACAAGGGATAGCGGCATTCCTGTAGGATATTGCTCCGCCAATAGATTTTACCCGAACGTCCACAGTAGGATATTGCTCTAACAATAGAGATTAGGGTAAAATCAATGGGCAGAGCCACATCACACAAAGTAACAAGTATCAAGTATCAAGGAAAGGTCGAAAGTCGGAAGTATAAAGTCGGGAACAGTCCCCGACAACCTTCTTCCAACTAACAACTCGCAACTACTTAACTCACCGCTACAGGTGCTTCCAGACCGGCTTCGCGGCGCAAAGTATCGGCCTTGTCGGTACGCTCCCAGGGCAAATCGAGGTCGGTACGACCAAAGTGACCATAAGCGGCGGTCTGGCGATAGATAGGGCGGCGCAAATCCAGAGCCTTGATGATACCAGCCGGACGCAAGTCAAAATGCTTGTTCACCAAATCCAGAATTTTATCGTCGCTAATCTTCCCAGTTCCGTAGGTTTCGACCATCAGCGAAATTGGACGAGCCACGCCGATAGCATAGGAAACCTGTAGCTCAACCCGGTCAGCCAGACCAGCCGCTACAATGTTCTTGGCAACGTAGCGCACGGCATATGCAGCGGAGCGGTCAACTTTTGTCGGGTCTTTGCCAGAGAACGCGCCACCACCGTGACGGGCAATCCCGCCGTAGGTGTCTACGATAATCTTGCGACCAGTCAACCCGGCATCACCCATTGGCCCGCCCACTACAAAGCGGCCCGTCGGGTTCACGTAAAACTTGGTATCACCGTCCAGCAATTCGGCAGGGACAACCGACCTAATGATTTGCTGAATAACATCCTTTTCGATTTGGTCATGCGAAATGGATGGGTCGTGCTGGGTGGAAACCACCACTGTGTCTACCCGCTTCGGCTTCCCAAAGCTGTATTCTACCGTAACCTGAGATTTACCATCGGGCCGCAGATAGGGAAGTTGCCCACTCTTGCGGGCTTCGGCCAAACGGCGGGTGATGCGGTGGGCCAGCGCAATCGAAAGCGGCATCAGTTCGGGGGTTTCGTTGCAGGCAAAACCAATCATCATACCCTGGTCGCCCGCGCCAGTAGCCTCGATTTCTTCTTCGCTCATTTCGCCGCGCCGCGCTTCCAAAGCCTTATTCACGCCCTGGGCAATGTCGGGGCTTTGTTCCTTAATCGAAACAATAATCCCGCAAGTCTGGTAATCAAAACCATAATCCGCGCTGGTATAACCAATCTGGCGAATGGTATCGCGGGTAATCTGGTCAATATTTACATAAGCCGTCGTCGTAATTTCTCCGGCGACCAGCACCAGCCCGGTAGTGGTAGAAGTTTCACAGGCGACGCGGGCGTTCGGGTCTTGCTCGAAAATCGCGTCCAGCACTGCATCACTCACCTGGTCACAAATTTTGTCAGGATGCCCCTCGGTAACGCTCTCACTGGTCAAAAAGAGCTTGGGCGAACTCATAAACGTACTTGAATTTGACATTTTATTTCTCCAAAAAAGGTTTCTAGTTTCTGGTTATTCTTAGCGACAACCGACAACTATTTTAACAACTAACAACTAACTTACGTGCCACTCTGCCAGCTTGCCAGATAGGTTTTTTGAGCGTCGCTGAGAACGTCAATGTTTACACCCATCGCCTTGAGCTTAAGACGGGCAATTTCCTCATCAATATCACGCGGGACGATATATACCTTTGGTTCTAAAACGGTATGCTGCTTGGCAACCCACTCCGCACTAAGAGCCTGATTTGCAAAGCTCATATCCATTACCGCCGCCGGGTGGCCTTCCGCCGCCGCCAGATTGAGCAAGCGACCATCAGCCAGCAAATACAGCTTGCGACCATCAAACAGCTTGAATTCTTCCACAAATTCGCGGACTTTCCGGCGCGATTCGGCCAGTTCATCCAGGTAGCCAATATTGATTTCGTCGTTAAAGTGACCACTATTGCCGATAATGCAGCCGTCTTTCAGCTTGCGGGCCTGCCGGTCTACCACGTTCAAGTTACCTGTTACGGTAATCACAATGTCGGCGCGGGGAGCGACTTCTTCGAGGGTCATTACCTGGAAACCGTCCATTACCGCTTCCAGAGCGCGAATTGGGTCAATTTCGGTTACGACCACGTGTGCGCCCATTCCTCTAGCCCGGCTTGCCAGACCTTTACCGCACCAACCATAACCACAAACCACGAAAGTTTTGCCAGCCAGCAAAACATTGGTAGCCCGCAGTAGGCCGTCAAGGGTGGATTGGCCCGTACCATAGCGGTTATCAAACATATGCTTGGTGTCGGCTTCATTTACAGCTACGATAGGGAACTTTAACGCGCCGTCTTTTTCCATCGCCTTGAGCCGGATAACGCCCGTAGTAGTTTCTTCCGTTCCGCCCTGCACGTCGGCAATCTGGTGAGGCCGTTCCTGATGTAAGCGCGAAACTAAATCACAGCCATCGTCCATCGTTTGATTGGGGCGACTGTCCAGCACTGCGTCAAGGTGCTTGTAATAAGTGGTATTGTCTTCGCCCTTGATGGCGTAGGTAGGAATACCGAACTCGACCAGAGCCGCCGCCACATCGTCCTGAGTGCTGAGAGGATTAGAGGCACAAGCTGTGACATCTGCCCCGCCCGCCTTGAGGGTCAGTAGCAAGTTGGCGGTTTCGGTAGTAATGTGCAAGCAGCAACCGAGCCGCAAGCCCTGCAACGGCTTTTCCCGCTCAAAACGTTCCCGCACCTGTCCCAGTACCGGCATTTCAATCGCGGCCCAGTTAATACGGTCACGGCCTTTTTCGGCCAGCGCAAGGTCTTTTACATCGTAATTTTGGTTAATTTGGGTCATTTTCTCCAGAAAACTCCTTTTTGAACAAGTAACAAGTAACAAGTAACAAGTAACAATGAATTTCAGGAATTGGTAGTAACTGCATTACAAACCTCATTGGCTGCTTAGAGCCTGTTTAGTAGAATGTTGCTCCGCCAATAGATGTTGGTCAAAAATCTATTGACGGAGCAATATCCTACAAAAATATCGAGCGATTAGAATAGTTTGTTAAGGTTAAAGGCCATATTTATAGCTAAATCGCATTTCCTTGATACTTGATACTTGATACTTGTTACTTTAATTTATGCTACTGCTTCTGAGGCAGCCAATAGCGCATCAATACTCTCGCCAAAAGTTTCTTCATAACGGACGCAAAACTCAGTTTGGGTGTAAGTTTGGCCTTGAGTGCCATGACTTTCCACGCAATAGGTCGCCGCCAGAGCCGCAATCCGGCCCATCGTTTCCAGGCTATAACCGTTCACAATCCCTTTGATAATGCCCGAACGGTAAGCATCGCCTGCGCCAGTGGGGTCAACTACTTCGCGGACGGGCGCAGCGGGAATATCTAGCGTGCGTTCACGGGTAATAATGGTCGAACCTTGCTCACCTTTGGTAATAACCACCATTTCGGCCACTTCCAGCAGTTTTTCAGGGGTGTAGCCCGTTTTATTGAAAATCAGGCCAAGCTCGTAATCGTTGCCGATAATTACTTTTGCGCCCTGAAAGCCTTCAACCAATTGCTCGGCGTTCATGTTGAGGGATTGTTGGCCGGGGTCAAACAAAATTGGTATTCCGGCCCGGTGAAACTCCCGGATATGCTCGACCATCGCCTGGGGGTCGTTAGGGGCAACCACCGCCAGTTGTACCCCAGACATATCGAACTCATTTAGTTTTAGCTGGTGGGCGTAGCTCATTGCGCCGGGGTGAAAACTGGTAATCTGGTTGCCGCTCAAATCGGTCATGATAAAGCAAGAGGCGGTGAATTCTTCGGGGATTACTTTAATAGCGCGGGTATCAATGTCGCGTTCTTCCAACCAGGCCCGGTACGCCTCAAAATCGTGGCCTACCGTACCCATAATAGCCGCTTTTTCTTGCAAAAGGGCCAGACTATAGGCAATATTGGTGGCCGTGCCGCCGCGCTCTTTTCGCAAGTTTTGCACCAAAAACGAAACGTTAAGAATGTGAATT
>JBBQGP010000233.1:0-8056 GCA_038323095.1 Chloroflexia bacterium | reverse complement strand
GCGGTCAAACGAGCCATTGCAGGTAATCAGATTTAAACGCGATTCAGTGGCTGGCCCGAAAATTTCTTGCAAAGGCGCATTACTAAAGGGATAAACTTCGCGTCGGGTTACTTCAAAAATTAGTTCCTTCCCATTGTTATCGCTTAAATAAATTTTGTCTCCGGCTTTGAGCTTGCCCAAATCCCAAAAAACGGCCTTTGTATTCGGTGCGTCCAGATGTCCGGCAATTACAGCGTTGCCAAACGTACCAGGCCGGAAGCCACCTTCGCCAAACCAGGCAGTGTTCCAGATATTTTTAGGCACGTCCATATTACCGCTACGGTTTACCCCAACTTTTTCAACCTGCGTATCAATACTAATGGCCGGAATTCTGATTTTGTAGGGGATAATGCCAGTTTCCGGGGCGGGCAAGGCTGTAGAATTGGCTGTAGGCGAAGGAATTGCAATTTGGGTGGTTGCAGTACCTTCTGGTTTTGTGACAGCCGTTGTAGCGGCTGTAGTGACTGTAGTCGCGGTTGTACGGATTGTAGCGATTGTAGCGATTGTAGCAACCTTCGCTATAGGGCTATTTTCTACTGCCTTAAACGTTGTTGGCAAAGCGGAAGGCACAGACGTAATTTCAGATTGGCTTGCTGCTGGTGAAGAAGTAGCGACTATATTTAGCTGTGTTGAAATAGGACTATTTCTTGGCTGAAATAATACCCAGAGACTAACACTAACTATAATTGCTAAAATGATAATACTAATTAAGAGCTTTTGACGTTGCAACATTTTACTAATCCTTAAATTTAATTTTTACTGTTAAAATCGTGCTAAAGTTGACCAAAATTGGTTAAACCAGCCTGTTCTCTTTTTCAACTCCGCCCGCCCACTTTAAGCTAATCTGTAGCAACCCCGAAATTGCCCCACTACTTAAGGCCAACGTCCGCAAATTGAGCATTGACCAACCTGTCAGGCCAAGTTTTGGATAGTGTTCGGTAATCGCTCGTAATGAAGGCCAAAAACTTAGTTGCAACCCCCCCAAAACCCCTAGCGTTAGTAAGCCGCCTAGTTTTGCCGCTTTTTTTTGTCCAAATATTGAACTTAAAGCCGTCAGCCCTAGCCCGCCAAAGCCTGTCCCCAGCAAAAGCATCTGGATTTTGGCTAAATGCGAAGTATGACCATCGTGCGAAAGTTGGCCGGGATAGCGGCGGTAAAGCGTCACTCGCCAGCGTCCAATCCGAAATTTACGCTGGAAATAGCGGGCAAAATGGGCGGGGTGCTGGTGGTAAACGATGGCCTGTGGGACGAATTCAAAGCAAAATCCGGCCTGCCGCAATCGCCAGCCTAATTCGGCATCCTCGACTACCGCTCCCGGCAAGCTTTCGTCGAACGGGTATTTTTGCAATAAGTGGCGGTGGTAGGCGGCGGAATAAGTATCGGCAAAGCCGGGTTGTCCTTTGCCAGACGAAAAACGGCGATAGCGTTCCTCGTATTCGGCCTGTACAAAGCGGGCTATCCCCGAATTTTGGCAGGTAGCGTATGCCCCTTTTATCCCGGCCACGCAAGGTTCGGCCCTTAGCAAAGCCAGCGCGAGGGTTGTAGCCCAATCCGGCGCGGGTACGCAATCGGCATCGGTAAAAAGAATTAAGCGGCAATCAGGCGCGGCGGCTTTCACTCCGGCATTGCGGGCGGCTGCCGCTCCCCCGTGCGCGATTTGCACCAGCTTTACCCCGGTTTTGGCGTAATTTCGGACAGTTTGGGCGGTTTCGTCAGTTGAGCCATCGTCCACTACAATTATTTCCAGTTCAAAGCCGGGATAAAGTTTTTGAGCCAGCAAACCCGCCAAACATTTTGGTATAAGCGTTGCAGCATTGTAGGCGGGAACGATAGCGGCAATTTTGAGCGGTTTTGACATGAATGTTACTCCGGGAGATTTTGCGAATTAGGGCTAACGGATTGTGAATTAGTGGAAACTAAAGAATCAATAAAAATAAGAGGGCGGGCCGGATTTAGAAGGCTTAATTCATCAAGATTATTTTCGGGCAGTTTCAAATCCGGGTAAATTCTAATTAAATTCTGGCGATACCAATCCCGCCCCAAAAGCCGCATCTCCACTATTGCTATATCTGGTCGCAAATTTTGAACGTGCTGCCCATACCAGAGGGCAAAAGTAGTGTTATCGGCTCGGCTAACCAGAATGGCACGGGGCGGGGCATTGCTCAAAGTCGCTTTTGCCCAAACCTCGGCATCCTTGTTGTGGCTCAAATCCAGTTTGGCATAATTAGCAAAAAGGCTAAAGCCGGGTAATAGGAGAGCTATCGCCAGCATCAGGGGAAAAACCAGCTTGCCGGAAAACGGCAGTTTTTGCCCAAGCCAGACTAATCCCAGCCCCATCAAAATCGCCCAGAAAGCAAAAATAGGAAGTAAATAAACCTGGCTATTGTCGGCAGCATAAATCGCGGCAAAACTAACCTGAAGCACAATTGTGGTTAGGGCCAGCCCAAAGAAAGGGCGGGCCACTTTGACTTGCCACAGTACCGCCAGCCCCAACCAACCCAATATCAGGCCAACCAGCCCAAATTGCTGCACTAATAAACTCGCGCTTGCCCCAATCCGATTCAAACTTTGGGAAAGCGGAGCAGCAAACAACAAGTAGTTGTATTCGCTTCCGCTAAAATGTCGCCACAAACTTTCGGGTTGGCTCAAGCTGATATTGTTCCAGTTCGAGGCCGGAACTGCCCCACCCCGCCAAATTAAATAAAAGTAGGGAGCTAGAAAGGCCAGTCCAAATAAACCAGTACAAAGCGGGTTGAACTTGAATTTTCGGTCAGGGGCAAGCCAGATAAACAGGGCCACCCCAAGCAAGGTAAAAAGGGCGGTGCGATGGTGCGACAGGAAAAAGGCCGCCGCTAATGAAAGAAAAATAGCGTTAGCCTTATTGGGCTTTTCCCACCAATTCAGGAGGGTTAGCAGGGTCAAGCCAAGCAAGGCTAAACTCAGGGCGTAAACTTCGGTAATCGTGGCCTGTGACCAAACTAACGGGGCAAAAGCCAGGCTCAATCCAGCAAAGCAGCCGCCCGCTAAGGCTAATCTTTTGTTGTTCAAAATTATTTGGGCGAGTTTACAGGTAGAAAAACCGATTAATCCGGCGGCGAATGCACCCCAGAAAGCCGAAGCCAAATTAAGGGCGCGGGCCGGGTCGGGCGAAAGCCACAAAAAAAGCCGTCCCGTAAGAACGTAAAGCGGGTAGCCGGTAGGGTGCGGAATGCCAAGCAAGGCGGTAGCGGTTGCCAAATCGCCGCCATCGTCTCCGCCGTGTTGCCAGGATAACCCGGCAGCAGCAGTCAGCCAGTAGATTAGCCCTGCCAACGCAAAGGGCAGCCCAAAAGCTAACCAATTTATTTCAAATTTAAGTTTAACCTTAACTTCTGGGACTACTTCGGCTCTAGTGGGAGCAACTTTTTCCAAAACCATTGCGCGACCTGTTCAGATTTAAACTATAGCAAGTATAACTAGAATTTCGACGTTACTTCATAAAAATGTACTTATTTTTGTAGGAGGGATTTATAATCCCGATTTTGCCCAGACCTGTTTTTATCGGTATTGGAAATCCCTCCTACAAAGCAACTGTTACAAAAGCTTCATCCCGCTTTGTAGCATTTAGTATCAAATTGTGTTATATTATTCTTGATATAGATTAGGACTAAAATCGTACAAAGTCAAGTGCAATAATCGTTAAAATTATGTTAGACCAAAAAGTACCAAGTCAAAGTATAAACGAAGCAGAACCAGACCCGGTATCACCTGAATATCTGGCTTTTCTCCCCCCAAAACCCAAACGCAAACGTCGTTTCTGGCTAATTATCTTTATTTTGACGCTGGCCCTGCTTGCCTTGAGTGCCTCCGCTTTTTTTACTTTCCAAAATACCAAATCCAAAGCCGAAAGCGGGCTGGCCCATTTTCAAAGTGCCTTGCGCCAATTAAAGGGAGCAAATAATTCCAGCTTTAATA
The DNA here is from genome assembly GCA_038323095.1 of Chloroflexia bacterium. Lineage (GTDB taxonomy): Bacteria > Chloroflexota > Chloroflexia > Chloroheliales > Chloroheliaceae > L227-5C. Next base: position 4,063 of record JBBQGP010000233.1, on the reverse strand, counting down.
GCAGTTTTGTAAAGTGGCTGGGCGAAGAATTAAACGCGGCGGAAAATGATTTCAAACAAGCGCGGCAGAATATTAGCTTTTGGGGCGGCGCATTACCTCTGGCCGAAAATTTACCCGGCCCTGGCTACGATTTGGCAAAATTGCCCGATTTTTTAGCAATGGCTGAAAAAGCTTCGCATTTAAGCCGGGTAGCCCTTGAAGGGGTGCGTCCGGCCTTGCCCTATTTTGAAAATGGCAATAACGAAGCCAGTTCTTCGGCCAAACTTTTGCTGGCGGCTCAAGCCCTGAGCTTGCCCGAAGCTAAAGCCAGCTTTCAGGCGGCCAGCGAACTTTTGGAAGAATTAGCCGAAACTCGCGCAAAAATAGATTCGCGCCGCCTAAATCTTTCTCAAACCCGTGATGGCTTAAAGCTTTTTGATGAGCAACTGCCGACCTTGCAGCAAGGTTTAGTTTTGGCCCGCCAGCTACCGCCGATTCTGCCCGCCGCGCTTGGCAAGGACAAGCCACTAACTTATCTGGCTCTTATCCAGAATAGCGACGAATTGCGTCCAGGTGGGGGGTTTGTCAGTGCAATTGGCCTGATTACGATTACTAAGGGCAAAATTTCGCTGGCAGGGTTTCAGGATAGTTACACCATAGATAACCCTAACGTTCCCGCCGAAATCCCGCCCGATGCCCTTGCCCAATATATGCAAGCTGGCAAATTTCTTTTGCGGGACGCGAATTGGTGGCCGGATTTTCCAACTTCGGCCCGTAAAATTGCCGACCTGTATCGCCAGCATCAGGGGCGCGAGGTGGACGGCGTGATTGCTTTAGATAGCAAGGCGGTAAGCTATATTTTTCAGGCTTTAGGCCCGCTCGAATTACCAACTTATCAGGAGCGATTAACCGCCGGAAATTTCGAGGAACGTTTACGGGCTTATTACTTGCCACCCGGCACAACCCAAAACGGGGATTGGTGGCTCAAGCGTAAGGAATTTATCGGCGTAGTAATGCAATCTTTGTTCGGTAAGTTGAACGCTGCTTCGGCCCGCGATTATCTGGAATTGGCGACCCAATTAAGTCAGGCGGTGGCCGAAAAGCATTTACAGTTTTATTTTAACCGTCCCGAACTGGAAAGCCAATTGACCCGGTTGGGGTTGGACGGGGCGCAGATTAGCGGCCAGGACAGCAGTGATTACTTGATGCTGGTTGAAACTAACGTGGGCTTTAACAAGGTAAATCCTAATATTGAAAGAAGCGTGAGTTACAGTGTGGCGGGGGCGGGAAGTGGCGCAAATCTTTTCGCCAGCCTGACCCTGACTTATACCAACCGGGCCGGAGTGCGCGAAGGGACTCCAGCAGGCGAATGTACAAAAGTGGCTAAGTATGATAGTAGCTACGCCAGCATGATGAACGGCTGTTACTGGAATTATTTGAGGGTGTATGTGCCACAAGGGGCAATTTTACGTCAGGCCGAAAACTTTACTCTCAATAATTACCCGCTAACCCTGAGTGAGAACGGCAAAACAATTTTTGCCAGCCAATTAGTTATCCCACCCGGTCAAACCTTAACCTTTACTTTCGATTATATCTTGCCCTCCCGTTTGCTGGATAACAAGGACTACAAACTTAGCGTTCAAAAACAGGCCGGATTGCCCGCTTATTCCTTTAATATAGAAGCAAAAATAACCAATCTTTCCCAAAATTGGTTATTTTCGCTGGATAAAGATAGCAATTTTCAGCTAAACGGATTGGTCGGCTTTAGTTCAAAAAAGAGTTAGATTTGTCTCCCTTAACCTTTCTTCACCTTTCTTCACTTTACTTAACCCTTACTTAACCTGATTCTACTGACACTTTCACCAAACTTAAATATAATATCAACACTACATTAATCCGCTGGGGAAAGCGTTTTGTTCCCCAGGTTTATCCGAATGCATCAAACAGCTTTGCTCATCATTTAACTAGACCCAGGAGGAATTCGGGCATGAAAATGACCTTCGGGACGGTAGTAGCCGGGGCGATTATGATTGTCGTTACCGCCATTTTTATGACGCTCGGCCTTTCCGCGCTGACCTTTCAGCCCGCCCCGTCTGACATCGCCCGGCCTTTAACCGAAGCGGAAGAACGCGGACGGCAGGTTTATATGGGTAACGGCTGCGTGTATTGCCATACCCAATATGTACGCCCGCAGGACTGGAACGCGGCGGGCGGTGGTAAGGCTTCGCGAGTGGCTCAGGCGGGGGATTATGTTTTCCAGAAAACTATGCTTTTGGGAACAGAACGCACCGGCCCTGACCTCTCCCAGGAAGGCGGTATTCACCCCGATTCGTGGCACTATGCCCATTTCCAGAACCCGCGTTATACCAGCCCAAATTCGATTATGCCTCAATTTTCCTATATTCGCGGCAACGATTTGGAAGATTTGATAGCTTACGTCCAAAGTCTTGGCGGAAAAGCGGCTACTGCCCGTTACAATCAGGTAAAGGTTACGCAGGAAGAAGTTTTGAAATCCTGGAATACCAGCTACGAAGTGCATTTGCAGCAAATTAAAAGTATGGTTCCCGAAACCTGGCGCGATTTGAAAAGCGCGATGCCGCCCACCGAACGCAGCTTATTACATGGTAGACAGATTTACATAACTAACTGTATCGGCTGTCACGGGGTAAATGGTGATGGACGCGGCCCGGCCTCTGGCCCGCAAATTAACGGCGGCAATAAAGGCGGGATGAAGCCTGACCCGGCCAACTTCCAGAATTTGCAATTGCAGTTAGCGGCCAGCGACGGCCAGTATTACCAGTATTTGCTCTTTGGCCTACCCGGAACGGCTATGCCTGCCTGGGGTGATTATCTGACGGTCAACGATATTTGGGACGTAATTAACTTCTTGCGAACAATCCCGAATGGCGGCTTGCAAAAAGACCCCAAGCCGGAAATGATGTTGCAATTTGACCCGCGTACCAAAGATAAGTATACCGGGCCAGTTCCCAGCAATTCAGACAAAATTTTGGACAATCCGCGCTGTGCCATCCCTGAAATAACCGTTAAACCAGCCGATTGCCAGCAACCAACGGGAGGGAAGTAACAAGTCGGAAGTCGGAAGTATAAAGTCGGAATCAAACTGTAGTTTGCAACTCGCAACTTTTCTACCGACAACCGACAACCGACAACCATTTCTCTAACAACTAGAAACTAACAACTAACAACTAATTCTATGGCTATAGAAATAAACAAGAAAAAAGCAGTTTTGAGCAGAGTACAGGTACAAGAACGCGGGCCGCGTAATGTCTGGTGGACATTAGTAGCCCTGACCGTTGCGGCGGTAGCAGAATTACTGATTTGGCGCACCTTCTCGCGGATTGGGGTTTTTATCCCTAAAGATGAGCCGCGCCAGACTGGTTTCCGCACCTTTTATAACATCAGCGTGCAAGTTGGGACGATTATGCTCAATTTTGCGGTGTTGGCGGCAATTCTGGCTTTGTTCCTGATGGCGGCGCGGCTACGCGATAGCGGGCAATTAAGCGGGAAAATTAATCGCTGGCTCTATATTGGGGTACTGGCTTCGGCTTTATCGCTGGGTTTCTCTTTTGCCTTGCTGGTACTGGTCGAAAATCTGTTGGCTTCGACCCTGCTCCGACTGGCCCTGATAGCGGCTTTTAGCGCATTTGCCGCCGACTACTGGCGACGCAATCCTGAATGGCAAGCCCGTACTTTTATCAGCTTGCTGGCGGGTGGTTACGGCGTGATGCTATTCGCCAAACTGCTACACGATTTATTGCCTTTGACTGGTTCAGGCTTGCAAACCGTCTTGTACGAGCCGCTCATTGAAGGCGGCGAAATGCTGGTACTGATTAACGGTTTTGTGCTGTTTATAGTTTATGGCACAAGCCGCAAGAGCGAACGACCCGCCCGCGAAATGCTACGGCACTGGCCGGCTTTGCTAGGGGCAATCGTAGTGGTTGGCATCTTTCTGGGCCTGACCTTTATCACGGTGGCCGAATCGTTTATCGTGCCAATATTGGGCCTATACGCCCTGGGCTACCCGATGCACTGGCCTTTGCCCTTTTACGCGATTGCCCTGTTT
>JBBQGP010000232.1:0-8176 GCA_038323095.1 Chloroflexia bacterium | reverse complement strand
CTGCTCTGTTCCAATGCCAAATCCACGTTAAAATCGAACTGGGTATCGGGTGAACGAGCCGCCAGATTATAGCGAATTGGGTCAGGGCCGATTTGCTCCAGCATATCCCGCAAGGGACTAACGTTTCCGTGAGCTTTCTTCATCTTTTTGCCATTAACCATTACCATTTGAACCGTGATAATCGTCAAATCGTCCGGGTTAAGGCCAAGTGCGGTCATGGAAGCTTTCATGCGTGGAATATGACCCTGATGGTCAGCCCCCCAGATATTTATCACTTTGCTAAAGTTGCGGGTGGCAAATTTGTTTTTGTGATAGGCAATATCTGAAATAAAATAAGTGGGAATACCGTTCGAGCGAATTAGCACGTTATCTTTTTCCTGACCTAGCGCGGTGGAAACAAACCAGACCGCCCCCTCTTTTTCGGCCACCTGCCCGTTATCCCGGAGTTGCTTGAGGGTGGCCTCGGTTGCGCCATTGGCAAAAAGGCTTTGCTCGCTGAACCACATATCGTACTTGATGCCCAGTTTGTCCAAATCGGTTTTGATTGCGGCCAGAGTTTTGTTAATGCCAAGCGACCCGACAGCGACAGTTGCTTCTTTTTCGGGCAAGCTCAAATATTTATCGCCTTCTTCTTCGGCAATTTTTTTGGCGGCATACTCTGCTGTTGGGTACTCGTCATCGGGGGCGGTGGCCGCTTTGCCCAAAGCTTTTTGGTAATAATACCACGCGCTGCGGTAAAACCTGTCCATTCTGCTACCAGCGTCGTTAATGTAATATTCGCGTCCGACCTCGTAGCCCGCCGCCTGTAGCACACTTGCCAGCACATCGCCCAGCACTCCACCACGTGCCGCCGCAAAAGGCAACAGCCCGGTAGGATTGGCGCTAACGAATTCAACCTGGACTTTTTCGCCCTGACCCAAATCTACATTGCCAAAATTTTCGCCCGCGTCAATAATTCCGGCGACCTGCCCGGTCAGCCATTCTTTGGAAAGGCGGAAATTGACAAAGCCGGGCGGGGCAACTTCTACCGCTGCGATATAAGGGCGGGCTGCTACGTGGTCTTTGATAATTTCGGCAATCTTGATAGGCGGCAATTTAGCGGCGCGGGCCATTTTCATAGCTACACCCGTCGCATAATCGCCGTGTTCAGGCCGGGAGGGATGCTCTACCACGATTTCCGGCGTGTTTAGTTCAGGTAGCGAACTATCGGCCACTGCCGCCGCTACCGCTTCCTTGATAATGTTGCTAATATCGTCCTTAATCATATAATTCGCTTTCAACTGGTTTTCTTTGGTTTAACCGGGCCAACCCGGTTGGCGTTCCTGCACGCTCATTCAGATTTGTTGAATTGAGTTTACCACAAGAATAAAAAAGGAAAAGAGCTTTGTAAAAGGCTCTTTTCCCGGCGGCAAAATAATTTACGGTCTGCCGCCTATTTCTTTCGACGGTTCAACAGCCGCCAGCCTAAAACTGCGGTAAAGAAAACCGCTGCGACCATCAGGCTAACCGAAGGAAAAGGCTTTATCGCCCGCGTTACTTCCCGGTTATATTGCAGGCCCGCGCCTTCCTGAGCCGGGTCATAGTTTCGCATCCGTAGCCAAAGCGAAATAGTCTCTTTCATGGCGCGGAGAATTACCCGAATGGATGCGCCGCTTTGCTCCCCGACCAAACGCGGGTAATGGTTTACCCCAACTTCGATAATGCTGCGGCCCTGACGTTGGGCTTTGGCGTGAATTTCGGTGTTAATAAGCGCACCGGGCGAAGTCAATTCCATATTTTTGAGCATTTCGGCTTTGAAAATCTTGAAGCCACAATCAATATCGCGCAAGTGAATTCCGAATAGAACGGTTACTACAGTGTTAAAGGTGTAGCCAATCAAGAAGCGGTAAAACGGGTCGTTGCGCTTTTTGCGGTAGCCCGCCAGAATATCGGCCTTGCCCACGTAGGGCGCAAGCAAAGCAATATCTTCGGCTTTGAACTGGCGGTCACTATCCATAAACATCAGGTAGTCTCCGTCCGCCGCTTTAAAGCCAGTAGAAAGAGCCGCACCATAGCCACGATTGGGGTTGTGATGAATTACCCGTATCTTGTCGGGATTTTCCGCCGCCAGTCGGTCAGCAATTTCACCTGTTTTATCCTTACTGCCATCATCCACGAGAATAATCTCAAACCGGCTGAAAGATTTGGGTATTTCCGCCAGGGCTTCCTTGACAACTATTTCGATATTGGCTTCCTCGTTGTAGGCCGGTAGCACCAACGAGAGCATTCCGTCAATCACTCTTTCCTCCAATGATAAGTTTGATTAATGTTAAATCGAGCAGGGCTTCATTCTAACACATTTGCTGCTTGCCTTCATCAGTTATTGCCCGAAGGGATAGCCGCCGGAGTTGGCCCAACCTTGAAAACGTTCGGCCACGCCTGGAAACGGGTAAAGAACGGTTCGCGCTTAACCTCTAGCCCGTTCACCTTGACAATCCGGGTAATCGTAACGTCGAGGCCGGGACGAGCTGTATCTACCTGTTTCTTCGTTCCCGGCGCAAGCGTTTTGTCGATTTCCATTCGGTCAGGTGGTGGGCTTTTCTGATTGCTAATCTGTCCCTTAATTAGTTCCACCGACTGCCCGGCGGCTTTAGTTCCCCAAATCTGGACGTAGAGTCGCCCGCTTTTGGTAAAAGCACTAATCGCCATCCAATTATCGGTACTATTCTCAAACTTAAAATCTACTCCCGGTTGATATACCGCCGCATCAAAACCGACAGGTTCACCCATTTCTTCGTACCACGAGACCCGGTAAATATGGGCGTTGCGCTCCACAATCGGCATTCCGGCATAAAAAGCCGCCCGGAAAGTGGTAGTAGCTACCTGACATATCCCTCCGCCAACATCCGGCACAGTCTGGTCGGCGATAATTGCATAACCTTTGGCGTAGCCCCGTTCGGCACTAATTTCGCCAATCTGGTCTAAAAACGAGAAGGTGCTATGGGGCTTGATTAGCGCACCATTCAAATATTTTGCCCCAACGTTAATGTTGATCGCCCGTTCGGAGGCCGAGCCGCCAAACTGCGATACCCCTTCGGATACCATTTCTTTCAGGCCGAGCCGATCTAGTTTGGTCGAATCAATTGCTGGTTCGCGCACATCTACCACTAAATCCAGATTACGCTGGGCCGGGTTGTTCAGGAGCTTTATCGCCTGGTCAACCGTTTTATCTACTACCAAATATTGCCCGGTAGTGCTTTGCTCGGTTGCCACTACCTGATTATTTTGCCATGCGATTTTGGCATCTTTCGGTTCTTTGTTAATTTCCTTACGCAAATCCGTGACGAATTTTTCGACCTGAGTAGTATCAATCGAGGCGGTAAAGTGAACGGGCTGCTTCGGGTCAAGAATTCGCTTGACCGTAATCATCCGGGCAATCGCTTTTTCGTCCAGCTTCCAGCTTTTATCCTTGAACTTAAAGACAATCGGCCCGCTCAGGAACGGTTCGACCTGTCCCTTGAAGTCGCTTAATTCTTTGTTGGCAATTACTGGCGTTACATTGTGAACGGTCAGCAGATTTTGGGTATTGGACTGTAGTTTCAAAAGGCTCTGGCGAATGGCATCATAAGTTACGTCGAAATCAACGTTCAGACCTTCTGCCCCGTCGCTGGTAGTAATTTTACCGTCCTTGATTTCAAAATTCGGTTCAATCGCGGACTTGCGTAGTCTATCGCTTATATCGCTTAAATAACCGCGTAGCTTGGTTTCGTCCACCTGAATTTCGATTGGCAAGTTATAGGTGCGCGGGTTCATCAAACGGACAACTCGGCTATCGCCGGTTTGCCCGGTAGCCATCGCCTTGTTTACCGTCGCATCGTAATTAACGCTTACACCAAGTTGCTCAAGGGTTGGTTGCCAGTTTTTATCCTGATAAGCCAGAAAAACGGGACGCTGGTTAAAATCGGTCAGGCGACTTTGCAACACGGTTTTAGCCTGTTCGCGGTTCATTTCACCCACATACACGCCGCTAATACTTACGCCCGGCTCGATTTTGCCCCCATACTGGCTATCGAGCATAGCGTTAGCTCCAAACCAGCCAATCACGGCTAAGAGTAGCAGGGTTACTAAAACCAAACCTGGAATAATCAGCAACCAGCGATTAACTCCCGATTTTTGAGGCTTTGTCGGCTTTTGAGGTTGGTAGCGGTACGGTTGCCGTCGGTCAGCCTGTTCGCCCATCTCCATTCGCATTGGTTGGGTGGGCTGATTTGAATTTTGCCTTTTGTTAGTTTGCCTGTCCATTACTCTCTACCGCCTCCTGCCGAAATTCCCCGCGATACATTCTTCTGCTGATTTGCTTTACCTATTATCTTAAACGCCATACTGTTCAAAAAGTTACCAATTTTTTACAAGTAGCCCGGTTGCTTATTGCTACTTCCTGATTTTTCCAATTCTCTTTGCCAGAATATTATCAACTGTTGCCGGAAAAACAGTTGACATCAGCCCGACCAGCCGTAAGAAAGGACTCATATATTGGTCACGAACTTCTTTTTGCACCGCTTCCAAAATTTTACGGGCGACTTTTTCGGCACTATCGGGTTTACCCTGTTGCATTCGAGGTGGTCGCTGGTAATTCGCTTCGCGCAAAACATTCTTGCCAAATTCGGTTTCGGTTTGGCCGGGATAAACCGTGCCTACCTTAATATTATCGCTGGCAAGTTCAATCCGGGCCGTTTGCGAGAGCATATCAAGAGCCGCTTTAGTTGCAGCGTACCCGCCTATGGTTGGTATCCGCAATTTAGTAACCATTGAACTAACGTTGATAATAACGCCGCCGCCGTTTTCGCGCATTTTGGGGACTACCGCTTGCATAGCGTAAAGTGGCCCAAACAAGTTAAGCTCGACTATTTCCCGAAAATTATCATTGTTCAGCATCGCTACCGAACCATCTACCCCACGTCCAGCGTTGTTAATCAAAACATCTATCCGCCCAAACTTTTGGTAAGTTTCGGCTATCATTCGTTCGACTTCGGCCTTATCGCTCACGTCCGCCACAATCGCAATAGCTTCTGCCCCTTTTTGCCAGACCTCATCGGTTACTTTCGCTAAATTCTCGGTAGAACGAGCCACCAACGCCAACTTTGCCCCCGCCTCAGCGAACACTATCGCAGTAGCCCGCCCTATTCCCAGCGAAGCCCCCGTAATTATCACTACCTTACCGTGTATATCCATAACCACCCCTCAGATAAGTAACAAGTAACAAGTATCAAGTAACAAAGGGGTTGTCGGTAGTCAGTTGTCGGTAAATTAGGTGTTAATTGTTAGAGGGAACAAAGCTGCGAATTGCTTCTGAATTATTGCTTGACTCCGAATTCAAACTTCAAACTTCCGACTTATTGATACTTGATACTTGTTACTTAGTTTATGGTTCTAATCTTAGTCTGACCCGGCCTATACCGATTAAGTCGCCGTAGTTAATAATACGGGGTTGTAGCACCTGCTCCCCGTTTAGATAAGTGCCGTTGGTGCTGGCGACATCGCTAAGATACCAGCGATTATCGCGCCAGGCCAAAAGCGAATGTTCGCCCGAAACAAAATCATCGTCGAGCCGGAGCGCATTACTTGGCTTGCGTCCTATAGCAGTGACCGGGACAAGTTCAAAAACCACGCCGGGTCGAACTGTAGTAGCATTGCCCGCTTCGGTAACTACCAAACGCCCCAGACCTGCGCCGGATTGGGCCGGATTGCGGCTGACGTTGGTATAACCTTCATCAGGGTAGACGTTAGGCTGGGACGGTGGGGCAACCGGGCGGCGATTGCGGGTAGTATTTAATTCGCGGGCGATTACCCGCACTACCAGAAACAGGAAAAAATACAGCAGAAAGATAAATACTATCCTCAACACCAAAATAAAAATATCAAATACATCCATTGGCTAATTATCAACCTGAAATATTAATTCCAGACCGCCGAGCGAAATGCGGTCATTGGGGCTGAGGACAATTTGGGTTATCGGCTGACCGTTGACTGTCGTGCCGTTGGTACTTTGCAAGTCGTAGAGCAGGAATTGGCCGTAGCGAAAAACAATTTGAGCATGACGACGTGAAACCCGCGAGTCGTTATGGAACACGACGTTATTATCCAAACCCCGCCCAATTGTCACATCCTGATTAAAGCGAATATAGCGGGAAGTCGGCGTACTTGGGTTAAGCACGACTAATGTTGCTTCGGGTCGGGCAACTGTTCCCGCCGGACGTTGCTCCCCGGTCAAGGTCATTGCTCCCACGTTCAAAATTGCCGTCCCTTCCGGCATATCCGAAACTTCGGGATTAAGTGCTTCGCTGGTCGGCAAGGGCGCGACTATCGGGATAGACTGGTTAGGGTCTACCGTAAAAGCTTTAATGAGTAATTGCCGTTTACGAAGCTGATCGCTGGAACTAAGCCAGACCAGAGGACGGCTGCTAAAGCTGAAACGGCGTTGACGGGCATAATTAATAACATAAGTAGTCCAGTCGCGTTCGTATTGGGCTTTGTATTGGGCTAAATTAGCAAAATCTTCCGGGTGTAAATATACTTCGTAGCGATTTGGTACATAAGTTTTACCCAAAGAAAGCTGTCGCTGTTCTTCCATTGCCCGTTCCAGCTTTTTTTCGATTTCGGCTGGTTCGATACGCTTTTTGAAAAGGCTGAACGGCTTTTCCACCGCGCCTTCCATTATTCCCTCAAATTTATCCATCACGCCCATTGCGTGTTACCCTCGCTGCTTATGTTCAGGTTTTGGCTACCGATTTGCTACCTACTTTTACTACGAACTTCTTGACATATTATAGCATCAATCAAGCCAGATGGCTAACCCAAACTTATATTAATGTTCGGTTTTGAGCATAAGCTGCTCTGCTGAGGTTGACGAAATAGCCTTAAAATGCTATAAGTTTGCTAAAGTTATTATCGGTTTTATTATTGGTATTTTAGAATTTGTATGAAATTACTACAAGATACTACAAGAAGGAATTTAATGCATAACGTTCATTTTCCCAAAATAAATATTCGCAAGCTGATTTTTAGTCGCTGGTTTTTTGTAGCCGAAGTTTTGGCAGTGCTGATGCTGCTAACTTTGCCCGGTTTACTGGCGGGAGCGACCCCGCCCCCTTCGGTACAAAAAGCGGCAGATTTAAGCAGTGTTTTTGGTGCGCCCTGTCCGCCCGATAGCTATTACTATAACGATTGCAGTTCGCCTGCCCCAACTACTGCCCCGCCCGCTCCGCCTGCCCCGACCACTGCTGCTCCAACCGTCCCGCCGACTGTCGGTGGTGGAGGCGGTGTCCGTAATATTGACCCGGCTTTCTCGTCGGTTTGGTCTCGCACTGACGACCCGGTGTTCAAGGGCTTGGCGACACGCTCCTGGATGTGGGGCGATAAACCGACGGGTCGCCTGACTGCGCTTGAACCTTATGACGGTAAGTTGCGACAAGTGCAGTACCACGACAAATCCCGGATGGAAGTTACCAACCCTAACGGAGACCGTTCCAGCCTCTTTTTTGTAACAAACGGCCTCTTGGTCAAGGAACTAATTTCAGGTCAGGTGCAATTGGGCGATGCCATTTTCGACTCGCGCACTCCGGCCCAGGTGTCAGTAGCGGGCGACCCGGAAAACCCGAACGCCCCGACCTACGCTTCTTTCCAAAATATCGCCTCGCTCAATAATGACCGCCGCGTCCCCAATCGTACCAACCAAAACGTTACCGCTTCCCTGAGCCGGAACGGGACAGTCGGTGAATTGAGCAACCCGCCCGCCTCGGTCAAGCTAATTTATTTTGACGACAATTTGGGTCATAATATTCCTGATGTTTTCTGGAATTTTATGAACAACAAAGGAACAGTTCAGGTCAACGGTAAGTACCAGACTGATACGATTATTAACTGGGTTTACGCAATGGGCTATCCGATTGCCGAAGCTTATTGGACAAAGGTGCTGGTCGCCGGAGTCGAAAAGGATGTGCTGGTACAACCTTTCGAGCGGCGCGTCTTGACCTACACGCCTTCAAACTCGGCTGGCTTTCAGGTCGAAATGGGCAATGTCGGCGTTCACTACTATCGCTGGCGTTATGGGGGGGAATAAGAGTTGTTAGTTGCGAGTTGTTAGTTGTTAGTTGGATGGTCGGGAAGGCGGGATGTGAGTTGGGAGAAGCTTGTGGCT
>JBBQGP010000231.1:0-8311 GCA_038323095.1 Chloroflexia bacterium | reverse complement strand
TTGCTACGGCGGTACAAACTTTCAGGCTGAATCGCAATATCCACCTTACATTCGTTGCTAACCGCGAACAGGGTTCGTTTTAATTCGGCCTGCTCTACCTGGGCCGGAGCGCGTACCGTTAATTCCAGAGCCAGCAAATCACCTTCGGCCAAACGGGTAATCCGCTCAATGTTCGCTCCAAGCTGACCTAGAGTACCGCTAATCTGACACAAGGCGGCGGGGGAAATGCTGGGAGCAAGGCAGGTCACAGCGTAAAACAATTCGGGCGGGGTGGCTTGGGCGGCGGCGCGATAGGGCTGCACCTTCAAATTTAATTCCATCTCGTAAGCCACTTTGTACAGGCTGGGCGGCAAAAACCCGGCTGGCCCACCTTCCAGCGCGTTCGCCCCTACCGGCAGTCGCACCCGCAAAGCCATCACTAATAGCGGCGCAATTGTAACCTGCTGAATATCCAGCAATTCCGCCTCTACTTCGCTCAGGCAACGACAAAGCGAAGCGGTAATACCCGGCCTGTCCAGCCCGGTGACGGTCAAAAGTAATTCAGTAAAACCCTTGCTTTCGTTCAAACAAAATACCTTGCCTTTAGCTAAAAAAAGTGTAACTATTCAGCCAGCCCTTATGTAGGAGGGATTTCCAATCCCGATTTTACCTAAATCCGTCTCTATCGGGATTGGAAATCCCTCCTACACCTGCACAGTTACAAAAAGTTAAATTAACTTTGTTTCTATTATAACAAACTAATTTCTCTTGCTCAAACCGCCCCTTGTCAGTACACGGGATTTATTGTAACCTGGTGGTACATCTTTGTAATAAATAATAGTTTTTTTTAAGGGGATTTTATGAGCAGCTATCGGACTACAACTCAAGTACCAAAGCTGGTGCAAGAAGCTTTAGAGTTAGCTGCAAAAGCAAGCTTCGCCAATTCTTGTTTGCCGGAAGTTGGGCGGCTTTTGGCTACACTGGCCGGACCACCCAAAAGTGGTTGCATCGGAGAAATTGGGACAGGGCTAGGGGTAGGCGCGGCCTGGATAATCAGCGCACTTGATGCTAACGTTTCTTTTGTTACAGTAGAAGCGGACGAATTCCGCACTACCGCCGCCGCTTCGCTTGTTTCGGCTTATCCAAATGTGCGGGTTTTGCAGGATGACTGGCACGAGCTATTAAAATACGGGCCATTTAATTTGCTCTTTGCTGATGGTGGTAAGGCTAAAGAACGCGAACCTGAGCTTTTGCTCAATGCACTTGTTCCCGGCGGCTTGCTAATAGTGGATGATTTAACCCCTGAAAATTTGTGGACAGCCGAGCAACAAGCCATATGGTCAACTGACCCGGTGCGCCATTTCTGGCTGAATTGCCCGGCGGTCTATGCCACTGAAATTTTGGTAACTCCCCAAAGCGCGGTAATTCTAGCTATCCGATGTTAGGGAGTTCTAAGTTTTTTAACTCAAAATTCAAAACTTAGAACTCAAAACTCTACAAGCTTCCCAGCGTCGAGCCACCGTCTATAACGTTGACTGTCCCAGTGATATAGTTGCTGGCGGGAGCGGCTAAAAACAGGGCCAGACCGATTAAATCTTCGGTTTCCCCGAAACGACCAAGCGGGGTATTTTTGAGGGCTGGCCCTGCGATGCTTTCAGTTTCGACTAAATACGAGGCCATTTTGGTTTTGATAATACCCGGCGCAATCGCATTGACCTGAATATTATCCGGCCCTAGCTCCATCGCCAGCACTTTGGTCAGCGAAATTACCGCTGATTTGGACATGCTGTAAGCTCCCAGCCCTTTACCCGGCTGGAAACCCGCTACCGAAGCAATGTTAATAATTTTGCCGCCGCCCCGCTCCCGCATCAGAGGGACGCAAAATTGAGCCATCTTCACATAGCCAAAAACGTTTACCCGGAAAATCTTCTCTATCGCGCTATCCTGAGTTTCGACCAACGGGCCAAAAGTAGGGTTAGTCCCGGCGTTGTTGACCAGAATATCCACCCCTCCAAAATGTTCTTTGGTACGTTCCACCAAATTTTCGAGCTGGTCGTACTCCCCAGCATTGGCAGCGACCACCAGCACTTTACGCCCAAGCGATTCGATTTTGTCGGCGACGCGCTGCAAACCTTCCGGCTTGCGGGAAGAAAGCACCACATTTGCCCCAGCCTGGGCCAGCCCGGTAGCAATCGCTTCACCAATGCCCCGGCTGGCCCCTGTCACGATGGCAACCTTACCGCTCAGGTCAAACAGTTTATTAATTTCCATAATTCACTCTCCTTTGAGTTAATAAGTAAATTCAGCGTAAACTACTTCGCCCGGAATTGCCCGGACAGTCATCGCTTCCTTGTTTAGCGAAACTGGCACCGCTCGTTCCGGCCCATCCAATTCTACCCTAAAGCTTGCGTCGGTTGGCACACCATCTTTTACTCCTGGCACGGGCTTATTATCCAACAAATGCTTGTCACGGGTATTCGAGATATAACCGCGTGGCCGGGTGAAATAAATTACCGATTTTCCGGCGACGGGTTCATCCGGGAAAAGCCGGAAATGCAAATAATTGGTTGAGCGCGGGAAAGGCGTTCGGAAAAAGTGGCGGATTGGCTGGTTAGGGGCTTGTACCACGAATTCATAATAAACTGTTGGTTTAGCGGTAAAATTGCCCCACGAGCCGTTAGCATCGGTAGTGGCCTGATAAACCGCCGCGCCAGAGCGTTGCCCGCTAGTCTGGTCTATCTCGTAAATTGCGACTTTTACCCCTTCAACCCCTTTGTTGGTCGGCACGCGGTTTTCGTAGCCCGTCACCAGCCCGGTTAGTTTGGGAGCAGCTTCAGGAGTTATGTCAACAGAAGCGGGGGCGCGATTGGTAATAAATTGGAACATTTCGGCAAAAGCTTGGGGTGAATAACCTGTCTCGCGGTGGTCAGTACCGGGCAACACCACATTTTTTGCCCCTTTGAGTTCCGGCCCGTCATAGCCCAAGCCCGGAACAATCCCCGGTTGGGCGAATTTATCCTGACTATCGCTCCGCAAGGTCAGGAAAGGCACGCCTTCGACTACTTCGTTTGGCCCACTATTCAAATTCTTTAAAAACGGCCCTTGCCCGTTAAATTCATTGTTTGGCGGCAAATTTGCCGAAACGCCGTGATTTGGTGTTCCCGCCAAAATTGCCTTTTCGACTTTGGCCGCGCCTCCGCCATTTTTCAGATAATTGCGGACAGAATTACCCCCACGTGATTGAGCGACTAAAATTAGCTTTGATGCGCCAGTTTTACTCAATATATTATCTACAAAGCCGGAAAGCTGGTTGCGCTGTTCTTCAGTGCTGGAACGGTTGGGCTGGGCTACCGTATCATCATCGCGGGCGTTAGGATTGGGATAATCGAGGGCAAACAAGCGGTCACGCGGGTAGCCGTTGGCCTCAAATCGCCAGATTGTGCTAACCCACAAAGCCGAATAATCGCCATTACCGTGTACAAAAAGAATTGGCGGAAAATTATTTGCACCCGCCGCAGTAGCGTTCGCTTGCGGGGCGGCAGTTGTCCCGGTAGGAGCAGCAGTCGTCGCTACCGTTGTTGCCGCCGACGTTGTAACGGCAGAAGTTGTAGTTGCTGCCAACGTGGTAGCTGCGGCGGAGGTGACGGCAGAGGTGGTAGTGGCAGAAATTGTAGTTGCGGCGGCAGTGGTGGCGGGAGCGGAAGTTGGGGTAGCATCGCCACAAGCTGCAAGTAGCGCAAGGCTAAGAATTAACACGATAATAAATCGAGCATAATTTTTCCAAATATGGGTTTTTGGCAACATAAATCTCCTTGATTTTTGGATTTAAGCCAGTACCACCGTAACGCTTTGTGGGGTAAGCTTTACTAAAAGTTGGTGAGCAGTTCAGAAATTACCAATTTATGATAACACGCGGTTTGGTTTAGTTCAACTTCGTGAACAATTCATAAATCCGTAAGATTTGTAAGGGTTTAATTGCCTTTGGGTGTTATACTATTGCTGCACTTAAAATTTCACTATTACTTACATGTAATGTCTGTTATTACTAAAAGTTATGGCACTGGTTTTATGTTAAAGAAGTTTGGTTTTTGGGAAAAATTAAAGAATAGCAAACAAGCAAACATTTTGCTGGTAGCCGGGATAATTTTCGAGCTAGGGCTATTAAGTTTGATTAGCGCAGGAAATTTGACTGAGCAAGCCGGGTTTTATGTTGGGGTAGTTTCTGGCCTTTTTCTGATTTTTGGCCTAACAATTTGGCTAATTTCTAATTCAACAAACAAAGCAAAAGAGCAATCCGACCCAACCTTACTAATTATTATGTTCTTCGCGGTGCTGTTCAGGTTTAGCCTGGTTTTTGCTGCACCAACTTTATCTACCGACCAATTTCGTTATATCTGGGAGGGGCGGCTAATTACGCAAGGTATCAGCCCTTATCAATACGCCCCAACCGACCCGGCTTTGACGAGTTACCGAAGCGAAATCTGGCCTTTGGTGCAGCAAAGAGAAACGACCTCACCTTACCCGCCAGTGGCTCAAGCAATCGCCGCAGTACAATATTGGTTGTTTGGCGAAAGTTTAGTAGGCCCGAAAATAATTGCCGTCTTTTTCGATTTGCTAAATTGCCTGCTGCTGCTATGGCTGCTAAAGCTTTACAAATTGGATTTACGGCGAATTGTTTTGTATGCCTGGTGTCCTTTGCCCATTCTGGAATTTGGATTAAGCGGGCATAACGATGCACCCATGCTTTCAATGTTGCTTCTGGCGATTGGCCTGAGCGTCAGGCGCAAACCCGGCCTGAGTGCGGTTGTACTGGGGCTGGCAGTTTTGGCGAAATTTATCGCAATCTTTGGGCTACCGCTCTTTCTGGTGGTTTGGTGGCAAAGCGGCCTAAAGGCTAATAGCGATAAATGGGGCTGGCGAAGTGCTTTACAAAGCTGGCGGCGACTTTGGATTTACCCGGCCTTAACGGTAGGGGTAATCGTGGTCGGTTATTTGCCTT
This sequence comes from Chloroflexia bacterium, assembly GCA_038323095.1. Lineage (GTDB taxonomy): Bacteria > Chloroflexota > Chloroflexia > Chloroheliales > Chloroheliaceae > L227-5C. The sequence goes on along the minus strand of JBBQGP010000231.1, from coordinate 3,333 downwards.
TAGTAATTATGGGTAAGGGGGCGATAGGTTCGCTTTTTGAATATACCGGGAGCTGGCGGGATAACGATTCGCTAATTTTCCAGCTTGTTGCGGATTATCTAGGATTAGGAGTAGCCAAAATTGGCAGCTTACTAATATTAGGGGTCGGAGGTTGGCTATTAACTTTTCACCCGCGTTTTGCGGTGGAACTGAGTTTGCCCCGTCGCCTGATGCTATTATTTGGCTTGATTTTGCTGGTAGCCTCTACGGTACACGTCTGGTATTTGAGCTGGCTTTTGGTGCTGCTGCCTTTGGCGTACTGGCAGGGTTTCAAGCATTGGGATAGGGCCTGGTTGCTTTTTGCCGCGCTGGTGCAGCTGACCTACCTGACCTATAACGGAAATTATACTTTATACAATTGGATTAAACCTCTCGAATATTGGCCCTTATATAGCATAATTGGCTGGGTAGCGTTCAAAGAATGGCGCAGCCGCAGCGCAAGGCGAACAATCCAGCTTGAAACTTTGGAAGGAAATATTAAAAATGACTCAGCAGCTTAGTAAACAAACTAATTCTCTTAAAAGCGGAAAACGCTATGCAGTAGGAATTGGTCTAACCAATGAATGTGATTTAAGCTGCGCCCATTGCTACCGTTCCCAGCTTAAACTGGATAGATTAAGTTTGGCAGAAGTTCAAGAAGTTTGTCAGGCAATTTCGGTTGGTTCAGTTAGTTTGGGGGTGGGCGAGAATGGGCTACATCCTCACTATCACGAGATTTTGGCGTGGCTAAGTGAACAAAATATTCGGACAGCGGTTACTTCTAACGGTTACAGCATTGAAGTATTGTCGGATGAAGAATTAGCTCGCTTGCATAGCGTAGAATTTTCGATAGATTATCCAAGCGAATTTGAGCAAGATTTGTGGCGCGGGGCGGGTAATTGGCGCAAATGCTGGGACGGGGTGGCTCGTTGCCAGCGTTTAGGGGTGCGCGTAGCCATCATTGCGGTTATGATGAGTACCAATTACAAGAAGCTTCCGGCGTTGGCCGAAGTGGTCACTGCGCGGGGGGCAGATTTTCGCTTTAACCTGTACCAACCCGTCACGGGCGACAGTTTTAGTATGAGCTACGAGCAACTTTGGGACGGATTAATCCAACTCTTTGAGAATACCAGTATTATTACAGTAAGTGAGCCGCTAGTCAACGCCCTGCTAAACTTCCCGCGCCCGACTCAAGGTTCGCCCTGTGGGACAAGCAGCTTGCGGGTATTACCCAATAAATTGGTGTCGCCCTGCACTTACTGGCCGAGTGTTGACCGCCGGGTTAGCGATTTGACCGCGCAAGGTGAAGAAATTTTCGAGGCCCCTTCCTTCCGGCACACCCGCGAAGTACCGCCCGCCTGTCAGGGTTGTGCGCTGGTAGAAAAATGTGGCGGGGGTTGTGCCAGCCGTCGGGCCTTGCGAGGGTTAAGCGACCAGCCGGACGAATATTGCCCGATTGCCCGAAAAGATAGCGTTATGCTGGAACGATTAGCGGCTCTAAAGTGGCAAGCCGCCGAATTTAAGGAGCTACCCAAAGCAGGGAATGCCTGTACTTTTGTAGTTCGAGCGAGAGCAAAGCAGTAAAGGAGAACGTGTAAGATGATGACGGGGAACGAACGAGTTCAAAATCGCCCGACCAATTTTGGAATAAAAGTGGCGATAGCAGCGATTCTCAGTCTTTTCCGGGTTTGGGCCGGGTATTTGTGGGTTACGCAACTTAGCTGGAAAGCTCCCTGGCTCAAGGCCGGGTTCGGCTGCGATGCTTACCGCTTTAACCCTCCTGCCGGACAAGAGCCGCACGGACTATGCGATTGGATGCAACGCGAAGTTACTTATCCAACTGTTGGGCTTTATGGTGATTTTGTAAAAAATGTGGTCATTCCCAATTTTGATTTATTTGCGTGGCTTAGTGTTTTCACTGAAAGTTTTATCGCGATTAGCCTGATTTTGGGACTGCTTACCCGCTTGGGCGGGTTGGTCGGGGCAGGCTGGGGACTTAGCCTTTTGATTGGGATTTCCAGCATACCGGGCGAACACTGGTACGATTTCCTGCTTTACATTGTCCCGCCGCTTATTTTTGCAGTAATTGGGGCAAGAAACCAGTTTTCGGTGGATGCTTTGCTGGGGAAACGCTACGAAAGCTGGGCCGCTACCAATAACCCGCTAGGTCGGCTGTTAAAGCTGATTACCGGGGCGAAACCCGATAGCGCAGGAGTAATTTAAGGGTGTTTCAAGCTCGGATAATGGAAATGGCGCGGGGCTACCAGGAAGCTGCTTTGCTAATCGCCCTGAACCAGCTTGAAATTTGTACAGCTCTGGCGGAATATCCGGCAGGGGCGACCAGCCAGGAATTAGCCGGGAAACTGGGATTGCAGCGCCGTTCACTTGAAACTTTGCTGGCGGCGGCGGTTACGCTTGGCCTACTTTTTAATCAGGCTGGACGCTATTCTAACACGGCCCTTAGCGCGGCCTGTCTGGTCAAAAGCAGCCGTGATTATATGGGAGCGCAGCTAAAGAGTACCGCCGACCAATATCTAGCCTGGTTAAACTTGCCGCAGGCCATCCGGGAAGGCAAAACAATTTTGCCCAGTTTGCACCACGATGCCGCTAATGACGCGGCCCTACGGCGGCTTATTTTGGGCTTGCACGTTGGTGCTAAAAGTCTTGCTCCAAAGCTTATGCCTTTGCTGGACGAGAGATTAAGGAAAGCCCAGCGTTTGCTGGACGTGGGAAGCGGAGCGGGAACGTTTGCGCTGGCTTTTGCCGAAGCTTACCCGGCTTTAGAAGTTAGCTTGCTAGACCAGGCGGGGGTGCTTGAAATTGCGCGAGAAGTAGTCGCCGAAAGTCCGGCGCGGGAGCGGGTTCAATTTCTAAAGGCTAATTACAAAATTGATAGTTTTGGGCAAAATTGCTATGATTTAATTCTTTTTTTCCAGGTATTACGTACCGAATCGCCCAAAACTATCCGGCTTTTGCTGAGTAAAGCGGCGCAAGCCCTTGTACCGGGAGGGGCAATCGCCATTTACGATACGTATCTGGAAGATAGCCGGACTGCCCCGGCTGAGAACGTTTTTCAAAATCTGACGCTTTCGCTTATGTATGAGGAAGGCGGGCTTTTTACGCCGGGTGAATTAGCCGGGTGGCTGACGGAAACGGGCTTTGGGTCGCCCCAGCTTTACCCGGTGCAAGCAGTCCGCCCGATGGTGCTTTATACAGCCGAACGTAATTAAAATTAGTAGAATATTGCTTCGTCAAAAGATTTTGGTCAAAATCCAGTGGCGGAGTAATATTGTATAAAAATTTCAAATTATTAAA
>JBBQGP010000230.1:0-8452 GCA_038323095.1 Chloroflexia bacterium | reverse complement strand
CCATATTGACCACGGTAAATCTACTCTGGCAGACCGCTTGCTCGAAGTAACCGGCACGGTTTCCAAGCGCGAAATGACGGCACAACTGCTCGATAGTATGGATTTGGAGCGGGAAAAAGGGATTACCATCAAGGCGCGGGCTGTCCAGATGCGTTACACCGCCCAGGACGGGCATGAGTATGAACTGAATTTGATTGATACTCCTGGACACGTAGACTTTACCTACGAGGTGAGCCGCAGCCTGACCGCCTGTGAAGGGGCGATTTTGGTAGTAGATGCCGCGCAGGGTATCGAAGCTCAAACGCTGGCGAACTTGTATCTGGCAATGGAAAATGATTTGACTATTATCCCGGTAGTCAACAAAATTGATTTGCCCGCCGCCCAACCCGAAGTAGTGGCCGAAGACGTAATGCGAACTTTGGGGGTCAGCCGGGAAGAAGTAATTCTGGCTTCGGCCAAAATGGGGATTGGCGTTCCCGAAATTCTGGAAGCTATCGTCACATATGTTCCCCACCCCAGAGGTGACACCGAAAAACCACTCCGCGCTCTGATTTTTGATAGCCATTACGATGCTTATAAAGGGGTAATCGCTTATGTTCGGGTTTTGGACGGCGCGGTACGTTCCAGCGATGTAGTTAAGATGATGGCAACCGAGAAAACCGCCGACGTGCTGGAAGTAGGGGTGTTCCGGCCCAACCCTTCACCCGGCACAATTATCGGCACAGGCGAAGTCGGTTATGTCGCTACCGGCCTCAAGGTTGTCGCCGATTGTCAGGTGGGCGATACGATTACCCTTGCCAACAACCCGGCAACCGAAGCTCTTTCCGGCTATCGTCCAGCCAAACCAATGGTTTTCGCTGGTTTATATCCTATCAATACTGAAGACTATACCAGTTTGCGGGATGCGCTGGAAAAGCTCAAGCTGAACGATGCCTCGCTCGAATACCTGCCCGAAACTTCGGCAGCTTTGGGTTTTGGCTTCCGTTGCGGCTTTTTGGGCTTGTTGCATATGGAGATTATCCAGGAGCGGCTCGAACGCGAATATAACCTTGAACTACTGGCAACCGCCCCCAGCGTCGAATACCACATTTTGAAGAATAATGGCGATATTATCACGATAGATAATCCCAGCGATATGCCCAATCCCGGTGAGTTTGCCGAAATCGAAGAACCCTGGATGAGTATCAATATTATTACGCCTAGCAATTATATTGGGGCGATTATGGAACTGGTGACGACCCGGCGTGGTGATTTCCTCAAAATGGATTATTTGGACGAAAAGCGCGTTCTGCTGGCTTATAATATGCCGCTTGGTGAACTTATCGTGGATTTTTATGACCAGTTAAAATCCCGGACAAAAGGCTATGCCTCGCTGGATTACAATTTTGGTAGTTATAAAGCGGCAGATTTGGTCAAGCTGGATGTGCTGGTGAACGGGCAGCCGGTAGACGCGCTTTCGCTTATCACCCACCGCGATAAGGCTTTTTATCAGGGTCGCGCTCTTGTCCAAAAATTGCGTAGCCTTATTCCCCGTCAGATGTTTGAAGTTCCGATTCAGGCGGCGGTAGGCTCGAAAGTTATTGCCCGCGAAACCATCACCGCAATGCGTAAAAACGTTTTGGCAAAATGTTACGGTGGTGATATTAGTCGTAAACGTAAGCTATTGGAAAAGCAAAAAGAAGGCAAGGCCCGCATGAAGATGGTGGGTAACGTCGAAATCCCGCAGGAAGCATTTATGGCCGTCCTTAGCCTCGATGATAATAGCAATAGCGGACCCAGCCGGAAGTAATTTGCCCTTTTAGCCTTAATATAGGGTGTGACTGTCACACCCTATATTAAGTTAATTCAGACAATTATAATTGAATTTTTACTATTAAACTGAACCGCTTCTCGCAAAACCTGAGCGGCCTCAGCATAGTGACAGTTTTTCTCTAACGAAAGCCCAAAAAAGTAATGCGCCGCAGCTTGCGCTCCTTCTTCCGCCTCACCCATATATTCTACCGCCCGCTTGAATATATTGGTAGCTTTTTCTACCTCACCATTTTGTAAAATTATCGTAGCGTGCTGGGCCATCTGAAAAGACAAAAAGGCATTTCGATGGGGTGAGATGGCGGTTGCCTGGTCAAGGTAATAGTTTGCTTCGGGTAGCCGGTTAGCGGAGGCCAAAGTACGTGCTATACCTGCGTTGGCATTAGCTATCCAGGTTGGATTGCCGATTATTTTGGCATACTTTAGAGCATCGTACTCGTGGCTTTCTGCCTGTTCAAAATTTCCGCCTATGTCCAAAATTTCGGACATAAACTGATGCACCATAACCCCAATAATATGGCTGTGGCAATGTTCGAGTAGTTGCAAAGCTCGCCGACCATAGTACGCCGCCTGCTCATAATTGCCCAAAATCTTTTGGCAAACACCCATCCCCAGGTAACTTTTCACCATCTCCCCTGGTTGTTCCCATTGCTCAGGCAGGGAAAGACCCTGCTCAAAAAGATTTACCGAAGTTGGGTATAGTCCCATCATGACTAATTCAAGACCCACCTGACTGCGTAACTGCATTTGCAACAGACTCGTACCTTCTGAGTGCAATAAAGGGGCCTGCAAGCTGTAAGCCCGCTTCAAGTGACCCATCTGCAAATAGCTGTAGCCGGTCCAGTAATGCAGCTCGTCCATCGAATTCTGGTCAAATTTACCGCCTTTTCCGATCAAATCCAGAGCCTCTTCCAGATGGGTCAGAGCGATTTCTGGCCGGTAACGACGTGCTTCCAATTCCCCCCAAAGGGTATGATAGCGCAACTCGCAACTCAGGCAACGGGCATGAAGTTTGATTTTTTCGAGATTTATTTGCGCCTCGGCTAACTTGTTTTCTTGCAAAGCTAAAAAAACTTGAAGAAGGTCGCGCTGACCTGGGTGCATTCCAGAACTGTTCCGCATGTTCATCCTATCTCTCTCCGTACTTTACCGATGTAAGAACTATTCAAAATGTTAGGGTTAATATTTTTTGGGTCGGCCAACCCAATTTGCAGTTATAGAAAAAGGTTTTGTCCTATATAAACGCGGTAAAAACAAAAATTGGCGATTTTTGGTCGCCAACTTTTAAAAACTCGTCAATCCGGGTGAATTGTTATATAGTTAAACTAATAGCCCATTTGTATCAAACTCCAGCTCGGTGGGTTCGCCTTCAAAACTAAAACCATCCCGTCCCTTAAGTTCACGCATAAGAACCTCGGAAACCTGCATTTCGTCCAATGTCAGGGTATCTTTAATCCGCACTGCCCGAACTTCATGCGGCTTCTTCGGCCCGACCAGATAATCGAGGGCAACACGGATAGCTTCGCGGTCAGAATCTAGCGTAATAGGAATTGCACCATGTGCCGGGCCACCACCCGTGATAGAATTAATGTAAGTAGATTTATAATCTATTTTCTCGAAAAGCCGACGGGTAATCAGGTCAGCCGCGCCTACCCCAACAGCATTGCCGTGGGTTTCTTCGGTCAAATCCAGCACTATCAGGCTACGTACTCGTGGTTCAGGCCAGGCGTGGTTATCGGGCAAATGTACTCGCCCGGTAACGTTAGTATCCATTCCTGCCCCACTAATATTCTTACCCATCCGCTCGACAATCAGCAAATCAAGATCCATCGAAGGCAATTTGGGTGAAATGGCGTTAGCCTCCTTGAGCAAACCAGCCTCAACCCGATAGAAATCTTGCGGCAAAATTCCTGTAATCCGGCTGGCGTTATGATAAGCGTCTTCCAGAACGGCAAACCCGGCTATTACAGGGGCGCGTTCGATAATTGCCCGGCCAACTTCGGGAATATAATCGCGCAAGCCGTTCACCCCGTGGGCGTGTATGGCAATCGCTTGATTATGCTTGCCTGTGCCAATTGCCAGCATTTTCATCAGGCCGCTTTCGACTTCCCCCCGGAAGTTGGTATGGGCCTTAACCCGGTTAGTAACAATAATCGCGTCGGCCTGACTAGCGTTTTTGTCTAAATAAACCTGCAAGCCGCTGAGCGACTTACCAAGCTCGATTGTTTCCATACTACTTTTAATCGGGCAATTAATGTATTCTTCGGTAATACCCAGCGTTGCCAGCACCTCGCGTTGACCCTCACCTGTACCGCCGCCATGACTGCCCATTGCCGGGAATACAAAGGGGCTACCGCCCAGCTTTTTAACTTCCTCCACCAGCGTTTTGATAATCAAATGAATTGAAGCGACCCCCCGGCTACCCGCTCCCAGCGCAACTGTTTTACCCGGCCCAATTTTCTCGCCCAAATTCAGTTTGACAAATTCGCGCTGGACGGCCTCTATCACGCCTTCGTCACCTAGTGGGGCATGATACAAAGTTTGTTTCAGCTTGACCATTCGGGGAAATTCTGAGGATTGTTCTTTCATTAACATAATTTGGCCTCCTTGCCGCGTCACTCAATTAATTATAATTTAGCCGCTATTTTAGAAGCTTTGCCTTGAACTCATTATAGCACAATGCTTTTTTCTTGCTTTTAAATTGCGAGTTAAAAAGACCCGGCCAAAACCGGGTTTTTACTGGCATTATTATCAATCTCTGGCCCACTATCAGGCAAAATAGCCAGTTACGTCCAATAGAGCCTCAGTTGCCTGGAAAGAATAAAGGCTAATTGTGCTATTACTGCCTAGCGTTACTACTACGGCATTAGCCAAAAACTGACCCGGATTATAAAGCAGACTGGCAACTGTCGGGAGGCTGCTACTGCCCGGATAAGCCGTCAGAAAGCCAGCGTTCGTAGGAGCAGCTACCTGAATATTGCCTACCAAAGCGCGGGCCGTCGTCGGAATATTTACACCCAGATAAGTCAGGTTAGCCACTTGTCGACTAATCGTACCGCCCGCCGCGATTGCTCCGATGCCGTTATAGTAAGCTTGCGAAGGGCTGCGAGTATCTATCAGGCGGATGGGGCTGGAAAGCGGATAATAGGAAAGCCCGGTGCTAAAATTGTTTGGGTCGGCTGTACCGGGCGGGGCGTAGTAGCCGGTTACGTCCAGCAGCATTTCGGTAGTTAGTGACGAATAAACGTTTATCGCCCCGTTTGGCCCAAGCGTAAGAGTTAAGGCATTGGCAAGATACTGATTAGGGTTATATAGTATGGTCGCCACGCTGGGTGGTTGGGTCAGGTTGCCGGGATAAAGCGTCAAGTAACCCGCGCCCGGTGGCAAGGCTACCTGAGTGTTACCGACTAAGGCTTTGGCCGTTGCCGGAATAGTTACGCCCTGAAAATTAAGATTTGACACGTTATAACTTTGAACTGTGCCAGCCTTGATTGGCCCGCCACCGGGAAATTTGGCGACTGTGCCGGGACTATTGCGGGTGTCAATCAACCGAATCGGTTGCGGCAAAGGATAATAAACCAACCCGGTGTCGGTACGGTTGGCATTATTGGGGTCGGGTGTACCGGGCGGAGCATAATAGCCCGTTACGTCCAGCAAAATATCGGTAGTTTGAAACGAAAAGATACTAATCGCGCCACTGGTCAGGTCAAGGGTTAAAGTAACTTCGTTTGCCAGGAATTGTCCGGCGTTGTAAAGCATCGTGGCGACTACTGGCTGAGGGCTGTTAGCTGGATAAGCCGTCAAATAACCGGCAGCGGTTGGCTCGGCTACCTGGGTATTACCTTCAATTGCTCTGGCGGCGGCGGGAATTGTTATCCCATCGAAGGCAATGCCGGCAATCGAATAAGTTTTGGTTGCGCCAGCCTGAATTGGCCCGCCGCCCGGAAATCTGGCAATTGTACCGGGAGTAGTACGGGTATCAATTAACCGAATCGGTTTGGGCAGCGCATAATAAACCAATGCTGAAGAAGTTGGCGGCGGTGGCGGTGGATTACCCTCATCGGTATTGCGGCCAAAGCGCAAATAACGGCTTTCCGCGGCCCCGATGTTATTGCCACCTTGCAAGGTATAGGCCGTACCAACCCATTCATAGGCGTTCGAGCTGCTGCGACGGGTTCGCAAGTAATCTCCCCAACGGTTAGTTTTTGGAGCATCTGTGCCACTGGCAATAAAACGTGACTCCAGTGGTACAAGGCTACTGCCATTGTCCCAGACAAAAATTCCGGCAGAAGGAAAAAAGCTGCCACCTGACCAGCCAAAAGTGCCGCCCACGTCCCCCCGCAGATTGGTTGAGGCCGAAGGGTAAAAAAAGGCGGTATTGCTGTTCCAGATCGCGTTCTCGGAGCTAACCGTCTTGCTGGCTTCGTCAATTATCAGGGTATGAATGTAGGGGTAGGGAAATGTGCCAAGCCCACCCGTTCCCTGCGGGTCATCCCACATAAAGCCGATACGACCTTTGCCGAGCCAGGCCGCCAAAATCCGATTATCGGAAGATTGGCAGGCATCCAGCCCGCCCGGACTGGCACATTGATAGGTCTGCAATGTGGAAGCGATGGCGGTAGAGACGGCATGATTAAGGTTGATTGTGCTGACATTGCCGCTTTCCGGCCAACTAAACAAAGTTAATTGTGAAGTTGGTTTAGTCAGGTCGTGCATACCGAAATACATAGTGCTGGTCGCGCCCTGCACCGGGGTTATCGTATCCAGCTTGCCAAAGTAACGGTCAGTTTTTGTTACTAAACCGCCACTGGCAAGCTGACCAAGTGGGATGCGGATAATTTGGGTACCGACGTAGCTACTATTTGAAACTGTACCAACATAAACGTTAGCGGTAATATAAACATAATTATTGCTCAGGGCCAAATGCGGGTAATCAAACCAGGCGTTAGGGGTAAATCCGGCTATATCTTCAGGTGCCAAATCAATATACGACCAGCTATTAGCGGCCAGATTTGCGCCTTTGGTATAAGCCAGCCGCATAATGTTGCCGTTGGAATTGGGTTCGTACATCAAATTCCAAATCATCAAATCGCGGGAAGCGTCATAGATTGTATCCTGGTCACAGCAAAAACCGGCAAGGCCCGGTACGTCTGGGAAAGCCGTAGCAGGATTAACGTAATTAAAGCTTGTCCCGCCGTTAGTGGAATAGGCCGCGTACCAGTTAGCGGTATAGAAAATGTTCTGTCCGGCTTCGGCGGCGGCTGGTTCGTGGTTGGTAGAACGCCATCCAAAAGGTGCAACACTGCTAACTACCGTATTCTTGAACAAGCCGATATTGCTCGGATTACCCGAAGCAGGCGGAGTAGTTTCGGGCGAAGCGGCGGCAGGATTAGCTTTGACGGGCGAGGTTGGGGCAATTGGTAGCGGGCGAGGCCGGGGGCGCGGGGTTTCCAGTGAAGCTTTCTGAGAAGTGGCAGCTTGCGGCAGATTAGTTTCTGGTACAATTTTGACCGTTTTAACCGGGTGGCTGGTCTGGTAGGGAGCTTCACCGCTCAAGAGTTTACCGCTACCTTGCTGGTCGGCAGCCTGGACTGTTACAGAATTAACCGCTAATATAGCGAAAAAAGTAAAAACTATAAGCACATGTAATAATCTGACTTTGATAAAAGACATAAAAATCCTCAACTCTGGCTACTGTAGGTTTTTCTCAAGTTTTGAGACATATTTTGGGGGCAAATACTGCCACTATAGTATACCAGAATTGAGGGGTTTTTTCTCTTGTAAAGATTTAGACACTTGCTAATTCGCGCAATTTATCACAGGTTTGCTCATACTGGCGCAGTAAACTAATCCAGTAATCTTCCCATTCCTGCACGTCTTTACCCTTTGCGCGGGCTTCTTCGATGCGGGCCGCTCCTTTATCCAGCCGTTCGACCAATTCATCCCGGCGGCTTTCCAGTTTGGCAATTGCTTCGGTTTGTTCCTGTTCGCGTTCTTCCTGTTCACGCAAACGGGCGGCGTTTACCTGAGCGGCCCGACCACGCGGCTTTAAGGCTTCCGCTACTTTGTTCATTTCAGCATCAGTAGTTTCTTCGGTTTCGGGCATGTCGACTTCTTCCAGCTTGCGGGCCGTTGCTGCTCGGCTTTGTGCCGGAACTCCTCGCCGGGTTGTACTTCGCTCGCCCAAAACTTTTATCGAGCGGGGTTGCTCTGCTTCCCGCCTGTCGTCAAATGCCATAGCCATCGTACTACTCCTTTTATAGTTTAGCCGTCCGCTTAATATGCTTTCAGCCATTATTTTCTTAATTTTGGCTAACAACTTTTGGCCGTTAGCCCTTTAATAAAATCTGCAAAACCTGATTTATGAGCCACGTTGTCGATTGTTATTAATCTAACAACTAACAACTTTTTCTCTAACAACTCCTAAACCGGCTGCTTGAGCATATCAATAAAGCGGCTGGCGTTGCTCTTGGAAAGCTTTTCGGGCGTAACCCCAAATTTGTCCTTGCAACGGACTAACACTTGCTCATCCGTCATACCCTGACTTTTGCCCGCATCATAAATAAACTTGATTTGGCGTTCCGTCGCCGGAGCTTCGCCATTAGCTGACGGGTTAGCCGTTGCCGCAAAGCTTGGGCTGGTA
>JBBQGP010000229.1:0-8525 GCA_038323095.1 Chloroflexia bacterium | reverse complement strand
AGGCCACTGGTTAAGGGCATACTAGCCATTTCTTTGTGCAAATAGCTATCAAAAGTCAGGCGTTGTACATCAACATCGCGGCACATTTCGGTAAAGACCTCGAATTTTTTGTCGCTCCCGAAATAAAGCTTCTGCAACTGGGTCAGGAAGCTGTACATCGTGCCGTACTGCTTTTTCCAGCGACGCTGATATTCCTGCAAATTGGCGGCAGTGGGAGCTTCGGCATACTTTGCCAGAGTTTCGGCGGCGATTTTCCCGCTCTTCATAGCCCAATAAATCCCCTCACCACTGGTATTGACCACCATTCCGGCGGCATCTCCGACTAATACCGCGCGATGATAGGCCACCTGTTTTTGAGGACGCATCGGCAAGGCATGGGCTTCAGTACAGATAATTTTGCCATCTGAAAGCTTTGAACCAGCCCTTATACGCAAATTCTCAAGATACTTGCGGACGTTTTGCGATTTTTCCGGGCCAGCCCCGACCCCGACTGAAACGTGGTCATGCTTGGGGAAAATCCAGCCGTAAAAATCGGGCGAAACTTCTTGCCCAAGATAAAGCTCGGCCCGCTCACGCCATTCGCTCATCTGGCTCTCCGGCAAACGAATACGGTATTGCATAGCAACGGCTTGCGGCACACGCGGCGCACCGACTGCTTTGGCGACCATTGAGTATGCTCCGTCCGCCCCAATAACCGCGTCCGCCTCAATATGCTTTTCCTGCCCGCGCTCGGTGTAGGTCGCTTTAACGCCGTTATCGCTTATCTGAATTTCGTTCAGTTTGGCTTCGATAACTTCCGCTCCGGCTTTGGCAGCTTGCTGGCGCAAATAATTGTCGAAAACTTCGCGGCGTACCATCCCAATGTAATCGTGGTCGGTAGGGTTGCTACCAGCTACCTCAATTTCGGTTTCGCGTGAGGTAGGTGAAAAAACACTGGTATAGCGCATCCGGCAATCTATAATTTCGGGCGGTACGCCAAATTCACTGACTACTAAAGGCGGAATTGCCCCGCCACAGGGTTTGGGCTTGCTAAAGCTGCGCTCGATAACAATTGCTTCCAGCCCATTTTCAGCCAGTATTCGGGCTGCCGTTGCGCCCCCCGGCCCTCCGCCCACTACCAGAACTTTTGCCCGCTTTCCAGCCATTTAGCACCTCATCTTCTATCTTGGGTTTTTCAGGTTAATTACTGATTAAGAAAGCATTTCGACTACCTGAATTATAGGCTACAGGCGAAAAGTCCAACAGTAGTTTCTGCTACAGACTACGAGGTTATCGGTTGTCGGTTGTTAGTGAAAAAGTTGTTAGTTGTTAGTTATTAGTTGTTAGAGGAAACAGAATTGTCGTTAGATTGGGTAATCTCCCGAACCTGGAATGTCCGGGCTAATAACATGAAAACGCCTCTAAAGGGCTGGAGAAAGAAAATATCTTATCAGGTAGTGGTAGGCATTGACGGAGCATTTTCCACAAGAAAAAGGCTATCCCATCAGGTATTTATGCTCATTGACGGGACAGTATCCTACCACAAACACAAATAAATTAGGATAACCTCTAAGTTCGGCCCAATCTTTAACGGCTTTAGTGTTATTTGCCTGCCTTTTAAAACAGGGAAACCAACTTCATAATTCGGACTCTCTTTGAAACTTGAAACTCATTTCCGACTTTCTACTTCATACTTCCGACTTGTCCCTAACGACCTCCCATACCAGTAAGGGTTACGCCTTCAATAAAGTAGCGTTGGAAGGCGATAAAAATTATTACTACCGGCAACATTACCAGCAAACTGGCCGCCATCAGCCACGACCAGTTAGGCGCACCCCCGGCGGCAAACTCGAACTGGCGTAAGCCAAGCTGCAAAGTGTACAAATCTTCGGTTTTGAGGTAAAGCAAGGGGCCAATAAAATCTTCCCAGGAACTTTGGAAAGTAAAAATGGCAATTGCCGCCAGAGCCGGAGCAGTCAGGGGCATTACAATGCTCCACCAAATACGCAATTCGCTTGCACCATCAATTCGGGAAGCTTCCGAAAGCTCCATCGGGATGCCTCGCATAAACTGGCGTACCAAAAATATATGAAAAGCATTGGCGGTAAAGGCCGGAATGGTCAGGGGCAGAAAAGTATTAATCCAGGTTTCCGAACCCATAAAACCAAAAGCCGGAAGCTTCGAGAACAAAATGTAGCTTGGAATCATAGTCACGATACCGGGAAGCATCATAGTCGCCAGCACCAGCGAAAAAACCAAATCTCGCCCCGGCCAGCGCAACCGGGCAAAAGAATAAGCCACCAGAGCCGTCGAAAGCACCGAGCCAAATACGTTTATAGCCGTAATTAAGACGCTATTAAAGGCCCAGCGTCCCCATAAATCATTAAAGCTAAAGGCATCTACGTAATTTTCCCACGCAATTCGTTTGGGAAACCACTCTGAGGCCGAAAGCTCCCGCACATCGGTTAGCGAAGTGGAAAACATCCATAAGAAAGGTATAATAAACAAAATAGTCATACCAACTAATAGCACCCAGGCCAGCAACTTTGGGAAGGATAATTTGCGGAGACCCTCCCAGGCAGCTTGCTTTTTTAGTGGGCTACTTTGCTCTACTACAGTTTCCATCAGGGCCTCCTGCTAACGATTTTCATCAGTTTCATAATAAACCCAGCGTTTGGCAAGCCAGAGTTGCAGCAGGGTTACAGCCAAAATTATAAAAAACAATACCCAGGCCATTGCCGAAGCATAACCCATCTGAAAGCCACCCCGCCCGGTCAGACCAAAGGCCCGGTTGTATAAATAGAACACGTAGAACAGCAGCGAACCACCTGGCCCACCTTCTGCCCGGTTAGCGTTATCAGCAATAATATAGGCGGTAGAAAAAATCTGGAATGTGCCGATAATACCTGTTACAACCTGAAAGAAAATCGTCGGGGAAAGCATCGGCAGGGTAATGCTACGGGTTTGTTGCCAGCTATTCGCCCCATCAATCCGGGCCGCTTCGTAAAGCTGGCCTGGAATACTTTTTAATCCGGCCAGATAAATCAAAATGTTGCCGCCAATCCACCACATCCCCATAATCACCAAACCGGGCTTTGTCCAATTCGCGTCAAAAAACCAGCCCGGCCCTGTAATCCCAAAAATCGCCAGAAAGTGATTGAACAAGCCATCGGGAGCTAAAATCCACCGCCATAAAAAAACGGCAGACACTCCGGCCAATACGTTTGGCATGTAAAAAATGGTGCGAAAGATTTTCCCACCCGGTAAATCCATGTTCAAAAGCAAAGCAATTATAATCGAGATTATAACTACCAAAGGCAGCTTGACCAGTACCATCCAGACGGTGTTACCTAAAGCCAGATAAAAACGGTCATCGCTAAAAAGCGTCTGGTAATTATCCAGCCCAACCCATTTAGGGTCAGTAGTAATGTTATAACGGGTAAAACTGGTGTAGGCCGAAAAAATCATTGGCCCAACCGTGAAAAGAATAAATCCTATAACCCAGGGCAAGGCAAAGAGCCAGCCGGTTAAAGCTTCTTTGGTTGCCGGACGCAAGAAAGGTCGGCGAGCTGCCGCCGTCTGTGGAATTGTTCTTGCCATATACACCACCTGCTAAATAAGTATGAAGTCGGAAGCAGAAAATAAGCTGGGAGTTGGAAGTATAAAGCAGGAATCATAAGCAATTTTCAGTGATTCCTACTTTATACTTGATACTTGTTACTTACTTTTTGCTATTTCGGCTTCGATAGCTTGTTGGGCCTGGTCAAGCGTGGTTTTAGCGTCGGCCTTACCTTCGTAGAAATCGGTAGTCCGCTTGTCGACTTGCTCACCCCAGTTCGGGTATTCCTTGACGTAAGGCCCGCCAACTGGTTTACCGTAGGACATTGCGTCTACCGTAAACTTCCAGTTCGGGTCAGCTAATAAAACCGGGTCGTTTGCGGCAGAAACATTGGCGGGCATGGAGTAAGTATCGCGACCCCAGGAGGATTCGTTGTTGCTGGCGCACTTGATAACTTCCCAGGCAGCATCGGCGTTCTTTGAGCCGCGCGGGATAGACAGGGCAAACCCGCCGCTACTGCTGGCCTTTGTGCCGTTATTGGGAATATCGCTAATGGCCCAATCCAAAGCCTCGTTTTTGCCGTCAGCATTTTTGATTTGAGGGCGGAAGAAATTTAGCTGCGACATATAGCCGTTAATGTCTACTAGCATCGCCACCTTGCCGCTCATAAACGGGTCGTTGGGAGCAGACGAAAATTGACCCTTAAATTTTTGGAACGCGCCCCAGCCGCCGTAGCGGTCACTCCACTTTTTGAACCAATTCAGCGTTTCGACGATTTTCGGGTCGTTGGCGTAAGGCTTGCCATCCTTGACCAATTGCGAACCGTTCAAATAGCCACCCAAATCCCAGCCAATCCCAAATTGAGGAGCAAACCCGATGCGCGAATAAGTGCCGTCGCCGTTTTTCTTATCCAGCTTATTGGCGTAATCTTCTAGCTCGGCCCAGGTTTTCGGCGGTTTCTCAGGGTCAAGCCCGGCTTCCTTGAAAGCATTTTTGCTGTAATACAGCACCCGAATATCAGTTTCAAAGGGCAGGCCGTAAGTTTCATTATTATAAAGGGTTTGCTGCCAGGCAAAAGGCCAATAAGCTTTGCCGTCTACACTGTCGCGAGTAGCGTATTTTTGCAAGTTGGTTTCAATGTTATTAGCCGCCGTCTGGGGCAATTTCAAGCGGTCTTCCACGATAACATCGGGCATACCCGAACCGGCTGCCACTGCCGCCGTATTAGCCGTATAAATATCGCCAAAGGGCTTGAAGGTTTCGGTAATCTTGATATTGGGAAGTTGCTGCTGGCAAACCGCCACAATCCGCCGAATAGCATTGCGGCGTATGGGCGAACCCCAAAAATGCCAAAAATCTACCTTGCCCGAAACGCTGGTATTAAGTTTGTAAGCTGCTCCGGCTACCGTCCCAGCAGCGGGGTTAGCGGCAGCACCTGTTGCTGTGGTTGCCGCATTTGCTGCCGTCGTGGTAGCGGCTGTGGTAGCACTTCCGACACTGGTAGTGGCTGCTGTCGTTGCGGGTGCGGCGGTATTAGTGGGCGAATCACCACAGGCTGCCAGCATCAAACTTGTAATGAACAGCATCGCCGCCAGATACCGCACGCCATTTGTGGGTAACTTTTTGTTCATCCTCTACTCCTTTTGTTAATCGTCGCAGAACTTTTGATTTGGTAGGAAAAGGTAATGGTTCAGATGCAGCAGGAATTTTAATCTTGATAAGGACGGATTAGAGTAAAGCGAGATTAAAAATCCCTTTATAAGATGGTTGGCTGAATGTTTACAGCAAAAAGCAGCTTTAGCTAAAGTGGAACTAAACCGAACTCAACAACGCAAGCTTTGATTATTCCTGAGCAAAAATCACGCCACCAATGGAAAATTAGATTGTCAATAGTGAGTATCGTGGAAAATTTGAAGTTCGACCAAAGGTTTCTATTAAGCAATATAATAGCTTTACCTAAAGCACTTGTCAAGCATAGAACAACGAGCTATCTAAGGGCGTAGTATACCTTCAACAGACTCTATCGCAAAAATCTGTGAGGCATCTGTATCTAAAATAAGCTTGACCTGATAAAGCAAAATTGCTTAAAATACCTTTCTGCTTTAAAATGAACATAGGTAAGTAAACAGTGCAGCTATAAATGTAGAAAGAAGCAAATCAATAATGAAAGCAATTGTGATTGACCAACCGGGCGGACCGGGAGTTTTGAAAATTGGCGAAATTGCCGACCCGGTTTATGGGCCGGACGAGCTTTTGGTCCGAATTCGGGCTACCGCTATAAACCGGGCCGATATTTTACAGCGCAAAGGAATGTATCCACCCCCTGTCGGTGCGCCTGCTACGCTGGGGCTTGAAATGGCGGGTGAAGTAGAGGCAGTTGGCGCAGATTGTAGCGGCTGGCAAAAGGGAGAGCGGGTTATGGCTTTACTGGCCGGGGGCGGTTATGCCGAAAAAATTGCTATTCCGGCGGCAATGGCACTGCGTATACCCGCCAATCTTAGTTTTGAGGAAGGCGGAGCGATTCCTGAAGCTTTCCTGACAGCTTACCTAAATTTGTTCATGCTTGGTGATTTACAAAGTGGGCAGCGCGTGCTGGTACACGCTGGCGGAAGCGGGGTTGGTACTGCCGCTATTCAATTAGCCAAACGAGCCGGAGCAATTGTTTTCACGACGGTTGGTGCAGATGAAAAAGCCGAACGTTGCCGGGAACTTGGTGCAGATTTTGCCATAAACTACAAAAGCGAAGGTTTTGCCCGGCGTGTTGAAGCCGAAACAAAGGGGCAAGGCGTAAATCTTATTCTGGACTTTATCGGTGCGCCTTATTACGAAGCTAATATTAGTGCGCTGGCAATAAACGGACGCTTGATTTTAATCGGGCAACTGGGGGGAGGCAAGGTACAGGCCGATTTGGGCCTGATTATGCGTAAACGCTTGCAGATTACTGGCACAACCCTTCGCGCCCAGCCACTTGACCGCAAAATCGAAATCACCCGCCGCTTTGCCGAATTTGGGCTGGCAGGGCTGGCTGATGGCAGTCTAAGGCCCGTAGTAGATAAAGTGTTTCCTTTGGCCGAAGCCGCCGCCGCTCACGAATATATGGAAGCCGGACGCAATTTCGGAAAGATAGTCCTCAAGGTATAAAAATGACTGGTAAATTTATTGTTCTGGAAGGGCTGGACGGTAGCGGCAAAAGTATGCAGTACCAGCTTTTGCGTGATTATTTGCAAGCTCAAAATTACAAATTCGCTTGTGCTGATTTTCCTGATTATGAAGGCTCGTATCATGGGCGGCTAGTCGGTAAATATTTGCGGGGCGAATTTGGCGATGTTAATGAGGTAAACCCTTATTTTTCCTCCTGGCTTTATGCTGGCGACAGATTGGAAGCCAAAGATAAACTTAAAAACTTTCTGGCCGAGCATCAAATTTTACTATCGAATCGCTATGTTGGTTCAAACCTGGCTTATCATTCAGTAAAATTGCCGATTGAGCAACGTGCTGGCTTTGTGGAATGGCTGGAAAGTTTGGAGTATAAAACAAATGCTATTCCTAAAGAAGATATTGTGATTTATTTTCACTTGCCGGTAGCCATTGCTCAACGTATGGTAGACCGCAAAGCTACTCGTTCTTATATCGCCGAGCGACGCGATATTCACGAACGCAATGCCCTATATTTGCAAGAGGTTAACGAAGCTTATCTGAATTTGTGTCAAACTAAAGCCCATTGGGTTGCGCTGGATGTGAGTGACGCAGTTACAGGCGAAATGCTTCCGCCGAATGTAATTCAGGAGCGCGTTTTGGAAATCTTAAAGCAGGAGCGCGTAGTGAAAAATATTTAAACAACCCTTAAAATTCACTGTATTTGACTCTTAACAAAGCTAAAAAATATGCTACAATCTTTGGAAGTTAGACAAAACCTGATGTATTGTTAAACAAAAATTAAACATTGGTGGGTAGTGCAATGAATAATATACAAACAGTAATTCGATTGGACGATTGCAGAGACCTGAGAGGCTTGATTGCAGCAATGAGCGACGCACGAGCCGAGGGTTCAGATAGCGTAGTTTTGTGGGGTCAGGGCCAAGAATCCCGTCTGCTAAAAGAAATTGAACAACTGGAACTTGTCAAACTTTATGCCAATCGACTTGACATAAAAATAGTTCTTTCTGCCGCTAATAATCCGCGTCTACGGCGGACGGCTAACCAAATTGGCTGGAAAGTCTTGTGGGAAATGCCCGAAATGGATGCAATTCTGCAAGGTACAGCTATCGAACGGGAAGCTAACCGTTGGGTTGTTTTTGATGAAGCTGATAAAGATGATATGAAGATAGCCGGAGATTAAGCCCTGAGAAGTTTATCAAGAATTGTAGGAAAGCCTTTCGTAACTGAAAGGCTTTTTTGGTTTTCTTTAGAGCCTGTCTAGTAAATCAAATGGCGGAGCCACATCTTACAAAATCAGGCTCACTTGTAAGATGCGGCTCCGCCATTTGACTACTCCAAATCAATTATTAAACACACTCTTATAACCAAGAAGAGCATTCCAGGCTACCATCTAAAAGCTATTAAGGATTAACAGTTAGTAGCATGTTCCCGGTTACGCCACTGGCACTACCATATCCGGCAATAGTATAGCTTTGTCCAGCCATCAAGTCTTTTGCGTCGAACTTGAAGGTTAGGTTGCCGTTGTTATCCGCATAGGCACTACCGATAGCTATGCTATTGTTATTTTTGTCGGTGTACCAGAAAGTTACCTGCTCACCGGACGCATAGAAATCGGCGGTAAGTTGTACAGTGCTACCCTTACCGGCAGAAGCGGTAGCCGGGCTGAAGCTCTGTAATCCACCATCGTTTGTAGTGTCGGCTCCCAAAGTGGCCCGCACCAGATTGCTACCGATTCGCTCTGGTAGTGCATCCTGATTAGTCCAGCTAAGGGTATAGCGGGTAGCCACAGTTGCTCCGGCAGTGGCTTTTGAGGCCGCCCGGAAAACCA
>JBBQGP010000228.1:0-8602 GCA_038323095.1 Chloroflexia bacterium | reverse complement strand
TGACCAATACTGGCGCGACTAACCGAAGCAACCAAAACACCCCGCTCAAGGGGATTGAAACCTACAGGCTGCTTGATGCTCTAAATCTTCGTAGATTCGAAGCAACCAAAACACCCCGCTCAAGGGGATTGAAACCTATTTGAGTCGTAGTGGCCTAGTGCGTCGGCGGGCTGAAGCAACCAAAACACCCCGCTCAAGGGGATTGTGTGATAGGGAAAAAGGGCAATAAAAAATCAGGTAAGGGAGAGAAGAAATTCTTTCCGTTACCTGATTTTTAGTTTTGTGAAGCAATAATGGCGGTAGGTTTGACGGATTTAGCTTGCTCCGCTAACCCCGACCTTTTGACTAATTTCTGGCTCTGGCGTGGGCTGGACTTCCAGAGGCAAGGCCAGATAAAAAGTTGTGCCAACGCCGGGCTGACTCTCAAGCCAAATTTGCCCACTATGCCGACTAACAATCTCATAAGTAATGTACAAACCCAGGCCCAACCCGTCGATATTCTGGGGACGATTGCCCTCGCGCACCCGGTAAAACTTCTCGAAAATATGGGACTGGTCAGCCTCGCTAATCCCGTAGCCCTCGTCCTGCACCTCGATTTGAGCTTGCGCTCCCGCCCCGCCCCGCCTAATTCTGGTCAATCGCACCGTCACGGGCTTATCTTCCGGGCTGTATTTTAGAGCATTGCTAATCAAATTATTCAACACCTGCTCCAACCGCCCCTCATCAAAGCTACCGGGCAAGCTCGTAACCGCACTTTCCAGCCGTATAACGCGCTGTGGGACGGCCACTTGCTGCTGCTCGACCACCCGTCGCACCAATTCCACCAAATCCGCTGCTGGATTAATATTCAAATCAAGTTGGCCGCTCTGGATACGCGACACATCCAGCATATCACTGATAAGCTTATCCATCCGATTAACCTGATACACAATATTTCCAAAAATTCGCCCGCTGCGTTCATTGCCGGGCTGACTGGCGGTATTCCGCTGCAACAACTGGGCATAACCCTTAATTGAAGTTAGTGGTGTGCGTAATTCGTGACTGGCAATCGATAAAAAGCGGTCTTTAAGTTGGTCAAGCTCTCTTTGAGCAGCAATCGCCTCCTGCGCCTCGCGGTAAAGCCGGGCATTATCTACCGCCATCGCCGCCCGATATGCCAATTCTTTGGCAAAATTCACATCCGTTTCATTATAATGCCGCTTGGAATTAGTCGAAACAAATTGAATTACCCCTAACGCCACCCCATTTGCCAGCATCGGTACAATCATCACCGAAGAATAGCCAATATCCCGCAAAATTCGTAACATCTCCTCGTTTGGCGCAACCGCCACCAACATCTCATCAGGAATATCAGCATACAACTCGGTCTCACCAGTTCTCAATACATGGGGCAAGCCTGTAGGCGCATCGGGATTATAGGGAAAATACTTTTCGGCATCTTTCTGAAACTGCTCGGCCCATTCAATCTTGGCTGGGTCAACGTGAGCCAAAGCCACCCGTAACGGAGCTTTCATCCGGCCCTCTACCGGGTCAACAATATGTACCGAACACCAATCGGCCAACCCCGGCACCGCCAACTTAGCCACCTGCTTGAGCGTCACATCATAGTCCAGCGACGAAGCTAAAACATTGCTGGCTTCGGCCAAATAATCCTGCCGCACCCGGTCAAAATGCTCCTCGCGGTAAAGCCGGGCATTATCCAAAGCCAGAGAAGCGCGTTCGGCTAATTCTTCGATAAAAGCCAAGCCTTCTTCGTTATATATACGGCCCGAATCAGCCGTAAAGAATAAAGAAAGTGCGCCCAAAATCCGGCCCTGCCGCTTCAAAGCCACACTTACCACCGAAACTGGCTTTAACTCCAAAAGTAAATTCAAATGCTCCTCACTCCGCGCCCCCGCCCGTATCATTGCCTCAGTTAGCTGTGGTACAAACTCCCGCTCACCTGTCCGCAAAACCCGGCCAATCCCGCTTTTAGCCTCCAAATCCGGCTCGCTTACTTTTTCTAACCCGACCATCAACTCTTCTTTTTGTGAGTTACGATGGGCCATTGCCGCCCGTCGCAGCAACCCGGTTTCAGTATCAAACACATCAATCAAACAATAATCAGCCAGTTGAGGCAAACATAGCCGGGCCAACTTTTGCAAAGTCGTCTCGTAATCCAGCGATGAAGAAAGGATTGTCCCGGTATCCACCAAAAAAGTAAGTTGCCTGGATAACTCATGTTCTTTTTGTTCGGCTAACTTGCGCTCGGTTACATCCCGAAAGACCAGCACTACCCCCTCAATTTTGCCAGTCGCCGGGTTAAACCGAATTGGCGCGGCACTGTCATCAATCGGAGTTTCGCGCCCATCTTTGGCAACCAAAATAGTATGATTCGCCAGCCCTACCACCCGGCCTTCCCGCAAAACCTTTTCCACCGGGTTTTCCACCGTCCTACGACTATGTTCGTTAATAATCCTGAAAACAGTCACCAAATCCTGCCCGATAGCCTCGCCCTCCGTCCAGCCCGTCAAATTAGAAGCAACCTCATTCATGAAAGTTACCAGCCCACGCTCATCGGTAGCAATCACCGCATCGCCAATGCTGGCTAAAGTAGTTTCAAAGCGGGCGCGTTGCTCCTGTAGCTGGCTGACCACCTGCTCCCGCTCTATTATCTGACTACGCGAATTCCACTCCGCGCGTCTTAGCATATCGCACAGTTTGGCCGATAAAGCCCCTTCCAGCGTAAAAACTAACAAATTCAGCACATCGTTAGGACTATCCAGACCAAAACTATACTTGGGTAATATAAAGAAATAATTGCTCACAATAGCCGCCAAAATAGTGGCAAACAGGCCCGGCCCAAACCCGCCAAACCAACCCGCCACAAACACCGCCCCAAAGAAAGTTAAAAAAGGAGCAGCACTTTCCTGTCGAGCTGGTAAAGCTGCATTTATCGCCATTCGCAACCCAAAAGCAACTGCTACCGCAAGTATTGCCAGCAAATACTTATTCAAAACCTGATTTGGAAAAGGCAAATTAAAAAGATTTCTCGGTGATACCGAACTTGAAGACCCCTTGCTATTATCTCGCGATTCCATCTTGTACGCCTTTTTATAACGGATTTGCCAATTAAGCTATAATAACCTATCTATAACAATTTTTGCTTCGCTTTGAACTTGATAAACTATTAAAAACCTATGCTGAATAAACGAAATATTCCGGCTATAGACAGCAAAATTTGTGCCTATAATAGCACACGAAAGGACTTGTAGCAAAATGTTCACCCGCTCCTGGACTTACACCTTACCCGAAGTCGACGCTACCCGCTTTGAGCAATTCGAGCAGCAATTCGGCCTACCTATGATACGTTCCCAAAAGGGTTGCTTGGGTGTAGAGCTTATTCACCGCCCTGCCGCGCCCGGTATGCTAGAGTATGTTATGCTTTCGCGGTGGCAAAGCCTCGAACTATTGGAGGCAGCTTTGGCCTCCGACGAATGGCGCGAAGAAGTAAAACTCTTTCTGGCCCAAAACTTTGGTGAAGGTAATGGCAAAACTGCCATTTATGATTCAACTTTAGACCGCCATTGGTCGGAAGCAATTTTTGAAATCTTTCAACGCTACCAAATCGAAATAGTATCCTACGTTCCCGATGCCGGGCATAGCCAGCTAATCCAGCTCTGTCAGGCTAATTCCGCTATGCAAAGTGTGGTGCTAACCACCGAAGAAGAAGGGATTGCACTGGCAAGCGGGGCATACCTGGGCGGCAAGCGGGCCGTTTTGCTTATGCAAAGTAGCGGGGTTGGCAACTGCATCAATATGTTATCGCTAATCACGACCTGCCGCTTCCCCTTCCTCACCCTGGTAACAATGCGGGGAGAATGGGGCGAATTCAACCCCTGGCAAATCCCGATGGGGCAAAGCACCCCCAAAGTGCTAGAAGCCAGTGGCCTGCTGGTTTACCGCGCCAGCGAACCTGCCGAAGTCGCCCCCACCGTCGAGGCCGCCGCCAATTTAGCCTTTAACAGTCAGGCCGGAGTTGCGGTACTGCTCTCACAAAAGCTTATTGGCACAAAAACCTTTGGAGAAAAATAAAATGCCTGAGAATAAAAAATTAGCCCGCCGCGAAGTAGTCGCCGAATTGCTCAAGCAGCGCGGGGATTTGCTGGTAATTAGCGGGTTGGGTGCGGCTTCCTGGGATGTTGCCGCCGCCGGAGATAATCCTCTCAATTTCACTTTATGGGGAGCGATGGGTGGCGCGGCTCTGATGGGCTTGGGGGTGGCTATGACCCAACCCTCGCGCCCGGTGCTGGTACTAACTGGCGATGGTGAGCAACTAATGGGGCTGGGCGGGCTGGCGACTATCGCGGTGCAGCATCCGGCCAATCTTTCAATCATAGTGCTGGATAACGAACGCTACGGCGAGACGGGCGAACAACTGACCCATACCGCTACGGGGGTAAATTTGGCCGAAGTCGCCCGCGCCTGTGGCTTCCCTCAAACGACCCTTATCCACGAAGCCAACCAGCTTGAACCTTTGCGCCAGCAAATCCAGGCCAGCAAAGGCCCACTTCTGGCCGTTATCAAAATCGCCGAAGGAGAAGCTCCCAAAGTTCTGCCGCCCCGCGATGGCCCCTACCTGAAAAATCGCTTCCGGCAAGCTTTGTTGGGAGAATATTAGTTTTGAGTTCAGAAATCAGAAACCAGAAACGAAAGGAAATACATATTGTTAGTTGTTAGAGGGAACAAAGTTTCAGGTTTCGAGTTTCAGGTTCGGATAAATCACAGGTTGATAAGTCTAATTCCTGACAACTAACAATTCTTCTAGCAACTCGCAACTCTAATTCCCCAACAACCCCCTAACAACTAACAACTAAATTCCCCTACCCCTGCACGTAAACTACATTCCCGCTACCGTCCACCTGCACATTTATTTTGGCAAGTGGCTGGCGGGCTGGACGACGAATTGCTGCGCCAGTTTTAGCATCGAATATCGCCCCGTGACAGGGACAAACCAGCGCGTTTTGAGTTTGGCTATAGCTTACGATACAACCTTCGTGAGTACAGACCGCGCTAAAAGCTTGCACCGTATTATCATCGGCATGGATTAGAATAGCAGGCTGACTGCCGTTAGGGGTCTGGAAAGTTTTAGCCGAGCCAGCCGGAACATCCGCCAGCCGGGTAATTACCACACCCTTGACATTATTTTGGGTTGCCGCCGTTGTCGCAGGAGCCGCCGCAGTCGTAGCTGGCTTGGTCGTCGTAGCCGCCGCAGTGGTATTAGTCGTTGGAGCAGTCGTGACCGGGTTTGCCGCCGCCGAAGCGGTGGTGTTAGCTGCTGTTGCTGGTTGGGTAGTTGTGGCCGTCGCCGGAACAGTAGTGTTAGCCGGAGCGGTGGTCGTAGTGGCTGGAGTAGATTGGCTGATAACCCCCAAAGGCTTCTCGTTTCGCCCCGCCAGCATATTACGCCAGGCGATTACCGCCGCGCCACCTGTTGCCAGCGTTGCCCCTGCCACTACCACAAAGCGGCGACGCGCCAAATTTGCGGCTGCCTCTGCTGACCCGGCAATCTGTGGGAAAATCGCTGTAACATCAGCCTCTGTCGCCCCGCTATCGGCAGCAGACCCCGATATAGTAGCTAAAGTGCGCCCGGCTTGCCAGCGTTTGATTTGCCCATCCAGGCTTAGGATGGGGTGCGCTCCGCCAATTGCCAGTACCAACCAGGCGACGGCATAGGGCAAATCTGCCCCCAGATAAAACGGGTCGGTTGACCAACTCGTACTTAGCCATAAAATTACGCTGACCACAAATCCAAAGAAAGCCGCCGTCCGGCTAAATAAACCAACCAGCGTCCCCAAACCAATCGCTATTTCGCCCAAAAGTATCATCCATCCAAACAAATTGGCATTGGGAACGGCAAAATTGGTCAAAAAGTCGCCAAGTGGAGAAATAGTGGCGAATCCGACTAATTGCTTGCCGATATAACCGGGTTGGGCTGGGTCAAAGAATTCCGGGTCGGCCAATTTATCAATGCCCGCCGCCAAAAAGACAATACCCAGAAAAACGCGAGCAGGCAAAAGCGCAGTGCTGGCCGAAAGCCCCCGGTTTTGGGGCTTTGGCCCACTCACATTTTGGTTAGTAACCGCTTCCCGCCGCTTTATGTCCGTCTGCACCTTGATTTTCTCCTCTGTACTACATCTCCATACGTTCGCAGGGCTTGGACGGCAATGTCGGCCTTACTGTAAGGATAACTTAACTCTATTAGAGGAGTATGAAAAAGTGCTAGAAAACTGTTAAATCTAAACAAGGATTCAGTAAAGAACTTGTTAGGAAAGCGTTACATCAGATTTAGTTGTTAGTTATTACAAGGAATAAAGTTTCTAATTCTTTGATACTTGATGCTTTGGCAAGTATATAGATAGAAGGAAATGCGAAAATAATGTTATAATAAATCAGGGAGTGGGCCCAGCAGGATTCGAACCTGCGACCTGTCGATTATGAGTCGATTGCGCTAACCGCTGCGCCATAGGCCCGTTTATTTGAATAACAGGATTATACCTGATTAGCTCGTATCTTTCAAGCTGCCAAAAATGCTCGATATACAGTTTGCCGCCGCCAAAGTTAATAAATATGCCAGCCGGGAAAGTGGCGATACTATCGAAATTGTGGAACGCTCCGCCGCCCCCGGTGGTTTCACAATTGTGCTGGTTGATGGGCAGGGAAGCGGGCGCAACGCCAAAACTCTGAGCCATTTC
Organism: Chloroflexia bacterium; assembly: GCA_038323095.1. Classification (GTDB taxonomy): domain Bacteria; phylum Chloroflexota; class Chloroflexia; order Chloroheliales; family Chloroheliaceae; genus L227-5C. Next base: position 1,868 of record JBBQGP010000228.1, on the reverse strand, counting down.
GTTACCGGCAAGGCAATTGCCCTGCTCAAAGATGGGGTGCGAGATGGAGCGGTAGCCCGCGCCGTCAGCGACCAGCTTTACGCTTACCGTCACGGTCAGGTTTCGGCTACCCTGAATTTAATCACAGTCGATTTTGTTACCCGCACGCTGGTAATTACCCGCAACAATCCAGAGCCGGTCTTCAAGTATCAAGTAACAAGTATCAAGTATCAAGTATCAAGTGTCAAAGACAATTCGGAAGTCGGAAGTACAAAGTCAGAACCAAGTAATAAGTATCAAGTATCAAGTATCAAGGAATTGGAAAATAAAAACCAGAAACTAGAAAATAAAAACCTGTTCCCTGACAACCGACAACCGACAACCGACAACCTTTCTAACAACCAACAACTAACAACTAACAACTTGTTCCCTGACGACCAACAATTAGAAACTAGAAACTTCAAACTAGAAACTTTGAACTCTGAAGCTGTGCCAATCGGAATATATCCGCGTACTCGCCCGGTAGTGACCGAGTTTGAACTAGAGCCGGGCCTGATAATTGTGGCCTTTAGCGATGGCATCAGTCAGGCCGGGTTACGCTACGAGCAGAAATTGGACATCGAGGCCGTTTTAGGTCAGCTTATTTCTAATCCCGACCAGCCCATTCAAGCCCAATATATTGCCGACGAACTCCTGGAAGCGGCGATAAAGGCAGACCGCCGCCGCCCTCAAGATGATATGAGCGTGGTAGTAGTCACTACTGCCGAGTTTGCCGCCGATGAAGGCGACCCACTCCCGCGCCGCCTTTCCCTAAACATCCCTTTCTTGTAAAAGTAACAAGTAACAAGTCGGAAACTTAAAGTCTATTTCAATAGGTGCTAATCAAAATCAATTGGTGGCGCAATATTTTACAGGGGGAAGCTATGTTCCCCTTACTACTTGTTACTTATTCTTCGCGGCAGTTTATTACCTCGCCTTTGGTGATGCGCTGTAAATCGGTGGGACTAATGGCGAAGATGGCGTTAGGCGTTCCGGCGGCAGCGTAAACTTGCTCGTATTGCAGCAAATCCTGGTCAATGAAAATTGGGAAAGGGTGAAGGTGGCCGGTAGGTGGTACGCCGCCAATAACGTACCCGGTCTTTTCCCGCACAAAATTAGCGTTGGCCTTGTGCAAAGGCTGCCCGACGTGCTGCTGCACCTTGCTTGTATCGATTCGGTTTGCGCCACTGGCAATTACCATAACTGGTTCACCACCTGCCTCGAATAAAATACTTTTGCAAATTTGGGCAGTGGTTGTCCCAATAGCGGTAGCCGCATCAGCCGCCGTCCGGGTAGTTTCGCTGAACTCGATTACCTCATTATTCAATCCCATTTCGCGTAAAATCTGCTGAAACCGCTCTGCCGCTGCTTTCATTAATAACTCTCCTGATTATGAATAAACGCAAATAATTATAAACAAACCTGTTTGTTATTTTATAGCAAGCTGAGTTCGAGAGCAAATTGTTTGGTTGAAAGTTTGGCTCTGGCTAAAGATTAGTGAACAAAAGTTGCACAAATCGGCTAAAGTTGATTGAATTTGCTCTGGGAAGGAACTTTTATGCAAGATTTTTTGGCTGGCCCAAGTGCCGCCAGTCCCCGCAAGGCGGTTATGGAAATGCTGTCTTTACAGGCCAAATATCAACTAAAATTGTCTAATTCAAGCTACCAGCGTCAGCATGTCGGGCTGAGAGCGGAACAAATTCGGCCCGGCCCGGCCCAACGTAATTAGCTTCAGGCCGAATCAAGCGATTGTCGCTGACCTGTTCCAGAATATGCGCCGTCCAGCCTGCCATCCGGCTGGCGGCAAAAGTAGGTGTGAAATAACTGCCGGGCAAACCTACCGAAGCCAG
>JBBQGP010000227.1:0-8617 GCA_038323095.1 Chloroflexia bacterium | reverse complement strand
GAAGCTGAAATCGTGGCTTTGATAGAGTTGGGCGGACACCTTCCCGGTGAAAATACTCCCCGCCTTCACCGCATCCCGGTAATTTATGGTGGGGAATATGGCCCGGATTTGGAAGAAGTGGCCCGCCTCAAAAACTTAACCCCTTCACAGCTCATCCACTATCACACGAATGCGACTTATTCCGGCTATCTGGTGGGGTTCTCGCCCGGTTTTACTTATTTGGGTGCGCTACCGCCCGAAATAGATTTGCCTCGTCGCTCCAATCCGCGTGCGCGAGTTCCGGCTCGTTCGGTTGCGCTGGCGGCTGGCTTGACGGGGGTCTACCCTGACGCACTGCCGGGGGGTTGGTGGCTGTTGGGCTATACTCCTTTTTCAATGTTTGAGGCCGAAAGCGACCCGCCCGTTAGAATTCTGCCCGGCGATCTGGTGCAGTTCTTCGCTATCGAAGCCTATCAACTCCCTGATTATGAAGCTGTCGGCCACGATTTATCGGCCAGTTTGTCTACAAATAATAAAAATGAGAGCTAAAAAATGAGTATTACAACCCAAATTAGCGTTTTGGATGGCGGATTGCAAACCACCTTGCAAGATTTGGGGCGAAGCGGCGGGCGACGCTATGGTATTCCGCCGGGTGGTGCGCTTGACCGGGCGGCACATTTGGCCGCCAATAAATTAGTTTTTAACCAGCCAGAAGCTGCCACGCTTGAAATAACTTTGCGTGGGCCACGTTTGCTATTTGAAACGGCTGCGCTTATCGCCATAACCGGGGCGGACTACGGCCCAACCTTGAATAATCGGGCGGTGCCAATGAATATGTCTGTTTTCGTGCGGGCCGGACAAATTTTGGAATTTGCGTGGCCTGTCCAGATTGGCGGCAAGCAGCAATGGGGGCGGGTTTGCTATCTGGCAATTCAGGGCGGCTTTAGCGGGCCATGCTGGTTGCAAAGCCGTTCCACTTATCTTAAAGCTCGTTTGAGCGGTTACAAAGGAGCAGGACGGCCAATCGGGGCGGGCGATGTATTGGAAAATGGGGAGGATTTCGCCAAAGCTTTACGCCATCCCGCCGAAGGAGCAGGCCGAGCCTTGCCCGAAAGCGAAAAACCGAATTACAGTGGCAATGTACAGGTGCGGCTAATAAAAGGGCCATACCAGGAAAATTTCAACGACGAAACTTATCAGACTCTTTTGAGCCAGCGATTTACCCTGATGGAGCAATCTGACCGTATGGGTTTTCGGCTGAGTGGGCCTGTTTTGGCTCATCGTCGCCCGGAACTGAGTGACATTGCCTCCTGCGCTGCCGTCTTTGGCGCAATCCAGGTTCCCTCTAATGGTCAACCTATCGTCCTCATGGCTGACCATCAGGTAACGGGTGGCTACCCGATTATTGCTACCGTTCTTTCCGCCGATTTACCCTTGCTGGCCCAGCTTCTCCCCGGCGGCACAGTCTCTTTTACTCTTTAAAAAGCAATTATTTTCGTCTTTATTTTAGTATTTTGCTCCCGTTTTTGCTTACTGCGGCGAAATTCTTTATAATAATGGGCGATGATAAGGACTAAAATTACTAAAGTAGGAGAGCAAGCACACGAACCAGCTGCGCCCCCTACGCTCGATTTAACTCATATTGCGCTAGTTGGAGCTGGTCTGTTGATTGGCGGGTTAATTGTTGCCGCCTTTTTGCTGGATTTAATTGGCTTACCCGTTCGAGTATGGTCGGTAGGATTACCTGTTTTGGCTTTGCTGGCCCTCGCCCTGTATCAATTTAAAGGTAACAGGCGACTTCCCGCAACTCGCAACTCGCAACTCGCAACTCGCAACTCTGTTCCTTCTAACAACCAACAACTAACAACTAACAACTCTGCTGCAACCCTTGCCTTTCTCCTTATAACCCTTTCTGTTCTGGCTTACCTGTTTTGGCTGGGCAAACCGAATTTGCTGCCGGTAGGGACAACAGTAGACGCAGTGCATCAATACGGCCTGGCCCGCTACATTCACGATGCCGGGAAATTGCCGATTCACGCAGCAGAACTTCGGGCGAACTTGCAGGATGGGCTGGAATACCCGCCCGCCTTTGTAACGCTGGTGGCTTTACTGGGCGGCATTTTACCTTTTAATGTAGTTTATTTGCTTTATCCGGTGGCGGCCTTTTGTATTGCCTTAGCCTGTGGCACGACTTTCGCGCTGGCTTATCGCTTGTTGCAAAATCGGTGGGGGCAGTTTCCTCTGGCAATACTGGCGGCAGCATTTACTTTGTTGCCATACGGTTACACTTTTGGTAGCATTACCGCCCAAAATTATTTTGCGATGGCTCTGGGCGAGTGGCTTTTGTTGCTGGCCTTATATTTCTTGCTGGACTGGCAAAATCACCCGAATTGGGCCACCGCCGCCCTTTTTGGATTAGCTCTGGCCGCTCTGCTGATTACCTATCCAACCTGGGCCTTGATTCCCGCCGCCGCTTTTGGCCTGTGCGCTTTTTTTCAGAACAAGCTGAAATGGTCGTTGCGCTTTGGCTATTTGCTGGCTGTTTTGCTGCCGTTTGGGTTGCTGACCTACTTTTTCCTGAAAGACCGTTTGCAAGTCGGCTTAGGGACAGTTGCCAACGAAGGCGATGTGCTGCTCCCCGATTTATCCCGCTACGGCTGGCCTATTTTAATTCTGGCCCTAATCGGCTTTATCAGATTTATTCCCTTCTCAATCGTCAATCTTTACGCCGGCTTGCTGGCGGGTGAAGGGCTGGCCTTTTATGTACTAAAAACGAGCTTTGACCGGGGTTCGTTTTACTCGCTTTACAAATTATTTTACCCGGCCACTTTTTTGATAGCCTTGCTTGCCGTTTTGGGTCTATCCTTACTTGTTGAATTAACCCGACCTTTTTTTGCAAGCTTCAAACTCGCAACTCGCAACTCGCAACTCGCAACTTCTACAGCCCTGCTTATTTTTGCCGCAGTTCTGGCCCTGACCTGGCTTACGCATCCTCAACCAGAACGAGCCTACCCGGTGATAACGGGGGATATGGTGAAGGTAGCGGAATGGACGCGGCAGAATTTGAAGATTGAACAATATTCAGTAGGTTACAGCTTGCCCTACGGAACGCCTTTCTACTGGGTGCAGATTGGGTTTTTGGGGCAACCACAAGGCAACCGCGCCAAGATTTTGCTGACGAGCGAACCGCTTACTTTTGAACAATGGTTTTACAATGCTCAATCCGAGAAATATTTCTTCACCGATAATTTGTCGGCGGTAAATTTGGATGAACGGTTGGATTTACTTTATCAAAGTGGCACTACAGCGATATTAACCCGTACTCCGGCTTATAGTGAAGCCCGCAATCGTCGCCAGAGTATGACTATGCGCTACAAGGCTGAACTAACCGAAGCTGAGATAAAGCTGACCGCCGAAGCCAGCTTTACGGTAGAGCCGAGCCAGTGGACACGCTTGCGGTTGGTAGTTGAGCCGGAAAAAGGCGGGAATCCAGTGTTTGAGCAAACTACTCCCGCCGAGCCGAACCGTGACCGTTTGGAATATATGGGGGTTCACTTTCAAATTCCTTCACTCAAATCTTTAGAGCTTTATACTAACGGGATTTTCCCGCCCGTAAAGAATTTTGAGGCCCTGCGGGCTGGCCGCTATAGCACCTATATCGAACTTTTGAAATACGATAACCGGGTGGAGCGGCGCAAGCTTTTTGATTTTGGCTATGACGGGAGCAAAATCAGCTTTGATGCGGCCCAACGAATTCAGCAAGGCCAATTCTTGTTTGATGGGCCGCTTTCGCCAGATGCGAACTTACCAGCGATTCGTCAGGATTTTGGGCCTGATTTGCCGCAATTGGCCGCAGTGGAACTTAAAGGCGAAGCTAAAGCCGGGCAAAACGCTCAATTCAGCTTTAGCTGGTTTAACCCGGTTAGCCAGAGCAAGAATTACCGGGTAGTCCTTGCTTTTGTGGACAGTCAGGGGCAAGTAGTCAGCGAGAACGAACTTGTCCCGCTAAACGGGCTATTCCCGGTGTGGTTTTGGCCGAATAACCAGCCGGTAGTTTACACTCAAACCTTGAAAATGCCGGACAAGCCGGGTAGCTACCGAATAGACCTAACTTTGCTAGACCCGGAAACAAAAGCCCGTAGCGTATTGCGGATGCTGGACAAAATTCTGGAAGTACATTAAAATTACAAGCGTGCAAATGTAGTATTTTTGAGGCCGGGGCGAATACAGGAGCTTGCATGGCTGTAAAGCTGAACTTGCCGCTATCAGAGTGGCCGATTTTTTACATCGAGGGCGAACCTTATATTTATGACGATACTTATCTATTCTACGATGAGAATGGAGAACCGTTGGGCCAGCACACTCGCCATAGCACTTTAGCGATTTATCTGTACAATTTATTAAGCTGGGTCTATCGTAACCAGCTTTGTACGGTTACTTTCGATTTATACCTGAAAGCCGAAATTGAGCTAATCCAGAATGCTGCTGCCGATGCCGCCGGACAAGAGGTAGTGGCGGCCAGAGTTTCACCCGATGTGGCCTTTATCAAGGGTATTCCTGCGCCCGATACGGGTACTTATGTGGTAGATGTGGATGGCCCGCCGCCCAATGTCATTTTTGAAGTCGGTTCACAAAACACTTTTACCGATGATTTGGGCAAAAAGTTCGAGCTTTACGCCATCGCGTATCGGGCCAAAGAATATTATGCCTATGACCCGCGTGAGAAACGCTTGTGGAAAGGTTCGCGCCTGAAAGCCTGGCGACTAATCAACGGTGAGTATGAGGAGATAAAGCCGGACGAGCGCGGTTGGGTCTGGAGTGAAGAACTGCAAAAATGGCTTGTGCCGGACGGCAAGAATTTGTGGCTGTACAACCCTGACGGCACAAAATGCCTGACCAGTGAGGAAGAAGCCAAAATACAAACAGAACTTGCCAGAGCAGAAGCGGAACGCGCTAAAGCAGAAGCGGAACGCGCTGATAAAGCCGAGCAAGTTATAATACACGAAAAGCAAGCTAGAATAGAAGCACAACAGGAGGCAGCCGAAAAGCAAAAAGAAGTTGAAAATGCTAACGCTTACATTCGACAACTGGAGCAAGAAAAGCAAAAAGAAACTGAAGCCTCTAATGCGTATATCCGGCAATTGGAAGAAGAAATAAAAAAGCGCAATCAGGCTGAATAAAAAAGTTGCGCTTTATGCTATAATATTAAGGCAAAGGCTGAGACGGAGAGAGTACGCCCGCCGGAACTGACAGGGAGAGGAAGCCACAGACTGAAAGCTTCTTCAGAAAAAGCGTGCCGAAGTTCACTCCTGAGCTGGCAGGTGAACAAGGATTGTTGAAGTAGCCTGTCCCGGTTGCTCCCGTTATCGAGCAGTCGCTTTTAGCTTTTATTTTATTTTTCTTTGAGAAAAAGAGCAAAAGTGACGTAATGAAGTGGTTCTAAAGCTGGCAAAGCTTTGGGGCAAGCAGGGTGGTACCGCGTAGTTTATTTGGATAGCTGGAATTCAGGCTGTCGGCTAAAAACTGCGTCCCTGACAAGGGATGTTTTGGTTTTTACCGAACGGCTTTTTTGTTTTATATTTTTTCGTGTCGTGGTCAGGTTAGACCCTAGCCGGACACGCCTAGAGCGGAGGAATTTATGATACAAGACCAGATTGCCGAAATGCAGAATCGCGCTCTGGCCGAACTGGATACAACTAGCGATTTGGTGGCTTTGGACGAGTGGCGTATCAAATATTTGGGTAAAAAGGGTGAATTAACCGGCTTCTTACGCGGGATGGGTGGGCTTGCTGCTGAAGAACGTCCTTTGGTCGGTCAGGCAGTCAATAACGCCAAAACCGCCCTCGAAATGGCGGTGACTGACCGTACTTCGGCCCTGAAAAGTGTGGCTCTGAACGCCAATCTCGCCGCCGATAAAGTAGATATAACCCTGCCGGGTCGTCCCAGCCAGGTAGGGCATTTGCACGTGATTACCCGAATCTACCGGGAAATCGTCCAGACTTTTGGGGCGATGGGTTTTCAGGTGACGGAAGGGCCGGAAGTTGAGCTGGATTTTTACAATTTCGAGCAACTGAATTTACCACCCGGTCATCCAGCTCGTTCGATGCAGGATACTTTTTACTTTAATGAAACGGTGCTGTTGCGTACCCATACTTCCAACAGTCAAATCCGGGTGATGGAAAGCCAGAAACCCCCGATTCGAGTGATTTGTCCTGGCAAGGTTTACCGTAGCGAAGCAACCGACGCAACCCACGAGTTTATGTTTAGCCAGTGCGAAGGTCTGGCGGTAGACCGGGATGTGACGTTGGCCGATTTGCGCGGGACGCTGGCTGATTTTGCCCGTCGCATGTTCGGCCAAGACCGCAAAATTCGTTTTCGTTGCGATTACTTCCCTTATGTCGAACCGGGCGTGGACGTTTCGATTAACTGCCTGATTTGCAACGGAGCAGGCTGTCGGGCCTGTAAATATAGCGGCTGGCTCGAAATTTTGGGGGCGGGTATGGTGCATCCCCAGGTTTTACGGAACGTGGATATAGACCCCGATAAATATAGCGGCTTTGCCTTTGGTATGGGTCTGGAACGTATCGCCCTTTTGAAATACAACATTGACGACATCCGGCAATTCTACCGCAACGATATGCGCTTCTTGCGACAATTCGCCTAAATCAAAAGGACTGAGTGCTGAGGACTGAGTAAAGAGAACCACACGTATAGGCGTGAAGACTCAGACAAAAACGGAGTGAAAAATGATAAAAGTACCTTTAAGCTGGCTTAAAGATTTTGTAGATATAACCTGGACTGCCGAAGAATTGGCGGCGGGCCTGACCTTGCGTGGTATTGAAGTCGAAGGTATTATTCGGATTGGGCATGATTGGGATAAAGTGGTGGTCGGGCTGGTAAAATCTACCGAGAAGCACCCCAACGCCGATAAACTTGGAATTGTAATCGGTACGGACGGCAAGCAGGATTATCAGATTGTGACTGGGGCGATGAATTTGAAGCCGGGTGATAAATTTCCGTTGGCTTTGCCCGGTGCGCGATTAATTGACGGCCACAAGATGATGGACGAGAAAGAAGCGGGCAAGCGTTCGGGCGAATTACTCAAGGGAGATTTGCCTTATTTTAGCGTCAAGGCCGGGAAGTTACGCGGTGTGGAAAGTCAGGCTGTCGCCGTCGCTGCCCTCGAATTGGGGGTTTCCGAAGAATTTGAGGGTATTTTGGTGCTAGAGCCGGATGCTCCAATAGGTGCGCCCTTGCAGCAAGTTTTGGGTGATACCATTCTGGATATTGACCTTAGCCCCAATTTGGGTCGCGCCCTTTCGATTTTGGGAATTGCCCGCGAAGTGGCCGCTATGACGGGTGTGCCTTATCGCCGTCCCAAAATAGAAGTTGTCGAAGACGGTCTGCCGATTAACAAAAAGATTAAGGTCGAGATAGAAGCCCCCGATTTATGCCCGCGCTTTAGCCTGATGCTAATGGAAGGGGTCAAAATCGGGCCTAGCCCGGAATGGATCCAACGTCGTTTACGAATGACCGACCAACCCGTAATTAATAATGTAGTAGACATAACTAATTATGTGATGCTCGAACTCGGCCAGCCTTTGCACGCCTATGATTATGATGACATTCACGGCAGGCAATTAATTGTACGGCGGGCTAAACCGGGTGAAAAGGTGGAAACAATTGACCACATAGACCGCGCTCTGAACCCGGAAGTCGTGGTCGTCGCCGATGCGAAACGCGGGGTTGGCATGGGCGGCGTTATGGGTGGTGCGGATACGGAAATTAAGGACACTACTGTAAACGTAGCGATGGAGGGGGCAAGCTGGAACTCCTTTAATATTCGCAAGACCGCCCGTGGCATGTTTGACCGGGTGAGCGAGGCCGCCAAACGCTACGAACGGACGGTGGATGTTGAATTAACCACTATAGGGGTGCGACGGGCTATCCAGCTAATGCAGCAATATGCCGGGGGAACAGTCGCCAAAGGTATGATTGACGTTTACCCCAACCCGCAAGGGCATAAGGTAATCGAATTCCCCATGAGCGAAATCAAGCGGGTGCTGGGTATTGAAGTACCTACCCCTAAAGTGGTTGAAATGCTCAAAGCTCTTGAATTTGAGGTGGCTCAGGTGCGCCCCTCCGATAGTGCTTACCAATTTGGCGACGACGAAAACGCCACGATTATCGTAGTGCGCGAGGAACATGCCCATAGCGACGGGGAATATTTGATGGTGCGTGTACCGAGCTACCGTAATGATGTGACCCTTCCTGCCGATTTGGTAGAAGAAGTGGCCCGAATGTATGGCTACGACAAAATTCCCGAAACTCGTTTGCGGGGTGAACTTCCGCCGCAATTAACCAAGTACGAATTGCTGGCCGAAGACAAAGTGCGCGATATTCTGACTGGGGCGGGCCTTAACGAAGTGATTACTTATCCTTTGGTTGCGCTGGAGGATTTGAAGAAATTACATATCGCCGCGCCCAATCAGCAGGTTCACCAGCATTTGCATTGGAGCGACCCCGACCACTTATTAAAAGTGTCGAACCCACTCAGTTCCGAACATGAATATATGCGCCCAACTATGCTAACTTCGACCCTCAATACCCTTTCGGAAAACCGCCGTTTCAATGACCG
>JBBQGP010000226.1:0-8679 GCA_038323095.1 Chloroflexia bacterium | reverse complement strand
ACTTATGCAAGAAGTATTTGTGGACGGCTACAATTTGTTGCGAACTGACCCGGAGCTGATGATGCTGGAACGGGCCGGATTGGAAGCCGCTCGCGAAGCACTAATTGTACGGCTTTTGAACGCGGCTGGCCTGAAATCGGCCCGCACAATTACAGTAGTTTTTGACGGACACAAGGGCGGCTATGCTTACGAACGCAGCGAAAAGCGGGCGAATGGTCGCCTCATAATTATCTATAGCAAAATTGGCGAATCCGCCGACGAAGTTATCAAGCGAATGGTATCGGCAAAGGCGGGTCAAGCTAATATCCGGGTAATTACCCGCGATTGGGAAATAAAGAACTCGGTTAGCCAATCAGGGGCAAGCAGTGGCGTAATGAAACGCCGCCCCTCAGTCGAACAGGCCCGCCAAAAGCTCAAAGCCGAAGAAGACGGTACGGCAGATGGTTGGAGCGGCAGCACTCGCAAAAAAGGCCCGTCCAAACGCCCCAAAAAGAACGAGCGCAAACCCGGCCCGGACGGTGACATTTATTGGTAAAGTAACAAGTAACAAGTAACAATTCGGAAGTCGGAAATTAACTAACTAGAAACTTCGTTCACGATAACCAATAAGGTTTGGTGGTAAATTCCCTGCCTTGAAAGGCTGGGCTGATAACATGAAAACCTGGCTAAAGCCGTTACAGGTTAGGCCAAATTGTGCTTAATTTACTATTCTTCCAGCCCTTTAGGGCCGTTTTCATGATATTAGCCCGGACATTCCATGTCCGGGAGACAACCCGTATCTTGTAAGTCAGAATAAATCGTAATAGGTGCTTCCCAACAACCGTTCGGGGTTTTAACCCTAGATTGATTAACCAACAACCGATACTCTGTTCCCCTAACAACTAACAACTAGAAACTAACAACTCATTTCCCCTTGAAATTGGGCTTGCGTTTTTCCTGAAAGGCCCGCATCGCTTCGCCCACATCTTCGGTTTGAAAGCATTTGGCGATGTAGCTGTATTCAGCGCGGAGCTGGGCAGGCAAATCGTTGGTAATGGACTCGGCCAGCAAGCGTTTGGTGTAGGCCAAAGCGATAGGCGCACCTCCGGCGATTTGGGCGGCATATTCGGCGACAGCTTCCCCAAAACTATCAGCATCCAGCACCCGGCTAACCAGCCCGATACGTTCGGCTTCTTCCGAAGTAATATCGCGGGCCGATAAAATTAGTTCAGTGGCGCGGGAAGTACCAACCAGACGTGGCAGGAAATAGCTAACCCCGGCATCGGGCGAAAGACCCCGCCGTAAATAGCCCGTAGTGACCACTGCTCCGGCCTTCATCAAACGAATATCGGCAGCTAAAGCCAAACCCAACCCCGCTCCGGCAGCCGGGCCGTTAATCGCGGCAATAATCGGCTTTTCGCAATTCACCGCCGCCATCGCCATCCGCCCGACCCAGCCAAAATCATCCAGCAAAGCCTTGCGCCCGCTACGCTGCTCGGTGCGGTCAGACAAATTATCCTGGCTCAAATCCAGCCCGGCACAAAAGCCCCGCCCTGACCCGGTAACTACTATCACCCGTGTCGCCTCGTCTTTACCCGCCGCTTCGATAGCCTGTGGTATTTCGTTGGATAGCTGGACATTGACCGCATTTAATCTATCAGGCCGATTCAGGGTAAGGGTAGTTACACCCGCCGAATTGGTTTCAACCAAAATATGTTTATATTCCTGCGCCATAGTTAATTCTCCTGCTAAATTTTCGGGATTCGCTGCTGCCTGTATTTTAGCGCAAATCGCCAGCGAAAAACAAATCTTATTCTTCTGGCAGTAATCCAGCCTGTTTTAACAAAGCTTCCAGTTTAGCTACTCTTTGTCGCTCGGCTTCAAGCTGCTGCTCGATTTGTTTAGTTCGGCTTTCGGCTTGTTCCCGTTCTTGCTCAGATTGTCTGGCTCGGTTTTCGGCTTGCTGTCGCTCCTGTCGGTCAGTTTGGGACTGTTGTTGGGCTTCTTCTCGTCTATAGCGTTCAACTTCGGCCCGTTCCTGCTCAATTACAGCTTTTAGCTCCGCCTGTTCCTGCTCTTCCATAATTTCCAGGAAGGTCAAAAATTTCTTACCGTCCGGGTAATAAATTGCCAAATCTTCCTGTCCATAATCATCGCGCTCCATTTCAAAACGGATACCGAGCCGAGGACTGACCCAACCGCGCATGTCAGAAATTAGCTGTAGCGGAAGCCCTGCCTCAGTACGAAGATAGCCAGTAATAATGATTCTATCCGGGTCGTAAATATAATATTCTTCTACGCCATAAAAATCATAAAAACTAAGCTTGTCCTGCATTTCCTGCGCCCGATTACCGGGTGAAAGCACTTCAAAAACTACCTGTGGCGCAATATTGTTTTCTCTCCATTGCATATAGGAGCCTCTGTCGCCTTTGGGACGACCAAAAGCTACCATTGCATCCGGCGCTCTGCGAATTTGGTTATTACCTTCAACGGGATACCAAAGCAAATCTCCGGCAACAAAAACATCCTGACGCTGGGCGAAAAGACGTTCAAGGTTGCCTTCGATAGTCACAATCTTGCGAAACTGTTTAGTATTATCGGCCATCGGCTCGCCGTCACTTTCCGGGTAAACTATTATGTCTTTTTTGGAGATAGTCATAAGCACCTGCTTTCGTTCTGTTACTGGCCTTCTTACCCCTACTACTTCGGGCAAATGTAACCTCAACTATTTTAGCATATTTACTTTCTCAAATTCCACCTTGACAGTAACAATGCACGGTGGTACGATTCAATTGCCAGAAATGGCGGTAGGAAAAAATCTTAAAAAACGCAAGTTTCCTTCTAGTGGGTCGGCCCTAATGGGGTGCGGGTCAGGTGTTAAGTCAGTAACAGTAATGTTATGTAGACGCTATCCCTGCGAGCTAGAAGGTTTTTGTTTTTATACTTTTTGACCACAGCTATTTTGGCGGGGATTATTGACAGGTACATGCTTCAATGTTAAGATTAATCCACAAGAATAACGCAGTACAACTTTCTCGATAAGGTTAAACGCTTTACCTTTGAGATAAAAAATCTTGACTCCTTTTCAGTTGTAGTTAGCCCAGCTGACTGAAAACTTGATAACAAGCGAACTACAAACAGAAGCCCGGAGAAACCACCTAATATGAGCCTTTACACTTTTCAACGCCAGTTTCGCACCGCCAATAGCGAAGGTTATGAGATTCGAGAAAATGACCAGCGCGTAGGCCGGGTGGATTTGCATTACGCTACCCAAAATGTCTATGCAATGATTGTGCTGGAAATTGAATTGAACGAAGCCGAAGTTGCTCAGGTAATCGAAGAAATTGATGAGCAATTGGTACTAACAGCCACTGTAAAGCGCGAAGATTTGAACGTTTGGGTTTATCAGGGACAGGAAGTTGGTTTTTATACCGATGAATTCTTGGATGATTTTGAGGAAGAAGACGAAGAATTCGACGAAAACGAGGTCGAAGGCTCTCCGTCTTTAACCTGAACTTAAAATTCTAACGACAATCTCCCCTTAATTTCCTCTGGCAGATGTGTGCTGCAAATCTACACACATGTGACCTTTAATTTACCTGTGTGTATTGCCTCAAATTTCTTGCATTTTTTTTAGTAAAGAGTTATAATCTCTTTTGAGATAGAGCTTCCAAATGACATTACCCGCCCGACTAAACTAATCAGGTTGTTCCGCAAGCAACAAGCAGTTAGCTTAGGGGACTGTGTAACTGTACATTTCACTAAAAGCTCGTCTTAACCACTTGGATAAGGAAGGTATGATGGAAGAAAACGTTAGAACAATTGAAAACAATCCCGAAGTAGGAGGTGGTGCGGCAGGAGAGCCAGAAATGACTACGACTTCTGAATTGACAACTGCGCCGGACAACCGTGCCAATATCGGAACGACTGGTGAGACTGTTGCTCACGAAGTCGCCGAGCCAACCACTAATGGGAATGGCCTGCACAACGTAGCCGAAGCTCCTGTAATGGAAGCTGCTACTCAGGCCGAAGAAGCCGCCTCTGCCCCGGTTCAGGACGCACCCGAACTGGAAGCGGCGGTAGCTGCCGAGCCAGAACGCCCCATGTCGCTTATGGAGCAACTGCTTAGTGACCCGTCTAGTGCCTTGAAAACTTTGCATTATGGCGAAGTTATCGAAGGTACTGTAATGTACCGTGACCGGGACGAAATCCTGGTAGACATCGGCGCGAAAAGCGAAGGGGTTGTACCTAACAAGGAATTGCAAACCCTGACCGCCGATGAATTGAAAGAAATCAAGGTTGGCGACCAAATTCTGGTTTTTGTGGTGCAAGCCGAAAATCAGGAAGGTCACGCCGTTCTTTCGATTGACAAAGCCAAGATGGAAAAAAGCTGGCGGCGGCTGCAAAAGCAGTTCGAGGCAGGCGAAATCATCGAAGCCGAAGTTACGGGCTACAACAAAGGCGGTTTGCTGGTTAATCTCGAAGGTGTTCGCGGCTTTGTGCCAGCCTCGCAGGTCACGGGCCTGACGGCAGGGACAGACGCAGCTAAACAAAGCGAAATGACCCGTCTGGTCAATAGCAAAATGCCCCTCAAGATTATCGAAATCAACCGTCACCGCAACCGCTTGATTTTGTCAGAGCGGCAAGCGGCTCAGGAACAACGCGACGCACAGAAAGACCGCTTGATGTCCGAGCTTGAGCCGGGTCAGGTACGTGATGGCGTTGTCACCAGCATTTGCGACTTTGGTGCATTTGTAGACATTGGCGGCGCGGATGGTCTGGTTCACTTGAGCGAACTTTCCTGGAGTCGGATAAATCACCCCAGCGAAATGCTGAAGGTGAACGACAAAGTTAAAGTCTTCGTGTTGAGCGTAGACGATAACGAAAAGAAAGTGGCTCTTTCGATTAAGCGGACGCAAGCCGAACCCTGGAGTCAGGTTATGGCGAAGTACCAACCAGGTCAACTGGTGGAAGGTACGATTACCCAACTAGCGAACTTTGGGGCTTTTGCCCGGATTGCTGATGGCATTGAAGGACTAATTCACGTCAGCGAGTTGGCCGAAGGCCGGGTACAACATCCCCGCAGCGTAGTCAAAGAAGGCGACAACGTAACGCTTCGGATTATTCGGATTGACCCGCAACGCAAACGCATGGGCTTATCGCTCAAGCGGGCGGTTGAAGGCTACGAAGGTAATCTGAGCGACTTGCCGGAAGAAGACGAAGGCGGCGGCAGCCGCAAGAGCCGCGTGACTGAAGGTGAACCTGCTGAGGTTTAATCCTCCCCGGATTGCTTTCTAATCCAAGGCTAAGGTGGCGAATCCCTGCTTTTTTCAAAGCTAAAAGGGGTTCGCCATCTTGGTTTACTACAAATTTGCTTGACTTCTTCTATTATAGCCTTCCTTGAGGTCAGGATACATACACTTTGCTAACACAACCGTCGCTAAAATCGTTTACAGATGTGGTAGAATAATAGCAAGGCCAGACCGACCATTACAATTTCAGTAAATGGTTTGGGAAACGACAAAAAGTAATAATTCTGGCATCCATTTTGCAACAAGCACGTACATAACTCAAAAGTGTCTCAGAGAAAAGTAGAAAACGGCAAAGTAGCTTTTGGCTACATAGTACGTCGCTATCTTTCCTCCTTTTTAGCTTATTAAAAACTTAACTTATAATAAAACCGTACTTCATATAGTCAGACCCTGTATTACATTAAAAATTTTGTTACACACAAGAACGCAGCAACAGCGTAGGGCGGCTGGGTCGCCGTTTCAGAAGGGTTTTTTGCAGAAAGTAATTTTTCGCGGAGGGGCCGGGTAGAGACGGGGGCATGAAAGCCCAGTTTAAAGTTCTAGTGGGAGAATTAAATATGTCTGATAGGTTTGAAAAGTTTACCGAGCGGGCGCGTAAGGTGCTTACGTTAGCACAAGAAGAAGCGCAACGTTTTAACCATAACTACATCGGTACTGAACATTTACTGCTCGGTCTGGTGCGCGAAGGTGATGGCGTAGCAGCGCGAGTTCTAAATAACCTCGGCGTGGAACTGCACAAAGTTCGCAGCGCGGTAGAATTTATTATTGGCCGCGGAGACCGGGCCGTGATGGGCGAAATCGGCCTTACTCCACGGGCCAAAAAAGTTATCGAACTGGCCGTAGATGAAGCCCGTCGCCTCAATCATCATTATATTGGTACAGAACATTTGCTTTTAGGTCTGGTACGCGAAGGCGAAGGCATCGCGGCGGGCGTTCTTGAAAGCCTCGGCGTATCGCTGGAAAAAGTTCGGCAGCAGGTCATTCAGGTGCTAAATCAGAGTACCTACAGCAGCCAGCCGAAACAAAGCAGCGCAACCCCCTTCGTCGATGCAATGGGCGTGGACTTGACCGAACAGGCCCGGCAGGATAAGCTCGACCCGGTTATCGGACGCAAAAAAGAAATTGAGCGCGTTGTCCAAATTCTTTCGCGCCGTACCAAAAATAACCCGGCTCTTATTGGTGAACCAGGCGTAGGTAAAACTGCAATTGTGGAAGGTTTGGCCCAACGCATTATTAGTGGCGATGTGCCGGAAAACCTTTTGAATAAACGGCTGCTGGCTCTTGACATTGGCGCATTGGTCGCGGGTACAAAGTATCGCGTCGAATTTGAAGAACGCCTCAAGAAAGTGGTCGCCGAAGTAAAAAATACGGGCGCAATCCTCTTCATTGACGAATTGCATACTCTCGTCGGCGCAGGTGCGGCAGAAGGTGCGGTAGATGCCGCTAATATTCTGAAACCAGCTCTGGCGCGGGGCGAATTGCAGACCATTGGCGCGACGACCCTCGACGAATACCGCAAGTATATCGAGCGGGATGCTGCTTTGGAACGCCGTTTCCAGCCAGTAATCGTGGAAGAACCCAGCGTCGAGGATACTATTTCCATTTTACGCGGTATCAAGAGCCGCTACGAGGAACATCACCGGCTGATTATTACCGACGAAGCAATTAAAGCGGCGGCGGAATTGGCCGCCCGGTATGTAACTGACCGCTACTTGCCCGACAAAGCGATTGACCTGATTGACGAGGCTGGTAGCCGGGTACGGATGCACCGCAGTAGCAGCCCGCCAACCTTGAAAGAAGCTTTGCGCGGTCTGGATAGCATCCGCAAGGAAAAGGATGCTGCGATAGCCGCTCAACAGTTCGAGCTTGCCGCCGATTTGCGTGACCGGGAAGACCGTTTGCGCGAACGCATCACCGAAATGGAATCGAAATGGGAAACCCAGCAGGAAGGCGAAAAGCCCTACGTGACTGAGGAAGACATTGCTGAAATCATTTCGATGTGGACAGGTATTCCCCTCACCCGTATCGCGGGCGAGGAGAGCGCACGCTTGCTCAAGATGGAAGAGGAATTGCACAAGCGCATTATCGGGCAGGAAGAAGCGATTGGGGAAGTGGCGCGAGCCGTTCGCCGTAGCCGTACCGGGATGAAAGACCCGAAACGCCCGATTGGTTCGTTTATGTTTCTCGGCCCGACGGGTGTTGGTAAAACCGAACTGGCAAAGGCTTTGGCCGAATTCATGTTTGGTAGCGAACAAGCCCTTATCAAAATTGATATGAGCGAGTTCATGGAACGCCATAACGTCAGCCGTCTGGTAGGTGCGCCTCCTGGATATATCGGTTACGAAGAAGGCGGCCAGCTTACCGAAGCAGTGCGGCGCAAGAGCTACTCGGTGATTCTGCTCGACGAAATCGAGAAGGCCCACCCCGAAGCCTTTAATATGCTGCTGCAAGTTTTGGAAGATGGCTATCTATCCGACGCAAAAGGTCGCCGGATTGACTTCCGCAATACCATCATCATTATGACCTCGAACGTAGGTGCGGAGTTTATCAACCGGGCCAGTATGGGGCCAGGTTTCCGAGTAGACCGTGATGAGGAAAAAGCGGCCAAAAACGATTATGAGAATATGAAGGGCAAGGTCGAGGGTGAACTAAAGCGCATGTTCCGCCCCGAATTCTTGAACCGGGTTGACTCGATTATCGTTTTCCATTCGCTGACCTCACCTGAGATTCGCCAGATTGTGACCTTACTCTTGAAGCGGGTACAAACCCAGCTTGTCGAGCAGGACATCAAGCTTGAAATAACCGAAGCGGCAATGGATTTGATTGCCAAAAAAGGTTACGACAAGCAATACGGGGCGCGTCCGCTACGCCGGGTTATTCAGGACAAAATCGAGAACAAGCTGGCTGAGGGTATTCTTGACAACACCTTCGGGCCACACAGCAAAATTATTGTGGATGCCGAGGACGACGAGTTTAAGCTCGTTCCGACCCCGCTTGAAGCCGATTTGCTGCCTGCCGGAGCTACCGCAGCCGCTCTGCCCTTACCCGCCGAAGGCGAAACCACCGCATCTTCCTCATAAGATTGCCGATTGTCAGTCGTCGGTTGTCGCTAAGAACGAAATAAAGAAATAAAAAAGAGGAGTAGTCGAAAGGCTGCTCCTTTTTTGTTATCAAAATGTAGTACAAAATACTTTACAAAAATCTGATCTTTAGTTAAAATATTATTAATAGTAGTTTTCTAAAAGTTTCGGGACACACTTTAGGTTAATCGGCAAAACAAAATTCAACATCAGGAGACAACCAAATATGAAAACCCGCGCTTCGTTTTCCAAGCTCATTTCCAGCTTTACCCTTCTTTCCCTGTTACTTTGCGCCATCATCACCGCCA
>JBBQGP010000225.1:0-8768 GCA_038323095.1 Chloroflexia bacterium | reverse complement strand
GTGGGAAGTTTTGCGCCATGTTGAAGAAGACCCCGAAACTGCCGGGATTCCTGTGATAATGCTCACTGCAAAAGCCGCCGATGAGGATTATATTCATGGTCTGGAAGAAGGCGCGGTGGAATATATTACCAAGCCTTTTTATCCACAAGAATTGGTAAACCGGATCAAGATTACCTTGATGGTGCTTAATCCGCGTATGCGCGATGAGCGAAGGCGCAACCTTATCTCTAAACGCAAACGCCTGATGGAACAATAATTTTGTAACTACCCAGGCAGCGTCAATGCAGAAGGGATTATCCTTCCCGGTGAAGACAAATTTGGGGTAAAATCGGGATTGGAAATCCCTCCTACACCTGGAGGGTTACATACTGGGCTATATTTATTGTTTTTGGTATGTACCTAAATGGGCCAAAAACAAACCGGGACTTTTGGGATTTCGATAGAATACGAGACGACCTTCACCATGATAACTTGCAGCAACCCGCTATGCCGGGCCGAAAACCCTGATGCGTCGTATTACTGCGGAAATTGCGGCCATCACCTTGCCCACACTGACGAGAGCCTTTTGGAGCGCACTCAGTTTTGCCGAACTTGTGGCACTCGTCGCGAACGTTACCCTTCTGACCCCCGCCTCGCTACCATTCTTTTTGCCGATGTTCACGGCTATACCGCTATGTCCGAAAAACTGAACGACCCCGAAAAAGTTACCGAAATCATGAACGATTGCTTTACCCGCTTGACCCGGCGCATCGTCGAGATGGGCGGCAGCATCGACAAATATTCGGGTGATAACGTAATGGCTCGCTTTGGTGCGCCTTTCGCCCACGAGGATGACCCGGAACGGGCGGTGCGGGCAGCGATGGGGATGCAAGCCGAATTGACTCGTTTTAGTGCCGAACTACAGCAGCTTTACGGGGTTGAACTGGAAATGCGGATTGGCCTTAATACCGGCATGGTGCTGGCTGGAGAAGTTGGCGGTTTGGTAGATGGGGTTAGCTACCGCACCTATACTGTTATGGGCGATACCGTAAATCTGGCAAGCCGCCTCGAGCATGAAGCGCGGGTTGGTCATATTCTGGTCAGCGACGAAACTTACAAACTAAGCAATCACGCTTTTGATTTTACCGATTTGGGCCTCAAGCAAATTCGGGGCAAGCGTGAGCCGGTGCATTGCTACGAAGTGCGCGGGCCAAAAATGCAGCGACAAAACCGGCGTGGATTGGCGGGCTTCGATATGCCCCTGTTGGGTCGGGATGCCGAACTTGAGTTGCTTTGGGAAAAACTGGAAGCTTCGATAGTCGGACGCAATCAAGTTGTGTCAGTGGTCGGAGAGGCCGGCGTGGGCAAATCGAGCCTTTTGCGCCAGTTCAAGAAGCGGATTAACGCCCAATTGCCCGATGTAGATTATTTGGGCGGGGCGGCTTTTTCTTACGCTTCGGGCCAATATTTTAGCCTTTTGCGAAATGTTTTGTTCAAGCTTTGCAAAATCAACGATGACGATAGCGAAGAGGTCATTCGTCGCCAATTGCTTTCGACGATTGCCTTGCTGTTTGGCGAAAGCAACCGCGAGGAAGGGCCGGAATACGGGCTGTACGCCGCCTTGCTGGGCCGAGTAATGGGCCTGAACTTGCTCAACCCGACGGTAGACAACCTTGAGCCGCAACAGCGCAGCAATTTGCTGATAGATGCTCTGTCCGATTTTCTGCTAAAACGGGCCGAAACCCGCCCGATGGTGCTGGTGCTGGACGATTTGCATTGGGCTGATGAAAACAGCTTGCAGGTGCTTGACCGAATTATTCGCAAAGTTTTGAGCCGAAGCGAAGGCAACCAGCGTTTGAATGTCTTAATGCTGCTTTTGCATCGGCCTGACTATAACCGCGATTGGTCAATTCCGACTAACCTGCTTGACCGCTACACCACCCTGACTTTGCAAAGGCTGGATTTGGCGCAGGTTGAAGCCGTCGCCCGCCAATTCCTGAATACCTGGTTCGAGCGCGAACGCGAGGAAGCTAACAAAAAACTTAGCCCGGAGCAGCAAACCGCCCTTGAAAAGCAGCAAGTCGCTATTAACGCGCCGCTTCCCCCGCCCCTGCGGGCCATAATTGAGCGGGCTAACGGTAACGCCTTTTTTATTGAAGAAATTTTGAAATCGCTGCTGGATGCCGGAAAAATCGTGGCAACTACCGATGTTTTCGAGAACTTGAGCTTTGACGAGGCCGAAAGCCAGCCTCACGAAACCTGGGAAGTGTTGGGCGATTTGAGTGATTTCAAGTTGCCCGAAACTTTGCAGGAAGTTTTGTTCGCCCGCGTGGATAAGCTGGAAGGTTATAACAAACAGGTTTTGCAGGTCGCTTCCGTTATCGGGACGCGCTTTGAGCGACGGATTTTGCTTTCGGTAGATGAATTGGCCCGTCGGGTGGATAATGTCGAGCTGGCTCTGGATGGTCTCCGTTTGCGCGATTTGATTTACACCGAACGTGAGTATCCCGACCCTGAATTTGGTTTCCGCCACGCTCTGACCCGTGAGGTGGCCTATACCAACCTTCTGGCCGCCCGTCGCCGGATTTATCATGAGCAAATCGGGCGGGCTATCGAACATTTTCGGGCTGACCGTTTGCAGGATTATACCGTCGTGGATGAGCTGGCTTATCATTTCCGGGAAAGCACCGACGACGATAAGGCTATCTTTTACCTGACGATGGCTGGACACATGCGGAAGAACCTTTACCGCAACGACGAGGCTCTGAAGGCGTTTGAGGAGGCCCGTACCCGGCTTGAAGGCAAGTTGCAGCAGGAACATCGCCAGCCAACTTTTAGCGAACTGACCCGGCTGGTGGATTTATATTCCAATATTGGCGAAATTTTAAGCCTGAAAACCGATTATATTTCGGCTCTGGAGGCTTACAGTCAGGTTTTAAGTTTTTCTTCTGATAAAGAAGTACGTATTATTACCTGGACAAAGATGATTGAGGTAAACGGCAAGCTGGGCGCGTTCGATATGGCTTTGGAAGCTTACGAACAGGCTACCCGTGAATTTGGCTCGAATATCCTGAATTTGGGTAGCGAATTGCCCCAGTTGCGGGCCAAGCTGCTTTATCATATTGGTTGGGTTTATGACCAGCAAGGCCGTTTTGATACCGCGATTACGACCCTTAATAATAGCCTGACTTTGCTGGATTTGGTCAGCGTGCCGGAAGGTGAAGAAAACAAGCTGCGGGCCTTGCAAATTGACAAGGGCCGGGCCTATAACGCGCTTGGTACAGTTTACGACAAAAAAGGCGAGTTGAACGAAGCCGAAGATTGCTTGCAAAAAGCGGCTTTGCTGCACCAGCAAGCCCGCAAGCTCGATTTGCTGGGGCGGGCCTATTTGAACCTGAGTATCATCAGTATCCGCAAGGGCAATCTGGTTAAGGCCGAGCAATATCTGAAACTTTCCCGCGAGAACGCCCAAAAAGCCGGAGATGTCGAAGTAGTTTTGGGTAGTAACGCCAATTTGGGTATGCTGCTCGAACGGCAGGGGCGGCTTGGTGCCGCTCATAATTGTTATCAGGCGGTAGTAGAAAATTCGTCGAACCCGGCTTGGGTAGCAATGGCCTGGATAAATTCGGGCCGGATTTTGCTACAGCAGGGCCACTCCGACGAAGCTCTGAGTGGTTTTGAAACTGGGCTGCAATCGGGTATGGCACTTGGTTCACCCGATTTGATGGCCGAAGCTTATAATAATTTGGGTTGGGCTTATATAACTCTAAAGCAGTATAGTGCGGCCCGCGAAGCTCTCCAAAACGGCTTGGAAAAAGGTCAAGAGGTGCATAACCCCGAAACGCTTTTCTATTCTTACTTGTACCGGGCTGAATTGGCTCTGGAATTGGACGATTTTGAGCAAGCTCGGCTGGAACTGGCGCAAAGCGAAAAGCAAGCCGATGAACTGGGCGACCCGCTTTTACGCGGTCAGCTTTTCCGGCTCAAGGGCCGGGTAGAACTGGAAGCCCCTAATTACGCCGAAGCCGAACGTTACTTTAATATTAGCCTGAATGAGCTTGACCCACTCAAAGCCTTTTTGGAAATGAGCTATACCAAACTTTATCTGGCGCATACTTTATGGCATCAGGCCCGCGAAATGTCAGTTAATGGGCAGGATTGCAGCAACTTGCTCCGGCAGGTGCGTTCCCTGCTCAACAAAGCCATTATCACCTTCGAGGCTTACGACGTAATTCTCAAGCAAGCCGACACCGAAGAACTCAGCCAGCATTTAGAGCAATTCGCTTGATTTTGCCGCCAAGGAAATAAACTTTAGAGAAAAAGAAAAAGCCGGGAAAAAAGTTCCCGGCCTCCCGCTTCTTTGTTAAATTCGGTGAGAACACTTCCTTACGTCTTTAATCCCTAATCTTCATCAAAATCTATTGTCTCAAAATCGCGTCCACCGTACAAAACGCGCACAACCCCAATACCATCATTCATGGGCAAATAAAAAATTAAATAGCGGCCTACGGCAAAACTTCTAAGGCCAGGATGAAGTTCGTTGCGAAGATGGCCCATAAAAGGCTGTCGTGCCAGCATTTCAAGCTTGCGCTCTACTCTCTCCAAGAAATTGTCAGCTGTATCCAGGTCGCCACTTTTTTGAGCAGTATAATGCCAGATGTCATTCAAATCCTGTCTGGCGCGAGGTTTTAAACCAATCTTGGGCATAGCTTTACTGCGACTGTTCTGCTTCCCATTCCGCCCGCGCCTCACGCTTGATTTCTTGCATATCAAGTGGCTCGAAATCGCCACTGTTTATGCCTTCGTCAATGGCAGCGTGTAAATCGCGCAGTTTTGCCTGACGGAGTTGGTCGCGTTCTTTCAATAGCCGTAACGCCTCGCGGATTACTTCGCTGGCGTTGTTGTAATCACCACTTGCGACTTTTTCTGCTACGTAGCTATCTAGCTGTGGAGTTAAATTGATATGCATCATTTTTCACCTTTCTAAATTCAACACTTCTCTGAAATTTTATCATAAATTGACAATGTTTGTACACTAACAATCCTAATATCCCACAAGATTAGTCTTTAGGCTGATTGACTTGCTGACTCATCTGGCATAAAATTTTAGTGAATAGTTGAAAAGTTCAAAATTCGCGCATAAAATCACGACCCGGTTGGTAGTCCGGGTGCGTTTTCGCTTCAGAGTGCTGAGGACTGAGGACTGAGTTTTGGGTTGAAGCTTGCTGAAGCTTAATCTATTGGTTCAGGATTTGGTTGATTGGTTCAGGTTTATAGAGCGGGAATGTCAGTATCCTTCCTCCCTGGGATGTCCCTTGTGCGAAAAGTTTTTACAAGGGGAGGACTATGTGTATCTTAACGGTTTATTTTGATGACCCATGGTGGGTTGGCGTAATTGAAGATGAAACGGATGGGGCGTTAAAAGTTTGTCGCTACGTCTTTGGGAGCGAACCGGGTAACGGCGAAATTCTGGAATTTGTGCAACGCGATTTGCTGCGGTTACTTGAACAAACCACTTTTAGCGTCGAAAGTTCGGCTGAACCTGTCCGGCGGGTAAACCCTAAAAGAGCTAATCGTGAGGCGGCCCGCCAACTCCAAACTCAGGGAGTTTTAAGCAAGGCACAGGAAACCATGCGTCTGCAACTTGAGCAATTCAAGCAGACGCGACAAGTTCAAAGTAAGACTGAACGCGAGGCTTTG
The DNA here is from genome assembly GCA_038323095.1 of Chloroflexia bacterium. Classification (GTDB taxonomy): domain Bacteria; phylum Chloroflexota; class Chloroflexia; order Chloroheliales; family Chloroheliaceae; genus L227-5C. The sequence goes on along the minus strand of JBBQGP010000225.1, from coordinate 3,089 downwards.
GCGGATTACAAACGCCAAAAAGCGCGTGAAAAAGCACTTGCCCGCAAAAAGGGTCACTAAAAATGTCACAAAAAAGCAGTGATGCAAGTCATACTGTTGTAATGATTAGTGGGTTATAATATAACTAGAACTAATACAAAAAGTTCAACCAGCCAGCGAAATTATTAAGTTAGTGTCTTAGTTAGTAAAGGAGGTCTCCGCAGCTATGGCGATGGACGAAATTAAAGCCATTATTGCACGCGCAATGAATGACGACGAATTCAAGGGGCTGCTTATGGAAAACCCGGAGCAGGCCGTCAAAGAGGGAGGGTTCTGTTTGACCCCCGAAGAAATTGCCACTTTGAAAACAGACCAGATGCTCGGCCAACTCAAGGACGAAGTTCTGGAAAAACGTGACTCGAAGGGCTTCTTCCGCGTCGGATTATAATAAGCTGCCAGCCATGAGCATCAGCTATCGGCCATAGAGCCAATTTTGCGGAGAGCCATGTGGAATTGAGGCGTTACTCAAGTAGTAACGCCTTTTCATTTGTTTAAGTCTTTTAGCCTTGTAACAGCCATTTCACGGGCCGCTTCTTTGTTTGAATTTAGCAATTGTTCTAAAACGCTCAATTTATCGGTTTGCCCCAATTTGTAAAGTGCGTAAGCCCCTTCCACCTTATCCAAATCATCCCTACTTTGAAGGAACTTTTCGAGTTCAGGTATCGCTCTTTTGTCGCCAAGATTGGCTAAACCTTCGGCGGCTTCACTACGGGTGACTGGATTTTCATCATACAAAGCTTTCAGGAGCGGCTCAAAAGAAGCTGGCCCGCCAATTTCTTTAATTGCCGTCGCTGCCGAAAGCCGTACCATTCTTTCGGGGTCATCTAAAGCCTTGACCAAAGCCGAAAAAGCTTTTTCCGAGTTGAATTCCTTGAGTGCATCAGCGGCTTCGTAACGTACACTCCACTCTTCATCACTTAATGCTTCTAACAGCCCATCTAAAGCAGATTCGTCAGCTAAATTGCCCAATACCTTAACAGCCGACTCGCGCACCCACCAGATTGGGTCTTTAAGAAAGGCCAAAAGATAAGGAGTCGCCTCTGTACCGAAATTTTCCAATTCCCAAATGGCATCCTCGCGCTTGTCCGCATCTTTATTATTTGCATTTAATAGAACAGCCTGTAAGTTATCGGTGAGCATAAAACCTGCCTTACTAAATTTATCAGCCTTCCCAATAGTATAGCACTTTTATTTAAACTCGCGGTATTCGGCTTTACCAATTAACTTCAAAGCAGTTTTGGCCTTTACGGTTCCTTCTCGCGCCAACTTTTCAATATCCTCTGCTGGGATAGCAAGAAATTCTCCCGGAAACTCATTCTTTATACTTCCAATAAGCGTTCCACTAGAAAGAATTTCTTGAGCGGTACGTTTGTCGCCTTTCCATCTTTTCCGACTTTTTCGGCCCACTTAACTACTCCCCTAACCGAAAAGGTCGGATTCGGCTTTTTTAACCGATTCCTGGCGGACTGCTTCCTCCCATTCGTCAAAATCGGATTTATCGCCGTTGCCGCCCGGAACGTAGGCCAGAGGCGGGAGCGAGGTGCTAAAGCCTTTGGTAATCTCGCGATAAAAAGTCTCGTCGTAGGTGCGGGCGCGGATAACTACGGGCATGGGCGAGGCGTGGCCCAGTACCAGAGCTTGCTGCTTGCTATCGAGCGAGGCCAAAACCGTCTTTAGATTGTTTGCGCCACTAACCCCCGTAAAAACCGCATCAATATCATGTTCGTCGTTAAGGGCGGCGACAATGCGCGTACCAATTTGGGAAAGCACTTCCCGGTCAATGCTGCTGGGCCGTTGGTCTACCACTAAAAGGGTTACATTATATTTACGCATTTCGCGGGCGATTGTGCCAAAAATGGTTTGGTTGGCAACTTCCGGCGTAAGAAATTTGTGGGCTTCTTCGATAGTAATCATAACCCGGTTGGGTTTGTCGGCGGCGTTATTGGATAAATTATATTTCTCAAATTTCTCGCGGTATTTGTCATGAATTCGGCGAGTAATAACATTTGCCACTAGAATATAACTTAACAAATTGTCGTTTCCGCCAAATTCGATAATAACGTGGCGGTTGTTTTCCAGCGCGTTTACAATCTGGTCAATCTGGTTAAAGCCGCTTTTTTCGGTCACAAAGGGCAAATTTTTGATTTTAGCCCGGAGCTTGCGCTGTAAAGCTTCCAGCGAGGAACGGTTGGCGGTACTTTCCTCCACCGCTGTTTCAATGTCCATACTGAGCAGCTTGTTAATCCACTCATGCCCAAAACGGCTCACCAGCAAATGCGCGGAGTCGGCTTGAGCCGAACTAAGGCCGAGTTCGCCCCGTAACATCAAAATATCTTCGACTTCGATTTGGTTGAGGCCAATCGTCAAATCGCCATCGCTACGGCTAATTCGCTGGAATTTGCGGTTATCTTTCAGGCCAAAAGTCATGACCCGGCTATTGAAAAGCGATTTCAGGCCGCGCATACGCTGGCTTGGGCCTTCGCTTTGGCTGCCCTCGCCGTATTCGTTGTGCATATCGAAAATCAAATTGGCGCAAATATTCGAGCGAATCAGGCCAGCCAGCAAAAGCCGGGTCAAAACGCTTTTGCCCGTTCCGCTCTTGCCAAACACGCCGTTGGAACGCTCGACAAACCGCTCTAAATTCAGGCAAATATCTATATCCATATCAAGCGGCTGGCCGATAGCAAAGTTTTTGCCTTCGTCGAAAATGTTTTCCGCGCCGAAAACTTCGTTAAAATCTTCTTCTTCGGCCAGATAAACCGGGGTAAAATGGGTTGGGATGGAGCGCACCGGGCCGGGTTGGGTATCTCCAGCACTCATCGTCAGAGCGGGCTGAATATGGGCATCGCCATAAGTATAAGTGCCGTGTAATATTTCGCGCACCAGCGAGGGCGTGTCATCGTCGGGCGTGGGCGGGTCGAGCAAGACTGAATCGCTGGTCGTCCCTAGCTGCACGTCGTTACTCATGCCGAAAAAACGAGTTTTTTCGCTTTCGATTGCGACAAATTGCCCGATGCGAATATGTTCCAGCGACATCCGGGTTCTAATTC
>JBBQGP010000224.1:0-8787 GCA_038323095.1 Chloroflexia bacterium | reverse complement strand
GTATCAATACCAACAAATTGAATATTAGCCAAAATCAATTTGCTTGATAACGGCGCAACCATAATTTCAAATATAAAACCAATTGTCCAAACTTCGACACAGGCGACTACTGCCAGCATAAAGAAGGCTGGCCCGGTGCGCGGCAACCGCCAAATAAGTACGCCAACTATACCCATAAGAAAAGCAGCAAGAATAAAAGGGAGCAGAAAAGGCGTAAAATGAAACACAATCTATACCTCAAAGCCTAGACATAACGTAAGCTGCTACTACTACACTGTACCCTGATAAATTACTTATATGTAATGTACCAGAGCTAATATTATAAGTCAATGAATTTTTGCTACCGGGAGTATGCTATAATTATTGCGCTTTAGTGAACTTGAGTTTCTACGAGGAATAAAAAGTGATTGAGACTTTACCCGATGCTAATCAGGCCAGTAATAAAACTAGCACCCACCGTTATCTACACGTCAACCCGCGCTACTTTCCGTATATTGGCGGCTCCGAAAAGTATATGCAGGAGTTGGCCGAGCGAATTGCCGCCGAGCCGGGAGCAGAGGTCAAGGTTTTTGTTACCGAAGCCTGGGATTTGGAGCATTTCTGGGCAAGCGGCAAGCGAACTGTCAAGGAACGCGAGGAAATTTTGAACGGGGTGCAAATCCGCCGCTTCCCGGTACATCGTCTGCCGCTAGTTTCTCCCCTATTTTACCCGGTAATGCGTCGCGCCCTGACTATGCTCAGTTCCGCCCCCATGCCGGATAAAATCGCTTTACCCCTCTTGAATTTGTCTTGCCGCACTACCCCACTTGTGCCGGAACTGGAAAACGCCCTTAAAAAAGCTCGTTTCGATTTGGTTCATGCCGCCAATGCCCCGCTGGATAGCCTGATTCGGGCGGCTTTCGATAGCGCACGCCAACAAGATGCCGCCTTTGTAATTACCCCTTTTGTGCATCTAGGCGAACCCGAAAACCCCCAAATTCGCAAATATTATACGATGCGTCATCAACTGGAATGGATGAAGCAGGCCGACGCGGTTTTCACTATGACCTCGCTTGAGCGGGATTATCTGGCCGAACAAGGAGTAGCCGCTTCTAAAATGCACATAATCGGGGCGGGCGTTGAGCCAACTGAGATTACAGGTGGAGACGGGCCGCGTTTCAGGGAAAAACACCAAATTACCGGGCCGCTAGTTTTTTTTCAAGGTACTTCGGCTTTTGATAAAGGTACAAACCATCTGGTTCAGGCCATGCAAAAACTCTGGCGGCAGAATTTTGAGGCCACGCTGGTAATTGCCGGGCCAATTATGAGCCATTTCCAGCATTTTTACGACGATTTACCGACTGAAGATAAAACCCGTATCCGCTTGCTTGGTTTTATTTCATCGGAAGAAAAACAGGATTTATTCGCGGCGGGCGAAGTATTTGTAATGCCTTCCCGCACTGATAGTTTTGGGATTGTTTATCTGGAAGCGTGGCTTTGCGGCGTGCCGGTTATCGGAGCGCGAGCCGGGGGAGTTCCGGCAGTTATCGAGGACGAGCGCGACGGGTTTTTGATAAATTTTGGAGACGTGGATGATTTGGCCGATAAAATCCGACTATTGTTAAATAATCGCGAACTAGCCGGGCAAATGGCCGAAGTCGGACGACAAAAAGTGTTGGCAAATTATACCTGGCAAAAGATTTTTGATAAAGTTCGGAGAGTGTACCGAACGATTTTGGGGAGTTAGCTTTGCGGCGTTACCTTGTACCCGTGCTTATTTTGGTAGGTTTGGCGATAGCTGCCGTCGTTGCTTTTCTGATTATCAGCAATTCGCAGCCCGCCTCAACCACAACTTATACGGTGCGACGCGGCTCGTTAAACGCGGTGGTGCGTACCACCGGCAAGCTTGAACCTTCCCGCGCTTCCCGGCTTTCTTTTAGAACCAGCGATGTAATCCGCAAAGTTTATGTAAAGCTGGGTGACGTAGTGGCTGCCGGAATGCTTTTGATGGAACTGGACGATTCCCGCTTGCAACGCGAACTAACCCAAGCCGAATCACAGCGCGATATTGCCCGCCTGAACCTTAGCGCGGCGCAAGAGCGAGGACGTTTTCAAGGGCAAACTGCGCCAACTCCTACCGCCAGCCCGCTTCCGACCCCAACACCACCGCTCACCCCTTCCGGCACACCGCCCGCTATTCCGCCCGTTTCCGACCAATATGTACCAGTCAAGCAATTGGAACAGGCCGAGCAAGCTTATAATCAGGCCCGCGCCAATCTGGAAACTGCCAAACTTTATGCCCCTTTCGATGGTACAGTTTTGACGGTGGATGCAAACGAAGGGGATGTGATTGGTACGGGTGCGGCGGTAGCAACTTTTGCGGATTTGAACTCTTTGCAGGTGCGGGCCGATGTGGACGAAATAGATGTGGCAAATGTAGCGGTTGGGCAGCTAGTACAATTTACGCTGGATGCTTTTCCGGGCAAAAGTTTTGAAGGGCGGGTGGCTTCAATTGCACCTAACGCTACCCAACGTCAGGGTAGTACCGTCTATTCTTCGGTTATCAGCTTTACCCGCCCGGCGAATGTGCCTATCCGACCTGGTATGGCCGCCAACCTGACGATTGTTAGCCAAACCAAAACTAATATTTTGATTATCCCCAATCGCGCCCTTGAAACTATCGGCGCACGCAAATACGTAAACCGGGTAGTTGACGAGAACCGCACTGAAAAAATCCCGGTGGAAGTGGGCTTAACCAGTGGCGACCAAACCGAAATAATTAGTGGCCTTAGTGAAAATGACCGTATAAGTATACCGAAATAGCAAATATTAAAATCAGGACGAAAAGGTTATTTACAAAGCAGTTTATAACTGGTATAAATAAAGGCATCAAATTTCTATAATATACGGGTATACTGGTGAAATATGCCCGGTTTTCAAAAAGCCGGAGCCAATAACTAAGTTGGAAAAAACGGGCAAAGATGCGGCGGTGAAAGGGGCGAAGTACCATGACTTATTCGGCGGATTATGCCACAGCGTACCGTGATACAAGAATGCGAAATATTGAAAGGTTGATTGGTGAATCAACCTCGGTTTTAGAAACGGGTATTCCGCGCAACCTTATCAGTGATTTGGTAATGAAAGTAATTTACCAGTTCACAATGGTTTCGGCCCAGCGTGTTGCCGAGAATATTAAATTACCCTATTTCGGGGTAGTTGAACAAAGCTTGCTCGATTTACGCAAGGCCGAACTGGTGGATATTGGTGGCAGTGAGGGGCTGGGCGAAATGGCCTACCTGTATGTGCTAACCCCTAAAGGCCGCGAACGGGTACGCGATATTATTGACCAATCGACCTACATTGGCCCTGCTCCTGTATCCCTTGACCATTATCGCAAGGTAGCTCAGGCTCAGTCTATTGGCGAAATCACGGTTGGCCCAACCCAGGTAAAAGATGCCTTTAAAGATATGGTGCTGGGCAACGATTTAATAGAAGCACTTGGCCCGGCGGTTAATACCGGGCGTTCGCTTTTTCTTTATGGGCCAGCCGGGAACGGCAAAACCCTGATTAGCGAACATATTGCAACCCTGCTAGGCGGCGACATTTATATTCCCTACGCAATCGAGGCCGACGGTTATGTTATCAAGGTTTTCGACCAAAACTTGCACGTTGTCTCCGAGACCCAGCCCAGTAGTCAACAATTGCCCCCCGGCACTTTTGGGCAGGGTGAGCATAGGCTGGATGCTCGCTGGGTTTTGTGTAAACGTCCTTCGATTGTGGTCGGCGGCGAATTAACCCTTGCCAGCCTGGATTTGATTTACGATGAAGTTGCCAAGTATTATGAAGCTCCTTTCCAGCTTAAAGCCAATGGTGGCATGTTCCTGATTGACGACTTCGGGCGGCAGGCAATGCGCCCCCGCGATTTGTTAAATCGCTGGATTGTGCCGCTCGAAAAACGCTACGACTTTTTAACTTTGCGAACTGGTAAAAAACTGGAACTTCCCTTTGACCAGTTAATCGTTTTTTCGACCAATCTTGCCCCCCGTGATTTGGTAGATGAAGCGTTTTTGCGACGTATTCAGAATAAAATCGAGATTCGCAACCCAACCTTTGAGGAATACCGCGAAATTCTACGGCGCAACTGCCAAATCCTGAATGTGCCGTACAGCGAAGAGGGAGCAGTTTACCTTTTGCGAGAACATTACGTTAAAGCCAAGCGGGAATTGCGCTCTTGCCAGCCCCGCGACTTACTCAAGCAAATCGTCGGCCTCGCGGCCTATCAGGGTGTACAGCCTAGTTTGAGCAAAGAATTGCTCGACCAGGCTATTCAAACCTATTTCGTGGAGTTGTAATTTATGTTATTAAAACGTGTTGGTGCTGGCTCAGGTAATACTAATGGGGACGGGCGAACGCCGCCAACTCCCCCGCCAGCCGAAAATCAGCAAGCCGCGCCCCCACCTCCGGCTTATCCTCAAAATCCAAATTACGCGGCCCAGCCATCTGCGCCAAACTTTACGCCGCCTTCGCCCCAGCCTGGCTATGCTCCGCCCCAGCAACCCGCGCCGGGACAAGGTGCTTACCAACCAGCCTTCACACCCAGTTCTGCCCCTCCTGGCCCTGGTCCGTCCGTTCCCGGCGCGGGTTTGAACGGTGTGGTGGTAGACCGAACCCGTTTGCGCGATTATCGCAATTTGATTGTAAACCGTATTCAAGCCAGCATCGGCCCAAATACGATTTTGACCCGCGATGATAAAACGGTACGAGATTTGGCCGCTAAATTCAAATCAGTTTACGAAACACTCCAAATTAACTTGCCATCCGACCAGCAAAGCTTGCTTTTTGATGAAGTGCTGGCCGAAATGGTGGGCTTTGGGCCGCTCGAACAACTTCTGGCGGATGATACCATCAGTGAAATTATGGTAAACGGGCCAAACCAGATTTACATTGAGCAAAAAGGTAAATTGCGCGAGTCAGATATTTTGTTTGAGAATGATGACCACGTAATGCGGGTAATTAACCGAATTATTGCCCCGCTAGGCCGTCGCGTAGACCGCAAGTGGCCGATGGTAGATGCCCGTTTACCTGATGGTAGCCGCGTTAATGCCATTATCCCACCTTGCGCCATCAAAGGGCCGACCATTACCATCCGTAAGTTTTCCAAAAAACCGCTCACTCCACAAGATTTGGTGCGCTTTGGGACAGTCACCGAAGATATGGTGAAGTTCTTGGAAGCCTGTGTGCGGGCGCGACTTAATATTGTGGTAGCGGGGGGTACTGGTTCGGGTAAAACGACCCTGCTCAATATTTTGTCCAGTTTTATCCCCGACGACGAGCGGATTATTACGATTGAGGACGCGGCGGAACTTCAGCTTTCGCAAAGGCACGTCGTTTCGCTTGAATCCAAGCCCGCCGACGTAGACGGTACAGGCAAGGTCGAAATTCGTGATTTGGTCAAAAACTCGCTTCGTATGCGTCCCGAACGAATTGTTATTGGGGAATGTCGCGGTGGCGAGACACTGGATATGCTTCAAGCCATGAACACAGGTCACGACGGTTCGCTGACCACTACCCACGCTAATACTCCTCGCGATACCTTGAGCCGCCTTGAAACCCTTTCGATGATGGCCGGAATGGATTTGCCTATCCGAGTTATCCGCGAACAAATTGCCAGCGCGGTAAACCTGATTGTCCAGCAAGCCCGCCTCCGCGATGGTAGCCGCAAGGTTATCTATATTACCGAAGTTCAGGGTATGGAAGAAGCGAACATTGTGCTACAGGACATTTTTATGTGGCGCGAAGAAGGCCAGGACGCAAACGGCAAGGTTATAGGGCAACTCGCCCCTACCGGGCTACGTCCCAAATTTTACGAAAAGCTGGAAATGGTCGGCTACAAACTACCGCCCAGCCTTTTCGGGGCGCAAATGCCCGGAGCGCAACGTCGCGGCGGCAAATAGGGTCTTTATAGGGCGGAGGACTGAAGCCTGAGTAGAATTACACGAGGCTATTTTCGTAAAAGTAGTAGCTTTAGACAAAGGGCTGACCTGCAAGGGTTAGCCTTTTTATCTAGCAATAATTTGAATTTAATGAGAGAATGTTACATGCTGTCTAGGAACTATACTTTCGATGTCCTTACCTGATTCTTGTTCAGCTAGACGTAGTTTGTAACTTTTCTGCAAGTTTAGCCAAAACTCCGGGCTAGTACCAAGCCATCGCCCCAGGCGCAAGGCAGTATCGGCTGTTATTGCTCTTTGCCCATTTAATATTTGTGTAATGCGGTTGGTTGGCACTTTTAGCACACGGGCTACTTTTGTAGCGTTTATGTTCAATTCTTCTAGTGTATCCATAAGAACTTCACCTGGGTGAATAGCTGGTCTTGTCATAAAATGCCTCTTCAATGATAATCTACAATTTCAGTATTGAATGGTTTCGGTTCTCCATCAGGCCATTCAAAACATATGCGCCACTGGTTAATAATACAAAATTATAGACGATATTTTTAAAATTGTCATGCAAGTAGGATACAATATTGCTAATCCTGGTTTGATTAAATAAAATGCAATTTCTTAAGGTTTGAGATAAAATTAGTATCTCTGCTCTTTCTGATTTCTTCTTGACACGGATTTACAGGATTTGATATAATATAACCGTCTAACTAAGCAACTTGGGAAGTTTGGGGAACTGATTATGGAATCGGGTATAGACCTTGTTTTGGAAGCAGTCAGAAGAAACGGGTCAAACACAGAAGCATACCGCAGTCTGGGAGCAATCCGGGTAACACTACATCCCAAAGATGATTTGCTACTTTTTAATTATACTGACAAAGCTACTTTTGCAGGTCAGTGGAACGAGGTCGAAAGGGTAAGCCGGGGCTTGATTATCCATTGGCCTACGGCTACAGTGGCGGCCCGTCCTTTTGACAAGTTCTTCAACTTGGGCGAGAAACATATCACCGATTTACCAAGCGGGCCTTTTGAAGCTACCGCCAAACTGGATGGCAGTCTTGGTATTCTTTACCGCTGCACCGAAGGTTACGCCATTGCAACCAGAGGCAACTTTGTTAGTAAGCAGGCAGGCTGGGCTACCGCTTATTTAAGAGCTAGGTACAACCTGATGGGCTTGCCAGAAAATGTAACCTTGCTCTTTGAAATCATTTACCCCGACAACCGGGTTATTATAGATTACGGAGAAAGTGAAGCTCTTTACCTTATCGGAGCGCGTAAATTCGATGGCTACGATTACAATTACAAAGAACTAACCCGCCTTGCCGAACAGTTCGGATTGCCAATCGTCGAAAGCGTAAAAGTTACTTCTTTAGCAGAGCTAGAGCAGTTAGCGAATAATGCTAGTGGTATAGAAGGCTGGGTACTGCGTTTTGAAGACGGAAGTCGGGTCAAAGTTAAAACGATTGAGTACATCAGGATAGCCCAAATCCTTAACAGGCTAACCCCTGCCAGAGTGCGGGATGTACTATTATTGGATAGTCAGGCTGATTGGGATGAATACGTAATGGATTTGCCAGAAGAACTCTACCAAAAAGTTGAGGAAATAGCGGCAATAATTAAAGAGGTGGTGCTTTCCGAAGAAAAACGGCTCAACTATATTTTTCAAACTGCTTTGGCTGAACCACTTGCCAAATCTCGCAAGGATTTTGCTCTGGCGGTAAAAGCTAATTTTAACGCTGACAGTAAATTTCTGTTCGCCATGCTGGGCAGGGAAGATATTAAACCTTTGCTTCTGCGTCGTCTGGATTTGGCGCGGCTAAAATTTCCTGAAGATGTGTGGCAAAATTCCGCCAAACCAGAGTAAGTAATACTCAAATAATTTTCCTGTTCAGGTTCAGGCGAAAAAGCGTTCGACCTGAACAGGAAAATTTGGGATAATTTGGGAAGGGAGAGTAGCTTTACCCCTAAAGATACCTTGTGAACGGTAGGTTCGGTCTGGCTGCAAAACGAATAATTCGACGGTTCGAGCATCTACATCGGCAATCCAATATTCAGGTACGCCAGACGAGGCGTAAGCTGCCAATTTGGTGCTGCGGTCATAAGTGGCGGTGGAAGGACTGGCGATTTCCACCACTAAATCAGGCGAGCCAGCAATCTTGTTGGCCTGTATCCGATACTCGTTCGCTTTCAACACCACCACTACATCCGGCTGAACAATATAACCGGGAGCAAGCTCAACGTCCATCGGGGCAGAAACTACTTTTCCCAAATCAGGTAACTGAACGTGATTTTTCAGATAAGAAGTAAACCAGCTATTAGCGTTTTGATGATAAAAGCTTGGACTGGGTGCCACGTATAAAACTCCTTGTATAACTTCATAGCGGTTTCCGTCGTCAGGCAAAGCGGCATAAGAGGGGTAAGTCCAATAACCCTGTAGTTGGCCTTGCACCCAGTCTGCTCGCTGTACAACTGGCAAAACATCATTTGAAAAAGTTGTCATACTAACCTTCGCCCCTACTTCTTCCCGGCAGCTTTGTATACTCAAGACCATTTAGATTTTTGATAGCATCGCTTTTACCAGTTTGGCGAGGCGTGGCCCGGCTTCTTTTCCTACCGCCAAAACTTCTTCGTGGTTAGCCTCGGCATCGCCTTCACCCGTCGCGGTGTTGGTGATGGTGCTGATACCCAAAACGCGCATACCGCCGTGAGCTGCCACAATTGTTTCGGGGGCAGTAGACATTCCAACCGCATCTCCGCCAATCATTCGCAAATAGCGAAGTTCCGCACCGGTTTCAAAGCTTGGCCCGGACACCATTACATAAACGCCACGCTGAAATTTGATACCTAATGCTTGCGCTTCCTGTTC
>JBBQGP010000223.1:0-8788 GCA_038323095.1 Chloroflexia bacterium | reverse complement strand
CCTGCTTCCATGCGTAAGGAGATTATAACCCAGGTTGCGCCTTAGCTAGTTGCACCTCGGTTTGCCTCACCCAGAAATTTATATTTATTTAGAAATGTGTGCGGTAGGGATGCACAAAACTGCCGCCACTACTTTAACCGCTTGAATATCAGATAACGAAGTATGACCGAATGGTTTTGACGTTACAATATCGGGGGCAGTTTTTTGACAGTATGGAGGCCATAAAGAAGTGGCTAAGGACGGATAATTGAGGTTGGTCAGGAAGGGCGATAATTTCCCTTCCTATTTTAGTTTCTCCTGTTTTGTTTCTGGTTTTTTGGTGTGGCTGAGAGAGTTAGGGTTCGGTGGGGTCGGAGGTGGGTTTGGGGGGGCGGGGGAGGCTGATGGTGAAGGTGCTGCCGACGCTTTCGACGCTTTCAACTTTGATGCGGCCTTGCATGGCTTCGACGAGGTGTTTGGAGATGTAGAGGCCGAGGCCCAGCCCGTTGGCGCGGTTTGCGCTGGCGTTGGTTTTGTAGAAGCGTTCAAAGATGCGTTCTTGCAGTTCGGGAACTATGCCTTCGCCTTCATCCTGTATCATGATGTAAAGTTCGTCTGAGCCTTGCTGGACGCGAACGCGGATTGTGCCACCTTTAGGCGAGAATTTGACGGCGTTGGAGAGAAGGTTGTGAATTACCCGGTTGAGCGCGTCGGGGTCTACCAGAGCCGGGATTTGCTGGGGCAGGGCTTTTAGCTCGAATTGATGACGGATGCGAGGTTGGCGGGCCAGCTTGAATTGAGCTTCCATTTGTTCGATTTGGGCGCGAACGAGGCTGACCAGTTCGGTTTGCACCAGATTGATTTCGATTTGCCCGGTTTCAATTTGGGAAATGCTGGTTAAATCTTCGATAAGGCTCTGAAGGCGTTCGATTTGACCGCCCATAACCTGGGTGTAGTGGCGCAACCCTTCACCAACGCGGGTTTGTTCCTGCGGCAGCAGGGGGATGGGAAGGTCGAGTTTTTTGCCGAGCAAATGGTTATAACCCTTGATAGAAGTCAGGGGGGTGCGAAGTTCGTGCGAGATGAGCGAAAGGAATTCGTCTTTGGCGCGTTTTTCGCGTTTTTCGGCTTCATAAAGGCGGGCGTTTTGGATGGCGATGGCGGCGCGGTCAGCCAGTTGCATGGCAAGGCTGATATGGCGTTTTTGGAGCGATTCGATATTGGGCAAGCCGTAGCTGACCTGGTAGGTCGCCAGCACGCCGATAGTTTTGCTGTAGGCTTTGAGCGGGACGCAAATCAGGCTGTTGACCTGTTCTTCGGGACGGATAAAGGGCGCAGTTTTCATAATGTCGCGCCAGTCGGTGAGGTAGAAGGGGACACCGCTTTGCAGGGTTTTGCCGATTGCGCCTTCACCAGGAGCGACGGGACGGGTAGTGCGGAGGGGCGAAGTCAGGGTTAGGCCATCGGGAACGGCTTGTTCGCTATCCCACAAAATCGGGGTGGCAAAGGGTGTGCCTTCGCTGGCGATAAAGAGCATAACGGTATTACCGAGCAAGCGCATGGAAGCGGTGGCAATATGCTGCAAAACATCACGCAAGCGTAAGGATGAGTTGAAAGCCTGCCCCGCTTCGGCGAGACGGCTGGATTCAAATTCGCGGCGGCGAGCTTCTTCGTAGAGCCGGGAATTGGTGATGGAAAGGGCGGCTTGATTAGCGAAAATGGACAGAATCCGAATTTCGTCGCTGGTATAGGTGCGAGGCTGGTCGTGATAAAGTTCGAGCAAGCCAACCAAGTTTTCGTGGTTCAGGAGGGGCAGGGTTAGCAAGCTTTGGAAGTTTTCTTGCTGGCTAAGTTCGCGCAAATGGGCGGAACGGCTGTCGGTTTGGACGTTGGCGATGAAAACAGGGCGGCGCAAGTTTTGCAAGTGCTGGAATTCTTTTTCTTCGTAATATTCGGTAATGCCTTGCAAATAGGTATCACTGAGGCCGAGCGAGGCGGCACAAACCACGCTGCCAATGTCGCCTTTTAAGGCACCTTCGGCATCGGTTAGCAAATTTTCGCGGAGAAAAACGGCGACGCGGCTGGCGTGGAACAGGCTTTTAATCTGGCTGATGAGGTTGTAAAGCACATCGCCGGGGTCAAGGTTGCGATTGAGCAAGCCGGAAATAGAAAGCAGGGCTTCGGCCTGTTCCGGGCGTAAGGCGGATTGTACGGGTGCGAGTTCGTTCAAGCGTTCCTGCTCCTGATAAGCGCGGCCTCCGGCCATTACTACGTGTCTGGTTTCAGGCTTGAAGGTTTCTTCGTTATCGGCATTAATGTTAGTGGCAATTAACCCGTCGCGGTTTTCCTGTGACATTTGAAATACTCCTGAATCAAAAAGTTCTATACCCCTTTTGATTATAGCATACAGTAGCTACATGAGGCAAAGGGTTTGGAACAATTTAAGGCTAATTTAATGTCACAATTTGAGCTAATCGGTTTTATCATAGCGTATTAGATGGACGCTGGATTGGTCGTTGGTATTGTATTCCTTGAAGTAGGTTTGTTTGAACTGATTGGGTATGGCGGGTAAGACCTGTTTTCGCACCCAATCCCCATCATCGAAATTAAGCACTACTACCCAAACTCGTTTGGCATCTTGAAAAACCTGGGCGACCTCTGCTGTAGAAAAGGTTTTCCGGGCTATGGAACGGCGGGGGAGTTGGCCGGGTTCGTTCAAGAGGTAACGGTAATAGTAGTCGAAGGCACTGACAGGGTAGCCATCGTTATTTGCCAGAAAAACAATATCGCCGGGTTGTTGTTGGGCGACGACGGTGTTTACCAGGCTGCGCCAATCCTGAAAGATGTATTTTTGCTGGTAGTTATAAAATCCGAGCAGGTTGAGAGCAAGCAGCAGGAGCAGGGCAAGCAAGGGTAAAAATTTGTGCCAGTGCTTGAGGCTACATATCCCGACAGCAATCACCAGTAAAGAAGGAGGTAGGCAGAATACAAGGTAGCGCGGGTTAAAGTTTGGCTGGAATAAGCCCGATAGCCAGCTTGTCAGGACGGGTAGCAAGCCGACCAGAATGAGGAAATAGGCCACGCGGCGATAATTTTGCCAGAGCCAGTTTGCGCCCAGAAAATAGAGGGGTAGAATTACTGCTCCGGCGAGGGGTAGCAAAGCCGGGGGGAGGTAGAAGCTTGCAAAAGTATCCAGTACGGAAAGCAGACGTTCGGCACTCTGGCTGCCAAGATAAGTGGATTGGGTGGTAGTGCGAACGTGGGTAAGGAAATTACCCAGCCAGGGCAGAAAGCTGAGGCCAACCAGGGCATAGGCCATGACCATTTTTAGCAGGGCCGATTTATTTTGACGCAGGGTAATTAACAGGGCCAACCCTTGAGCCAAAATTATGTGAAAGCCGAGATAATGGGTGTAGATAGTAACTGTCAGGCTAAGGCTGTAAATTAGCCACAGAAAATTTCGTTGGGGCTTATCGGCTAGGAGCAAAGCCAGATAAAGGCTGACAAGGCTTTCGAGGGTGAGCAAGCTGTAAGGCCGAATGGTTTGCGACCAATAGAGGTGCAGGGGCGAAACGGCCAGTAAAACCAGGCCAATCAGGGCGATAGGCTGGTTTAGCCAGCGACGGGCGATAAGGTAGAGGACAATCAGGGCGGCAAGGCCCATTAGTACGGCGAAAAAGCGGACGGCAAATTCAGTTGGGCCAAAAAAATCCATCCATAAATTCATAATCCCAAAAAAGAGGGGCGGGTGTGGCTCAAATCGGAAGAAAAAGGTAATAGCTTGCCAGAAGGAACGTTCGTGGGCGAAATAAAGGCCGTTGGCTTCATCATACCAAAGGGATTGTTGGGTAAGATTGTAGAGGCGGAGGGCGAGGGCGGCAATCAGAAGCAGGGCGACGAGCGCAATTTCGCGCCCGGTATGATAAAGGGAAGATTGTCGAAAAGGTTTGGCGGCTTGGTAACTATAGGTTTTGTCGGATTGAGCTTCAAGCGTCATTAAGTGATAATACCTTTGGTTAATCTGGTTTTCGGTTATTCTCGTTAAGAAATTTTAGCAAGTTCTGAGAGATTGGTCAAGGTGGAAAGCCCACGCTTACTCACACGGTAAGCGCGGGCTTTCTGGTTTGGAAGGGGCGAAAGGGTTATTTTAGTTCGATGCTCCATTCGGTTTGGTGGTCGTTGATGGGGATGATAATGGTTAGCAAGCCGGGTTGGTCGGCGGGAGCGAGGGGTAGGGCTGGGCCATTGTTGAGGGTGGCGGTTTGGATTGAGAGGCTGACCGGGAATTGCAAATGTATTTCGGTGCGCCCGGTCTGGTATGCGCCTTCGCTGCTGGCGGTAATCAGGAGCGAGCCAGAAGCGGTGGGCCGACAGGTAAAAGCGGTGCGGCGGAACTGGTTGTGCTGGTAGGCGAAGGTTTCGCCTGCGTCTTCGTAGAGTGTGCCGTAAGCCTGACGGTTTGCGTCGGGATAGAGGCGCAAGGCAAGCGGGGCGGCGGCATCGCGCTGGCCGGTATGCTGGTAATCGGCGGTTTCGAGGGGTAAGAAGCTGCCACCCCGAACGTAAAGCGGCATTTTTTCAAGTGGGGCGTTTTCGAGAAAGTGGGTCGGGCCGGATTGGACAGGTTGGTTTGTCCAAAAATCGTACCAGTTCCCGGCGGGTAAGTAAACGTAGCGATATTCTTTACCGGGCCGGAGGACGGGGGCGGCAAGCAGAACCGGGCCAAGCATTACTTCGTCGTCGAGTTGAGCCAGAAGCGGGTCGTCGGGGAATTCGTAGAAAAGGGGACGCAAGACGGGCGACCCGTTACGGCTGGCCTGCTCAAACTGAGTGTAGAGGTAGGGTAGCAGGCGATAGCGTAGTTTCAGGTAGCGGCGGCAGATTTCTTCAATGTGCTTGCCAAAGACCCAGGGTTCGTGCATTTCCGAGCCATAGGCACTATGGCCGCGCATAAAGGGCGAGAGTACACCAAATTGCATCCATCGGGCGAAAAGTTCGCCAGAAGCGTTGCCGATAAAGCCGCCAATGTCGGTGCCGCAGAAAGCTACTCCGCTCAGACCGAGATTGACGAGCATGGGTAGGGCCATTTCGAGGTGTTCCCAGTAGCTATGGTTGTCGCCAGTCCAGACAGCGGCGTATTTTTGGATACCAGCAAAGCCGGAGCGAGTCAGGATAAAGGGGCGCGAGTTGGGTCGGGCCATGAGCAAGCCCTGATGGGTTGCCATGTTTTCGAGCAGGGCGTACAAGTTGTGGACTTCGGCCCAAACGGTAGCATCGGTTTCGCCTTCGCCGACGGGAGCATCGAGGGGGAAATCAATTGTGCCAGTTTGGGGGGGTAAGGCGAAAACGGCGGGTTCGTTCATATCGTTCCAAATCCCGGCTACGCCATAACCCAGATGGGTTTGATGTTGCTCGGCCCACCACTGGCGGGTTTTTTCGAGGGTAAAATCGGGGAAAAGGCAATCACCGGGCCAAACGTGGCCGTGAAGATAAGGGTCGGCTGAATCGCTTTGGTCGGCGGGTTTTCTTAAATAAACTTTTTGGTCAAGGCCGGATTGGTAAACCTGATAATGGCCGTCCGGGTCGTATTTTACGCCGGGGTCAATAATGGTAACAAGTTTGAAGCCATCTTTGGCGAGGTCGGCGGTAAGGGCGGCGGGGTCGGAGAATTGTTCGGCATCCCAGGTAAAAACGCGGTAGCCGTCCATGTAGTGAATATCGAGTACCAGACAATCGCAGGGAATGTCGCTGTCGCGGAACTGTCGGGCAATTTCGCGTACCTGCGCTTCAGGGTAGTAGCTGTAGCGGGATTGGTGGTAGCCAAGCGACCAGAGCGGTGGCAAGGACATTCGCCCGGTTAGCATGGTATAGTTTTCGAGAATTTGGGCCGGGTTTGGGCCAAAGATGAAGTAGTAATCGAGTGCGCCGCCTTCCGCGCTAAAAGAGTACGAGCCGGGCCGGGCATGGCCCATATCGAAATGGGTTTTGTAGCTGTTATTAAAGTACAGGCCGTAGCCGACGCTTTCGCCGGGACGATGGGCCATAAAAAAGGGGATGGCTTGATACATAGTGTTGGTGGCCGGGCCGTGTCCGATTTTATCCACTGACCAATTGGTATAGGTTCGGCCAAGTTTGTCCAAAAGCCCGGTGCGTTCGCCAAAGCCGTAGTAATGTTCGTTGCCGGGAATTCGTTTGCTCCATTCTATTTTGGCGGGACGTTCTGTTGTGGCTTCCAGCCAGCTTGCGCGTGTCGCATCGTCGCTAATGATGTGTCCAGCCTGGTTTAGAATGGTTAAATGGGAGGTGGGCAAATTTATTTTGAGGGTAAGCTCGGCGGTGGTGATAAGACAAGTTTGATGCTGTTCTTCGGTTTGAAACGGCGCGGGCGGAAATTCGCTATCGGGCAGGGCGGGCGACCAGGAGCGGGTCGGGGCTAGGTGGCCGTTGGGGGTGGCGGTAATTCGGATTAGTTTGGGTGTCAGGATGGTAATAATTAGCTGGGCCTGGTTAGCGCAATCAAAAATAATTTGCTGATTTTTAGTTTGCCATTGCTGGACTGGCCCAAGATGTATTGGTTTAGTTGCGGGGCTTGTCAAGGAAAGTCCTCCTTTAGATAGTTTCAAGTTTAAGGTTTCGGGTTTCAGGTTTAATTGCGGGTAAACCAGGATTTGAAGCTGATTAAGTCTAGCCTGGTTGCAGGATGTATGATACAACAAAAATAAGTTTGAGTTTTGAGTCAGAAGAAGAATTGTTACAGGTTTCAAGAAAAAGAGTGAGATAGGTTAAACTAATGGTAATGTTGCCCTGAAATGAATTTCGGGCTAGGATGCTGCAAGTTGGTTAAAACCAACTGGAAGCTTATCTCAATCGAGTTTGGGCAAAAATCAACTGGCGAAGCAGCATCCTACAGGGGAAGTGGTATTGCTTGCAGTATATTGCTCCGCCAATAGACCTTTTGAAAGAAATTCTGATTCAAATGAGGGCAAAGTTTGTAACAGTTGGTTTGAACCAACTCTAAAAGACTTAGCCCGAAATTCATTTCAGGGCGATTGAACGCCAGACGCTTTTTCTAAATCATTACTGATTAGCTATAGAGACTTTTGAAAGAAGGTTGGGAGGGAATATGCGTTTGGTGATGCTGCAAGGGCCGGGGTTTGGGTCTGGTCAGACCCAATCTAATATTTTTGAATTAGAAAATAATTTGCAACGTCCGGCTTTGAAGATTGGGCGGCATATTAGTAACGATATTGTTTTGGCGGATGCGAGTGTGTCGCGGCAGCATACCGAAATTGAGGTCAGGGCGGAGGGGTTGCTGGTGCGGGATTTGGGAAGTAGTAACGGAACTTATATTAATCGGGCAAAGCTTACGACTGATGTTCCGGCTTTTTTGCAGTTGGGGGCTGAATTGAGAATCGGGAATGTGATAATGGTGCTGGAAGGGGAGCGAGTGGCTGCACCCGCGTTTGTTCAGGTTGGGCCACCGCCGACGGCGAAGTTTGTGCCTTTGCCACCGGGTGAGCCGCAGAAAAGTTCAGCAGTGGTGAGAAAGGAAAAGGGGCGGTCTGAGCCAAACTGGTTTTTGGTAGGAGTTTTGCTGGGGTTGATTATTTTGGGCTTGCTTGTTCTGGGTTTTTTGGGGTATGAGGCTTTGAGGGGAGTGTGAGGAATTTGCTATGAATTTTTTAGAGGAGGAAAGATAATGAATGAGAGTAGTCAGCCCTTAGAAAACAGTCAGTATTTGGAAAAGCCGTTGGTGGGAATAGTGATGGGGAGTGATTCGGATTTGGGGACGATGCGAGGGGCGGCAGAGATTTGCACGGAGTTTGGGGTGTCGTATGAGTTGCGGGTGGTGTCGGCGCATCGCACGCCGCAGGATATGGCGGATTACGGGCGGACGGCGCACGAGCGGGGGTTAAAAGTGATTATTGCGGGGGCGGGCGGCGCAGCCCATCTGCCGGGGATGCTGGCGGCGTTTTCGCCTTTGCCGGTAATTGGTGTGCCGATAGAGAGTAAGGCTTTGAAGGGGCTGGATTCGCTGTTATCAATTGTGCAGATGCCGACGGGTGTGCCAGTGGCGACAGTGGCGATTGGCGGGGGACGTAACGCGGGGATTCTGGCTGTGCAGATTCTGGCGGCAAGTGACCCGACTTTGTTGCAAAAGTTGATAGCTTATAAGGAAGAATTAGGGCGACAATCGCGGGAGAAAAACAAGAATTTGGAGTAAAGCTTGATTTTTAGCGCAAGCTAGTATAATATAAAGCTGCATTAACGTTGTCACACATTTACAAAATCTTGTTGGAGCTTTTTAGTTGCGCTATAGATACAATATAATCAAGCACTGGCGTTGGGTTTGTGGTTTGGCTCTGGCCCTGCTTCTGACAATTATTACCCTGAGTGATACATTTTTTAATAGCGGTGCGGCTTCGGCGGAAGCTTCGACGGATGCTTATTATCGGTTTAAGCCGGGCGAAACGGTGGAGGGGGTCGCTTTCCGTTTTGGGCTTGCGCCGCGTACTATAATCTGCGCTAATCCGACTTATAAGCCGGGAGATGCTCGAATAAATTTGCCGCTAACGTCGGCCCGCCGGCAGGTGGTGCAAGCGGGGCAGAGTTTGGGTGAGATTGCCCGGATTTATCAGGTAGAAATTCCAGTTATTACGCGCTTTCCTTTGAATTACTGGCCGGGCTGTCCCGGCTTTGCTTCGTTTGGGGCGGAAAAGGCTGAGACGATTTTACCCGCCGGGACTTTGTTGTATGTGCCGGGTTCGCCAGTATTGCCGAAGGATAAGGCGTTGGTGGGAATGGGGCA
>JBBQGP010000222.1:0-8825 GCA_038323095.1 Chloroflexia bacterium | reverse complement strand
CAAAAGTCTGGTTGCCGTCTGCGCTTACTATATAAATTTGGCCCGGTGTAGTCTGGTTCTCGGAAGTAGCCGGAAGAAAAGCCAAATCATAGCCGTTTAGCCGGAAATTGATTCGTTTTTCCTCCTCAACCGATTGCAATAGGGCGTTTGTCGTCAGCCTTGTACCGATTGGTTGCCCGTTTTTGTAGCGATAGACGCTGCTAAAGATTGGGTCAGGCCCATTGTCCAGAATTAGAATTGTCCCATCCGGCATAGCTTCGATTGCTACCGGGTCATGCGGCAAATCCACATCTACCGTCAGCAAAGAAGTTCCCCCCAAATCAGGGCGGGTACTTTGTCTCAAGAACGCGCTGTCTTTTGGCTGAAATTCGTCTATAGTCAAATTATTAATAAACGAATGTTCGACAATATTAAATTTGCGGTCAAGTTCCCAGTAAGTCGCGTTAATACGGTCAAGGATAAAAACCCCGCCACCAGGCCGCACAGCCATATCAAATGGCATAAAGGCTATCCCTTCGGGCCAGCGCACCTGATAGGGCGGGCCGCCAGCATGCAAATCGAAAATTAGCAAACCGGGCGGCTCAAGCGTCCCCACCGCTAGATAATGGTCTTCGGTCACAGCCAGCCCACTTAACACTGATACAACAGGCGGGCGGACGATTTGCTTTGGGCCAAATTCGCCGAATTCGGGTTCTTCGCCGCAATCCAAAGTATCGTTTTGCGCCCAAAAGTGCGAAGTTTGCCCGCTTCCGGCGGAATTAACCATAATTTCGCGCTGGTTCTCGCCAATCCAGTACCAATTGCCGAAACGGTCACGCCCTGCCCCGCGTCGGTTTTCCAGACGAGGCGCAACATCTTTCGGGGCGGCGATAAAGCGAAACAGGCGTTTTTGCAAGGTAAGTTCCTGAGCGGCTAAATCGTAGCGCAACGCCACCGGGCCGCGTGTAAAATCGGCGGGTTGGGTGGGATGCCACGCGCTACCAAGCAAACCCTGCCCGTCCGAGCAAGCCGCCCAGTTGTCGTAACCCAATATCAGTTGAAAACGACTGCCGTTTACGTCCATTACATCCTACCTGCATTCTTCCGGGATAACCGGGACTGGTACAAGTTTTACCCCTTGCGGCGTGACGGCGAGCGACGCACCCCGCACCGGCTCAGGGTCGCCTACTGCTACGCTGATACCCAAAACGCGGGGCAATTCTAACCCGCTCATAGTCACACTGGAAGCGGCGGGTTTGTTGCCTTCCGCCAAAATTACTTTGTTGATAAGTTGCACTCCCGACACGCGGCTGGCAACGGCCAGTAGTTCCAGTTCGAGTACCGCTTTCCGCAAGGGCCAACCCTGATTCGGATTGCCGGATTGGGGTTGGTTAAACAAACTAATCGCTGATAGGCCAGTATTAGCAGTTTGCGGCAAAGGTGACAGGAAATCCAGCAAAGCTTGCCTGACCGCTTCGCGGATTGGGGCTTGCGGTACACCCGCCGGAACGCTTATTCCCACCGAAATCCAGATTGGCTTGTAAATTGGGCCACGCAAGAATACTTCGGTAGTCACCAGACGGCGCGGCTCGATATAATCACAAATCGTATCTAAAAAAAGCTGGTTGGGCATGGGTGCGTCAGGTTGCATCGAATCGTATTTAGGGATAACCATTAGCGTAACCGCACCCGGAGCGTCGCCCGGTTCGTTCTGATTCAATTCAGGGTTATAGGCCGGGATAACTTCGACCCGCCCAATATCCACGCCGGGAGTACGCCGGGTAATCGCCTCAAAATCGGCCACGCTGACCAAACGGTCACGGTGCTGCAAATAGCGGGAAATTTGCTTTTCGCCTTCGCCAACGGTTTCAGCTTCCGAGCCGCCCCAGGTACGCACCGGGTTGCTAACTTTTAATCCGGCGGGCAGGGCTGGACTGCTATTGACCGCCCCCGCTCCCACGTTTCCGGCCCGACCTTCGCCATAAGCATAATCGGCCCGGAGGCTTGCCCCAAAGGGCGGACGCGCCCCCCGCATTCCATCGCCAAACTTGATTTCGCCCGATTCGGGGTTGACCGTAAAAACTTTGGTGGGCAAATTGCTAACTGGCGGCGAACCGGGAAACTGGCGGGCATCGGCGACGCTTACTTCCGGCCCGGCACTCAGCAAATCGTCAATTTCTTGCCAAAATTCGGGCTTACCAATTGGCGGGGTTAGCATGAGACGCACCGAGCCAGGAATAACCGGGGTTTTGGAAAGCAAAACGCTTTGATCAGGTTCGCCCGTACCACCCGGCAAAATTTCGCCGATTACCTGCGCCTGTTGGCTGACAGTAGTGGCGTTAATCCCGACCCAGAGCAACCGCGCCCGTACCGCCGCCGAAGCCCGCACCCGCAGCCAGGTTATCAAACGGTCATTCAATTTGGTATCTTCCAGCGAAGGCGGGAATTTATCCGCGCCCATTTCGAGCGGGTCAATATTGCTCCACATCCGCAAGCGGGCCGCTTCCGGCAAGCTTATTTCGACTATTCCCGGCTCGGCCAATATATCGGTACTCGCGCTGCTAATCAGACCGGCGTAAAGCGGTTCGCGCTCGGAAATTAGTTCGGAAAGAACCTCACTTTGCGAAACGTCCGGGATTTCGTATTGCAAAAGTTGGGCGGCTTCGGGGCGGGCTTGTCCCGCCGGAGAAAGCAAGCGTCCGGCACTTCCGGCGGACGGCACTAGCCCCAGGCTCAAGGTTTTTCCGGCGATTTTCTCGCGGGCCTCTTCCAAATTGTCGCCGGGACGAGCAAGCAGCGCAATCCATAAGGAGCGGTCAATCGTATCCTGCCCCAAATCCAGCTCGGCGTTACCGCGTGGCGAAAAAGGGGTTGTTTCGTAAAGCTGTAACATGGTCGGCACGCTTATAGGGGCAACCCCAATATAGGAAGCGTAAAGCTGCTGGTAATAATTCACGGTCTGGGTATCAGGGTTAGATACCGGCTTTTTGTAATAAACTTGCGCTTCGATGGGTAGCACATCCAGCCCGCGTTCCGTCCGAAAAGGTACAGACCCGGCCTGTACTTCCAGCCCATCATTCAGGGTAAGCGTCTCGAACGGCCCGCGCTCATTGCTGATACTGACCAGCCCCCGCGCCGAGGTCGCCGCCTGCAAGGGTACACCCAGCAAGCTCAAGAATTTGCGGCGGTTGCGTTCGGGTATCTGGTTGGTGCGGTACAGCAAGTTTTCCGTCATAAAGGCGAAAAGTTCCAGCAAAGTCAGGCCGGGGTCGCTGCTATTAAAGTTTGTCCATTCAGGATTATGAACCGGGATACGCGCTTTGGCTTCGTCCAACAGTTCTTGATACCTGCGGTCATCCAGGCTGGGTATCTTTAAGGGCATATCAGATTCCTCGTTTTTATCCGGCCAGTGTTACACTTAAACTAACGCGCTCTCTGGTCTGGGTCGCCACTAATTTATAGGTAATGGTCGCGATTGCGCTTTGCTCGTCGGCGGGGTCTTGCTCCACCTCTACCGATTCCACCGCAATTCGGGTTTCCCACTGGGTCAGGGCGTGAATGATACGGTCTTGAATCAAACGGCGGGTAGTAACGTTGTTCGGCTCGAACAGAAATTGGCCCAGGCTGCCGCCAAATTCGGGCAGACGTAGCCGCTCCTGCTGCTCGGTCAGCAAAATAATCTGGATTGATTCCCGAATATTAACTGGCCCTTGCGACCAAACTACCCGGCCATCCGACCCCACTCGTGGCGGAAAAGCCATTCCCCGCCCGTACAACTTCCCAACGTCCATCCGCCTATTTTCCCTTCAATTTGTTTACCAGTCCGATAGGCAAGCAAATCTTCAAAAGCGGTATCCACCAGAAAACAAAGTTAAGCAAACTGATAAAAATCATCAGTATCATCAAGGCGCAAATCGTAATAATCGGGATAGAGAAGGAACACAGCGTCCCCAAATCAAATTCTTCGCCCGAAGCTAAATTCCCGTCCATCGCTTTTTTCAAATCGGTAGCCCGCTCCATTTGTTCGCGCAGTTGGTTAGAAATCAGAAAGCCAACGTTCTTGTTAAACTTACGCAATCCGGCAATGCTGGTATCTACCGGCAGGGAAATCCGAATGGGCCGAGCCGGAGCATCAAAATCAAAGAAGGGCGCAAGGGCAAATTCCTGGGTACGGTTGCTAACCAGTTCGGGCTGGAACGGGCCACAGTTCGGGCGTTGGAAAACGCAGCGCATAATATACATAGTCGCCCCGCTCGAATCCAGCTTGGGCAAAGCCATATCTGCATTGAGGGGAGCTTTAGGATTAGCGTTCTGGCCCTGCGGCTGGCTTTTCAAAAGCTGCTTAAAATCGTCCATCAACGATTGTAATTCGTCGTTGCTCAAATCGCTATGTTTAAGGTTGTAGGGCAAAGGCGGCGTACTGTTTGCGCTAACAATTTCGCGGTTAATTTCGGCCCACTTTTCGGAAGCGGTTATCAGCCCCGAAAGCAAAGTCGGTGTATTACTATTCTCAATATGCCTGTTGACCAGAATGTTATAAATACTTTTCTCCGGCCCATTGGCAAGCGGTTGACTGCTTTTACCATTCAGCTTTTGCCAGAAGTCGGGCAAGTTTTTGGAAATAAACTCGGCCAAATCCAGCAAGATAAAGCGCGAAACGTCCTGTTCCTGAGTTTCTTTGGCGTTTTTTCGTTTGGTTTTTTCCGCGCCGCTCAAATTGGGGTCGGGGAAAGTGGGCGTTTTGCTATCGTCAAAGGCGGATTGCTTTAGAGCCTGGAATTGGGCGTTTACTTTCATTTCCAGTTCCAGCAAGCGCGAATCGCCTTCTGGGTCTTTGGCAAGGCGGGCATCGTCCTGCGCCAGCATCGGCTCAAGCGGGGGCAACTGGGGCGCGGCCTTATAAGACTCGCGGCTGGAAGTCGGAATAAGGCCAACCAGTAAGCGACGTTTGCGCCCGTTCTGGCTAAAATTCATCGGGAACATAGGCAAAAGCTCTTCGGAGTGGGCCAAATAATTGTAATCGCCGTTGTGGGTTTGAACTCTTTGCCAGCCCTTGCCCTGAATTGGGTCGTTAATCCAGGCCATTTCGCTACCGTCGCTGGTATTGTAGCGACGTAACACAAAACTGGCTTTTTCCTTATTGGCGGTGTCCATCGTGCGGTCAGGCAAGCCGGGAATACGACAAATCAGGCTGGCCGCTATCAGGTAAAAATGGCCGTGAATGGGCTGGTAAAGCTTCAAATTATCTATTTCGGCTTGCCAGTCCGAAGGTGCGCCGGAAGGTCTGGCCCGAAAACTTTCTTTGCGGGCTTGAAAATTAGCCAGTGATTGCGGCGAGGTTTCCAGAATTTTCTGCAAATCATCCATAAAATTGTCGGAAGCGAACCGCAATAGGGCCGGACGCTGCATCAAAGTCGGGTTGCTGCCGATAGCGTCCCAGAGCGGAGCGGCAGTCATCCAGCCAGTATGTACTTGAGCCTGTGTTTGCGTTAGCATAAGCTTTTCACCAGATATTCCCTGCGCCGGGTGTATATGAAGCACTGACCACGCTGTTAGTTATCACCGTGTCGGCCTGTACCACCCCGCTAAATTTTGACATTCCCGCGTTTACGGTCAACATTCCCGCCGAAATTTCAACAGTGCTGGCATTAACCGTCACTTTAGCCGAAGCGGTAACGGTGATGCCGCTTGCTTCCAGCTTGACCGAATTGCCATTGCTGTCCTCAATCTGGATTGCTCCCGGCCCATCTTTCAAAGTTATTTTCTGGCCGCCAGGGGTTTCCAGCAACATCTTTTCCTGCCCCGAACTATCATCCAGCGTTATTTTTACGCCGTTACGAGAGCGCAGCACTTTTTTATTGTTCTGCCCGCTCCCGTCCATTGATTCGGGCGGCGAATCGCTACCGTTCCATAATCCGCCAATAACATAAGGGCGGCGCGGGTTGCCCGCCTCAAAAGTTACCAATACTTCATCATTCACATCCGGGACAAACCAGCTACCCCGGTTCGCCCCACCCATCATAGTCGCCAGCCGCGCCCAAACTTCATAGCGTGCGCTACCCGCATCGGGCGACCAGGGCAAAGTTATCTTGACCCGCCCCTGCCCGTCCGGGTCTTTAAGGTCTGTCACCAGCGCGGGATATACCCCATACCAGACTCCGCCCAAGCCACCCGGTACGCGCTCATCTATTATGGTTTCAAGCGGACTCTGTCCCAACATCATCACATCCTTTTGTTAGTTTCAAGTTTCAAGTTTCAGGTTTCAAGTTTCAGGTTTCTATAAATAATCAGATAATAAATTAGAAATTATCCCAAGAATCGGTTTTCGTCCAAATCAATGGGCAGAGCCACATCCTACAGGGAGGCCGCTTTCTTGTAAGATGCTGCTCCGCCAGTTGATTTTAGGGCTACCACTACTTCAAAATTCCTATTCCTTTTTCTGATTAGCTTCTAGCTTCTAGTTTCTAGTTTCTAGTTTTCTAACAACTCGCAACTGTTCCAGCAATTAAAACTCAAAACTCCCCTACTTCACCTTCCAATTCCGGGACGTTCGGCGGTAAATTCGGTGCGGAGGCCGTGCGTCGGGTCGAAAACGTGCTGCACTTCTACCAGGTAGTATTTACCACTGAAAAGCGGGCCTAAATCCAGCAAATTTACAAAGCTGCCAACTTTCAGGCGGGCATCCGCATCGGTTACACCCCGTCCAACCACAAACCGCCGCGCACTTTGTTTGAAAAAAGCTTCGGCCCGCGCCCGCACTTCGTCGCTGGTAAGGGGGACGGTATGGGCTAAAACTTCCTTGCGGGGGGCAAAGGCCGAAGAAAGGATACTAACCCCGCTCTGGTCGCTACCCAATTCGCCGCTAATTACCGAAGCGGTAGCCTCGTATTTCAAAGCCGCTTTACCGGCCACATCCCAGCCACCCGCGATTACGCTGCTACGCTGCCCTGCTAAATCGGCAATTACCGAAAATTCGCGCAAAGCCTGACCGCGTGCCAGTTGCAGATTGCCTTCGTTGCGCTGCGAACGGGCTTTAGCGTGCAAAGTTTTGCCCGCAATCCAAATTTCGCCATCTACGGCCCGCATCCGCTCTCGCACAAAGGCCAAATCGCTTAAATTTAATTGGGTTAGCACTTTGTGGGTCGGCCCGGTTACATTTACATCGGCAGTCAGCCCGTAATCTCCGGCGATTTGCTTCACAATATCGGCATCGCTCACATTCTCAAAGCTGCGGGTACGGCGGGTCATTCGCAAATCCTGAAAGCGGTCTTCGGCCAAAACGGTAATCTGGGGAGCTTCCCCCGCCGGGAAATGCGCTTCCAGCGCGGTAATTTTCCCCTCGAAAAGTTTCGCCCCTTCCAGCTTCACCTGAAAAATCTTGCCAAAATCCAGTACGCGCCTATCAAAATACAGGAAATTCGGTTCACTACCACCGTTCACGCCCCAGTTACCAAAAGTAGCCTCGCAACGGTACAGCCCGACTGTATTCTCGACTATTTTTAGCTCAAGCAAGCCACTACCCAAACCGGCATTCTCCTGCCCGCCTATTTCAATCACTGGCCTTGATACTCTTACTGCTTCCGTCGTCGCTGGCATAAAATCCCCCTTGGTTGTCGGTTGTCAGTTGTCGGTTGTCGGTGAAAGAGTGGTTAGTTGCGAATTTTGCTGTGTTCTCTGTGTTAAAAAGGGTTCTCGCTTAATCCAACGAAGAACTTTCACCACAGAGGAACAAGTTGGAAGTAGGAAGTATAAAGTCGGAAACATAGTCTAACTCGCAACTCGCAACTCACAACCACGTCCCCACCGACAACCGACAACTGACAACCGTTCTAATACGCTCTAATCCGGGTTTGCCGCTCTTGCTGGCGGCGGAAGATTTTTTCCAGTTCATGCGCGGTTTGCTGGGGCGACTGGCTGGACTGGCTGGCTGCATCGCCGCCGCTAGAGCTGCCAACGGACGAAACTGGCGCGGGTACAACCTCAAATTCATTGATTACTACCGCCATTGCTGTTTACCTCAACTTCCGAAATCAACTTTAAAAGAAACGCTCGGCTTCAAATCTATTAGCTGACCGGGCGAAAGCAAGCGCGGATTTTCGATGTTGTTCGCCGAAGCAATATCCTGCCAGCTAACCCCGGCACTCAGTCCTGCTCCCGCCGTTAGCCCTTGCAAATTCGAGCCGGAAGGAGCTTGCGCCAACGGTTTTGTACCCGGCGTATTGGCAGGCGTTCCCGGCCCGCCACTGGCCGCACCGTTGGCGTTCTGAGCGTCGGGCGGCACAAACTCGATGCCCTGCTGGGTCATGCCCAGCATAACGCTGGCCCGCAGAGGTTTACCTTCGTTCGAGAAAAATTCCAGCGATTCTTCCAGCGAATCCATAATTCCATCAAATTTGAAGCTACCCCACAAAAAGCGCACTCCCGGCGGCGGCTGGTTGCCATCCTGACGGCTGGTGATAAAATAGGCAATTTGTTTGGTAAGCTCCCGTACATCGCTGACGTTTTCCTTGCCTGGCGGCACGTTCGCGGTTACATCAAACCAGAGTTGGACGTTCAGCTTGGTTGTGCCTTTGCCCACAAATTGCAGGGTAGAAGAACCGCGCTGGTCACGCGCCCGACGTGGGGCAGCCGCTCCCCCGCCTCCACCACCACCTCCGCCGCCCGCAGGCGCGGCTACCTGATTGGCAAAAGACAACTTCAGGGTTTCGGGATTAAACTGCACTGCCACCCGCTTGCCGGTCTCGCTCCCTTGCGCGTTCAGTTCCCGTATTTCAGCTTTTACAATCTTTACCGGGTCGGCCATGAGAATTCCTTTAGTTGTTAGTTGTTAGTTATTAGTTGTTAGA
>JBBQGP010000221.1:0-8927 GCA_038323095.1 Chloroflexia bacterium | reverse complement strand
TATGCGTGGGTTAAAGGCTAAAGGTTTGCTCGATACTGCGGCCTTGATAAAGCGTACCCCTATGAACCGTCTCGGTCAGCCCGAAGATTTAATCGGCCCGGCAGTGTTTTTATGCTCAGAAGATGCCGCCTTCGTCACCGGGCAAACCTTAGCGGTAGACGGTGGCTGGCTGGCGTATGGGTTTGTTTAGAGTTTCAAGTTTCAAGTTTCAAGTTGTGAGTTGGAAGGGTTGTCAGTTGTTGGTGGGTAAACTCCCGGACATGGAATGTCCGGGCTAATAACATGAAAACGGGGCTAAAGCCGTTGGGTGGTTTGCTCAGATTTAGAATTTGTTTGGCAAACCTGGATGTTTGGGCAAAATTTATTGTCAGAGCATTATCTTGCAAGACAAGCTTTAATCCGATTGTTCCAGCCCTTCAGGGCCGTTTTCATGCCATCAGCCCGGACATTTTATGTCCGGGAGATTACCACCATTTAACAAGTCGGAAGTATGAAGTCGGAAGTTATTCATCCACAACTCTTCTAACCTGAAACCTGAAACCTGAAACTAATAGAAAGGTACAGCGAGTTGGAGAATATTAAGCAGTTGGTAGAAGACCGGCGCGAGGCGATGGTTGCAATGCGCCGCGAGTTCCACCGTCACCCTGAATTATCTTTTGAGGAAAAATGGACGGCGGATATAATCGAAGCCCGTTTGAAAGAAGCCGGGTTAGACGATGTGCGGCCTGGTGTGGGCGGTCATGGCGTGTTGGGAACGCTTGAGGGCGGTAAGCCGGGGCGTACTATTATGGTAAGAGCTGATATTGACGGGCTGCCGATTGATGAACAAAACTCGGCCAACTACGTTTCCCAAAATCGGGGCGTTATGCACGCTTGCGGCCACGATGGGCATATTACGATTGCGCTTATGCTGGCTTCGATTTTCGCCCAAAACCGGGCTGAACTACCCGGCACAATTAAATTTGCCTTCCAGCCCGCCGAAGAATTAGGCGGAGGGGCAAAACCGATGCTGGATGCCGGGATAATGAGCGGGCCGGAAGTAGACGCGGTGGTCGGGCTGCACCTTTGGAACAATTTGCCCGCCGGACAAATCGGGGTTTGCAACGGGCCGATTTTCGCTGGGGCGGATACTATCGAAATTATTGTTAAAGGAAAAGGCGGACACGGAGCGTTGCCGCACCAGACGGTAGACGCGCTGTTGGTCGGGGCGGAAATCGTGGTAGCTTTGCAGACTATTATCAGCCGCGAAATTTTGCCGGGTCAGCCCGCCGTGGTCTCGGTAGGCTCGTTTCATAGCGGAACAGCCAGCAATATTATTAATTCAGAAGCAAAAATGGCCCTCTCAATTCGCTCGACTACGGCGCAGGCCCGCGAATATTTGATAGAACGGGTGCAAAATATTGCCACTAATATTGCTAAAGCAATGCGGGCTGAGGTTGAATTTAACATTAAGCCGGGTATACCGCCAGTAGTAAATGACCCGGTAATTGCCGACGCGGTACGGTTGGCCGGACGCGCCGCGATTGGCACAGCCAACGTGCAGGAAGTGGTTACTACTACTGTATCTGATGATATGTCATATTTCTTGCAAGCCAAACCGGGCTGCTATTTTCTGGTTGGCTCGGCCAACGTAAGCGGTGGCGAAACTTTTCCGCATCACCACCCGCGCTTTGATTTGGACGAAAAATGCCTTGTGCCAGGAGTTGAAGTTTTGGGTCGAAGCGTTCTCGAACTAGGCCAGAAGTAAAGTCAGCCATAAAACCTTATGTCCCTGTGACCTTGTTTTGCTATGCCTGGAATGTTATACTAAATTCATCCTAGAATGAGGGAATTAAGGTCAAGGGACATTGATTTTTGGTGCGATGAGATAAATATTCAGGATGCAGCGTGAAATTTGACTTAAAGTTGGGAGCCAACCCGGTCAGTGAGGGCTGGTCGGTTGAACTATGGGCCGAAAAAGAAAAAAACCTTATCGGCGGGCATGAATTAGGGCAAGTGCGAGTGGCAAACTGGCTGATACCAGTCCCCCCACTGGTGCATCAGGTAGCTTTACCTGCCCCTTATGAGGGATTGTGGACAAACGCCCCGCAACAAGTCGCCCTGTTTCGAGGGCTTTTCGCCCGCGTTTCGCAGCCCGGACAAGTTGAGGCCGCCGGACGATATTTGTTTGCTTGTTTGCTGGGGCAAGATTTATGGGAGAAAGTTCAAAAACTGACCCCGCCCGACCAAACTCTCGAATTGCGGCTGCATTTGGACGACCCGGATTTAGCCCGCTTGCCCTGGGAGGCTGTTCGGAGCAATTCATACTTTTTATTGAGCGACAAGCAAATTAACATTTACCGCATTGTCGCTCAACGCCCGACTATAGCCAAAGCGGAAGATGTTCTAAAGTTACCGTTACGAATTTTGTTTGTAATTGCCGCCGGGCTGGATGACCCGGAAATAAACGCCGCCAGTGAATATTTAAGCTTGCTCAAGCGTTTGCAGGAAAGCGAAAGTTTGCCGCTTGAAATTCGCTTACTTTCAACCCTGAATGGGGTGCAAGCGGTTACTTTTGAGAATATGAAGCAGACCATCGCCACTTTTAAACCGCACGTTTTGCATTTGGTAGCGCATGGCGGCAGCGATGCCGGACGTGCTTACCTGGAATTTCCCGTAGAAAACCGGGATGAGGAGGGCCGCTACGATGCCGGGAATATGGAAGCGGCTTTGGCCGGAACGGGAATTCAGGCGGTAGTCCTGAACGCTTGCTTTAGCGGGCAAGCTCCTACCGCCCCTGGCACAAACGGCAAGGCCAATCCCGGTCTGGCTCAAGTAGAAGAATTGGCGGCCCAAACCCAGCTTGTTCGTAGCAGTATTGCCGCCCGACTGGTGGAAGCCGGGATACCCTTTGTAGTGGGGATGAACGGGCGGGTTTCTGACCGGGTTTGTCGCCTGTTTGCCCGCGAGTTTTATGTTGGGCTAGTGCAGGGCCAATCTGTGCCGGATGCTTGCGCCAGAGGCCGCCGGGCAGGTTTGGCCGGAGATTACCAGGCTGAACAAAAGATAGATTGGGCTTTGCCGGTGCTATTTTTGCGGCAAGATGGTCAGGAAAACTTAAATATAGATGCCGCCAAAATCAAAAGTATTAGCCAATTGCTCCGGCAAAATTTCCCGCCGGGTCGTCCTGATTTTTGCGATAGGCTAAATTATTTGCAAGCGTTTCAGGCGTTGCTTTTGCCCGGCGAGGTTATACAGCCAGCAATGGCTCTTTACACCAGCGGTTCGGAAGAAAAAGGTCTGGGCAAGACCCGTCTTTTGAAGGAAATGGGCAGCATGGCGGTACGGGCCGGGCATTTCGCCTGCTACATCCCGTCACAGTATAACGAAGGTTTTGCCAGTTTTCTTAAAACGACAGTTGCGCCCGAAATCGATGATGCGGCGGAACGCTGGTTTGGGCCAAACAATGAATTCAGCTTAAAGCGGCTGGATTTGATAATCAAAGCTATCGACGACCCGACGAGCGGGGTGAACGACCCGGATTTACCCGAAAGCATTAAGAAGCAACTGCGGCGCGGGCTGGATGAACGCTTGAAGCGACGGCTTTTGGCCGAAGCTTTGGGTCAAGATTTGGTGAATTTGGCCGATATGCTAGGCCCGGATAGAGTAGTAGTTTTGCTATTTGATGATGCACATATGCTTGGTACAGCCTTGCCCGATTTTCAGGATATTTTATTAAGCAATGGGCTGTACCCTAAAAGCGAGCGAGTGCGAATAATTTTCGCTTTTGATAACGCGCCGCCCGCCCAGGTGGAAGCCGCCCAAAAGCTGTATCAATTCGCCCAAACTAACGCCTGGATAAATCTGCTGCGGGTCACACCTTTTTCCCGCGAAGAAGAAGTTTTGGCCTACCGCCAGTACGTATTAAGGCGCAACCCGCCGCTAGTAGATGTTGGGGCCAAAGACGAGCTAGTAAAATTGTTCCGGCGCAAAGTTAAAGGCCGTCCTGGAAATCTGTTACTCACCGAGCAAGACGAAATTCCGTACTTGCTCGAAACCGAAGCTCTGGCTTTAGCCGACGATAACGAACTATTAGAGAAAAGTCGGAAGTAGGAAGTATAAAGTAGGAATCAAATTTTGCTATCGGTTTTCTACTTTCGACTTCATACTTCCGACCTCCGACTTTTGGCTTAACTATTATGAGTTCTGAAGGAAAATCGCTGTTAAATACAGTAGAAGACGATTTTGACGAGTGGCGTAAGCGCAAGGCGGCAGCCCGCCAAAGCGATTGGCTGGAAGATACCGCCCGTACCTGGGAAACTAGCCCCGCTGCGCTACGCTGGTTTGCGCTTGTCCCGTTTTGGACGGCAAAGCTGGCTTTTTTCGTGAACGTCGAAATTTGGCCGAATACTGTAGCAAGTTCAGACGAGGCTACCCAAAAGCTCGAATATCTAACGGCAGAGGCGGCTAGAGCTTTGCTCGAAAAATTGAGTACGCGGGGCTTGTTCGATACTCAAATCATGCCCGTAATAATGCCGACTTCGTTGGATGATGGCCGCTTGCACCGTGAGCAGATTTTCCAGCTTGACGAAAAAGAGCGCAAAGCTATTTTGAATTACTTGCGCGAAAAAGAAGGGCAAAACGGGCTGGTAAACGAAATGACTGCCTGCGCCCGCCGGGTGGCCGAAGCCCAAAATATTATCGAACTGCCCGAAAATTTGCTTATCTGGGCGCAATTAGCCCGCTATTTGAACGAACCTCCCCGCTTGCTAAATTTAATCGAGGAAGCAGTTACTCAGGCAACTCCGGCAGTTTTCAGCGAAAAAGCCGAAACCGCTTTGACAGAATTAGATACCGAGCAGAAAATTTTAGCTATTTCCAATTTGCCTAGCCCAACTTCCAGCCCGACAATACCTTCGGCCTATTTTAATTGTGTTGAGTTCGGGCCGGAAGGCAAGATACGGCGTGAATGGAATACCCCGATTAATTCGCTTTCTTTTAGTATTGGCCGCACCTTTCGTAATTCTTTGGTTTTGAACGACCCGCGTATTAGCCGCGCTCATGCAGTAGTACGCTGGCAGGGCGACGCTTTTTACATTACCGATAGTCAGAGCCGTAACGGTTTGTACGCGGGCAATTACAAGCTTGTGGTAGATGAACCGTATCGCATGGAAGATGGGGCAACGGTGGATGTGGGCGCACCGGACTTATACCGGCTGGCTTTACACTTGCAGCCGCTTGAGAATAATTCTCCGGCACCTCCGGCGCGAGAAATTTCTTCGCTTGCCGCTTCTTATGTAGAAAATGAGCAAACTACCCGGCCTGTTAAATTGCCGCAGGATTGGCTGAACCCGGTGCAGGCCGGGCCGGGCGCAAACGCGGAGACGGTTCATTTACCCACCCTCGAAGCCAACTTAAATCGGGCCTTGCAATGGGTTGATAATGGTCGGCAACTAACCGAATATTTAGACCCGGCAGGGCGAGTGCGAATTGACCGTGCTTCAGCCCGCTTACAACTCCAGTTTCGGCGTTGGGACGATTTGCAGCAGCTAAAAACTTTTCTGGAACGGCGCGAACAAATTCGGGCTTTTGAAGCTTTGATTAGCGGGCCGAACGATAACTGGGCTTTGCATTATATTGGGCCGGGCGGCTTTGGCAAAACTACCCTGATTCGCTATATCGTGACCCGGCTTGCCCCCGCCCGCAATATCCCCGTTGGTCGGCTAGATTTCGACCACCTTGACCCGCGCTACCCGCGTTATCAGCCCGGTTTGCTTTTGCAGGCTTTGGCCGAAGAATTGCGTTTGCAGGCCCCCCAGCCTTACACTTTTAGCGGTTTTGACCAAAGTTTGGCGGCTTTTTATGAAAAATACCCTCCGCAAGAGGCCGGATTAGCCGAAGGCGAGGGCCACGATTGGCTAAATAATCCACTTTTCAAAAAGTTAATGGCTGATTTTGCCGCCGCCCTCAAGGAAATGGGCGGGCAAGTTTTGCTGGTGCTGGATACTTGCGAAGAATTAACCCGAATTCGTTTGGCCGGACAACCCGCCGAAAGCGTTTCGATTACTTTTGGCTTGCTGGAAAAATTACACGAACTTGAGCCAAACTTGCGGGTAATCTTCTGTGGTCGCCGCCCGCTTGCTTCCGCCGGGAACGGCTGGAAATTGAAAAACAGTTCCACCACCGAAGATTCTTCCGAAGCTTTAACCGCCGAAGCCGCTGCATCGCCAGAGCAATCGGAAAGCCCAAAACTCAAGGCCCAAAACTCAAAACTCGAATCGTCTTTAGCCCCCCGTCCATATCTGGCCTTGTTCCCGGTACTGGGTTTTAGCCGCGAGGAAGCCGAAGCTTATCTGGAGGCGGCAGGCATCGAGAAAGAATTTTGGGAAGCAGTGATTGATAAGACCACTATGCCCGCTCCGGCCTTGTATGGTCAATTTGAATGGAATGCTCAAGACCAAATTTTTGTCCGCACCCAAAGTGAAGAACGGGCTAACCCTTTTGATATGGCTTTGTATGCCGATTGGGTGCAGGACGACCCGGATATTACACCCGAAAAAGTTGCCGAAACCGACTTTCAACGCTATGTCGAAACCCGGATTTTGGGCCGCGCTCGTTCCGAATTGAGCCAGGGGACTCTGATGGCGGTTGCCATGCTCGGTCAATTTGATTATGCCTTGCTACGGGCTACGCTGGAACAGGAAGTCGACAGCAAAGGCCCGAACTGGAAAGCCGACCAATCCGAAATTAGCCCCCCGCTCCAAAATTTTGATCAGTTGTATCAGGCTTTAGGGGCTTACGAATGGGTCATACATGGCTC
Organism: Chloroflexia bacterium; assembly: GCA_038323095.1. Lineage (GTDB taxonomy): Bacteria > Chloroflexota > Chloroflexia > Chloroheliales > Chloroheliaceae > L227-5C. The sequence goes on along the minus strand of JBBQGP010000221.1, from coordinate 2,128 downwards.
TAACGGCTGGATTGGTGTGCAGGATAATATTTTGGAGCGGATGCGCGACTATTATGCCCGGCAGCGTAACGCCAACAAAACTTTAAGCCGTCAATGGGGACGGATGCGCGTTCAGGCACTCCGCTATTTAGAAGACCGCACCATGAATGATGCCCATTTGAGCGGTTCTTTTACGGCGGCGGAAGTAGCTTTGCGCTTGCATGTTGAGGAGAACCCCGGCAAGGCTTTTGATTGGTTCAGCCGCCTGAATCGGGCTTTGGTTAGCTGGGATTGGGCGCAGCTTTTGACCGAACGTTTATTAACCGTCCCACTGGATGACCGCCCTGCTTCGGATTTGATGCTTGCCCGAATTTTGCTTTTGCAAGGGGCGGCCCGTTTGCACCAGTTCCGGGGGGCAGATTTGCGCGAATTGTGGAAGCGCACTGCCGAATATGTGGCCGAAGTTCAATTCGGGCTAAACCAAACCGTTCCTGATAGCTACGAGCGCACTAGTGCTTTTAATACCCGGCTGGAATTCGTGCGGCTGGCGGCTTTGGGTGGACAAGCGGCGGCTTATTTTGTGGCGGGCGAAACTTTGCCGGAAGAACGCTGGCTCGAATTTTGGGACGCAGTACAAACTACCGCCCCGGTTGGGCAACCGCGCGAATTTGGAGGGTTAATCGGGGCAATCGAAGCGGCGGTGGAAGCCCGCGAAAACGAACGTCTGGCCCGGCCCTTGCCCCTCGAAATACTGGAAGTTCTTTACAAAAAATTAAATTCACCCTGGCGATGGAAAAATTCGACAATTCAGCCCCGTTTGCTGGCGGCTTACGTCCAATCACTTTGGGGTCGGGCCTTGTTTTTTGAGGGTCGCACTAGCGAGGGCTTGCAGCAGCTTGATGCTGCCGCCACTGCCGGGCGTAAACTTGGCACTTTGCTTCCACCTTTTGGTATTGCCAATCAAATTATTTCGACTATTTTGCCTAATGCCGAGTCTCAAGCTTTATCCCAAGCCTCAATGGTCAATCGTCAGTCCGCAATTGCTGTGCCGCGTCTTGATATTAACTGGACGTATTTATGGGACGCGCCCGAAGATATTTGTTCGCGTTTGCAATTGGAATGGGGCAGGTTGGCCCGCAGTCGTTTACCCTTGCGGCTGGTCGCCAATCATTTGCCTTTGCCCGACAAATTGCCCTTCCCGGCCACGCTTGAACAGGATAAATTGCTAGGGCTGGAAATATTGCTTTCGGACGATTTGCGACCCGCCACTGACCGTCGTTTACCCGAATTGCTGGGACTGCTGGTTGAGCCGCCAACTTATTCGCTGGTGCCAGAAGGTAACGCGCATCGTGCCTTGCTTTCGGTGCGGGTAGCCGCTGCCAAAGCTCTGTCTGGGGTCGGGCGATTTGGCGAGGCGATTGCCGAACTGGAAAAGTTTATTAGCGGGGCGGAAGAGCAAAATATCACTTTTACCAGTTCGCCCGAAACTCAGGCTTTAGTCGAATTGGCAACCGCCGCCCGTTTAGGAGCGGGTTCGGTACGCCGCTTTGATAACCTTTTATCCAGCAACGATACCGAGCTGCTGCGGCTGGCCTGGGGCTTGCAAGCTCTTGAGGGCCGCCGTCAGCCAATGGTTACAGGCTGGTCTGAGCCAAATTGCTTACCTATACAGGCCCATAATCGCTGGCGGGGTGGCTATGCCTTGCGCCGCGATTACGCCCAGAATTTGATTGAAGTTTATCAGGATATGGCGAACCGCGCCCGCAAAATTACCCCGCCCCGTACTCCGGCGGGACGTTTGCGCTACGATTTCGAGCTTTACCAATTAAAATTGGATGATTTGGAAGTAGAATTGATGCGACGGCGGCTGGCTTTGGTGCAACCAATCAATTCTTTGCCCGACCCCGGCCCGCCCAGCTTTGGTAAAGCCGGAGAAAACGGGCTACGCCTGAATCATCAGCTTTTGGCTTTGGCCCGCTACCGCGCCTTAAAATCGCAAGGCGAGGAGCTAATTATCCCTTCCGATATGCTGGCGCGATTGGGCGAACGCTACGCCGCCCGCTTGCTGCTAGAGGATGGCGAACTTTTGGCTTTACGCTTGCCCGCTCAGGCAGTTTATATGCTGGCGGCGGCCCGCAGTTTGTTTCTG
>JBBQGP010000220.1:0-9016 GCA_038323095.1 Chloroflexia bacterium | reverse complement strand
GGCACCAGCGAAGATGATAACGTCGAAGTAAAACGCTGGGGCGAGCCACGCCAATTTGATTTTAAGCCGCTTGACCATGTGCAAATTTTGGAAAAGCATAATTGGGCCGAATTTGAGCGCATTGCCCAGGTTGCCGGAAGTCGAAGTTACGCCCTTAAAAACGAGGCGGTACTTTTGGAAATGTCCTTGCTGCGCTTTGCCCTGGAAAAGCTCAGAGCCAAGAATTTTAATTTGATGAGCATGCCTTCGATGGCCCGTGAATTTACCTTTTTTGGTACGGGCCACTTTCCTACTGGGCGCGAACAGGTTTATTATCTGCCCGCCGACGATTTGTACCTGGCCGGAACTGCCGAAGTACCGTTAAACAGCTTGCATACTGGCGAAATTCTGGACGAAAGCCAGTTGCCGGTACTTTACGCCGGGTATTCGCCCTGTTTCCGGCGCGAGGCAGGAAGCGGCGGGCGGGACGTGCGCGGCCTGATTCGGGTACATCAGTTTTACAAAGTTGAGCAATATGTAATGTGCAAAAACGATGCGGAAGAATCGGCTCGTTGGCATGAGCAGCTTTTAGCTACCGCCGAAGAAATTGTGCAAGCTCTCGAAATTCCCTATCATATTGTAGAGTGCTGCACTGGCGATATGGGGGCGGGCAAATACCGTATGCACGACATCGAATCTTGGGTTCCCAGCGAAGGCAAGTACCGCGAAACTCATTCCTGCTCAAGCTTGCACGATTGGCAGGCCCGCCGCAGCAATTTGCGCTACCGCGATGCCGAAGGCAAAGTGCGCTTTTGCCATACCCTGAACAATACTGCGCTGGCAACCCCGCGCTTCCTTGCGCCTTTTATGGAAAATCACCAGCAAGCCGACGGCTCGATTCGTATCCCCGCCGCTCTGCAACCCTATTTGGGTACGGACAAACTCGGAGCTAAGTAATAAGTAACAAGTAATAAGTATCAGGGAAATACTGCGTCTTTTGTAGGATGCTGCTCTGCCAGTTGATGTTTGGGTAAAATCTATTGGCGGAGCAATATCCTACAAGGGCTACGCTCTAACTGAACCAGCTACTGTAGATAATCAGAAAATGAAATAGAATTGTTAGATTAGTGGTAATTGGATGCTAAACGCTTTTCTAAATCATTACCTGATTATCTGTAGAAGAATAAGGGCAACCGATTCCGACTTTATACTTCCTAGTTCCGACTTGCCCTCTGCGTCCTCTGCGGTACGTAGTTTTATGGATGAGAAAGGGAAAAGATGAGTTCTGAACTATCAGTGGCGATAGTGGGTGTGGCCGAATCAGATTTGGGGAAGACTCCCAACCACACGGTAATGACTTTGCAGGCTCAGGCTGCTTTAGCCGCCCTCGACGATGCCGGGCTAACCCTGGATGAAGTTGACGCAGTGATGACCGCCGGGGCGTGGGGCTGGGCGACTTCGCTGCAATTGGCCGAATATTTGGGCCTTAATCCCAAAGTGACCGATTCGACCAATATTGGCGGCTCGTCTTTTGAGGCGCACGTTGGACACGCGGCGGCGGCGATTCGAGCCGGATTGTGCGAAGTAGTTTTGATAACCTATGGCTCGACTCAGCGCACCGATTCGAGCCGCAAACGTCCGCCCGATGCTAACGCGACCCGCCTGAATTTGCAGTATGAAGCTCCTTACGGGATGCCTTCGCCAGTAGGGGCATACGCGATGGCAGCGATGCGGCACATGTACCAATATGGTACAACGGCGGAACAACTGGCAAAAGTGGCGGTGCATACCCGCGACTGGGCGCGGCTCAACCCGAAAGCCTTGATGCGCGAACCGCTTACCGTTGCCGAGGTTTTGAACTCGCCTTATATTTCCGAGCCGCTTCATTTGCTGGATTGCTGCCTTGTTACCGATGGCGGCGGGGCGTTAGTCGTTACCAGTGCGGCGCGGGCCAGAAACGCCCGTAAGAAACCAGTCTGGCTACTCGGTCACGCCGAAAGCCATACCCATGACCGGATTGCCCAAATGCCCGATTTGACCACCACGCCTGCCGCTATCACCGGGCCACGTGCGCTGCAAATGGCCGGGATAACCCACGCCGATTTGAATTTAGTCGAAATTTACGATTCTTTTACTATCACGGTTATTCTTACTTTAGAGGCTTTAGGCTTTTGCAAACCGGGCGAGGGTGGCCCATTTGTGGATTCGCATAATTTCGGGCCGGGCGGCGATTTCCCGCTCAATACCAACGGTGGAGGTTTATCTTACACCCATCCCGGTATGTACGGCATTTTCCCTTTAATCGAAGCGGTGCGCCAGTTACGCGGCGAGGGCGACGCACGGCAGGTATCCGGCGCAAGCCTGAGCCTGGTTCACGGTACGGGCGGGGTGCTTTCTTCGGGCGCAACCTGTATTCTCAGCGTTTAACCAACAAAGCAACCACCAGTTTTATGTAGGAGGGATTTCCAATCCCGATAAGACGGGTTTGGGCAAAATAGGGATTGGAAATCCCTCCTACAAAAGAGTGATTGTAAAAGCAGATAATAAGACTCCAGTTATAAAGAGGTTCTAAAGATGACTACAGAAAATAGGGATGTTTGGCCCGCGCCGCTTCCGACGATTGACCCGGATAGCGCGGCTTACTGGCAAGCCGCCCGCGAAGGTTATTTAGGCTTGCCGCATTGCCAGAATTGTGATAAATATTTTTTCTATCCGCGTATGCTTTGCCCACATTGCCACAGCACTAAAGTTGAAACGGTGCGAGTCAGTGGTCGCGGGACGATTTACACTTATACCATTGTGCGCCGCCATCCCAACCCGGCCTTTAACGCCCGCGTGCCTTATGCTATCGCTCTGATAGATTTGGCGGAAGGGCCGCGAATGTTGAGCGCGGTACGGGCTGCGCCCGAACAGGTTAAAATCGGAGCGACAGTCGAAGTAGTTTTCGAGCCGCTTTCCGAAGAAGTTACTTTGCCCTGCTTCAAACTGGCTGGAATTTAGCCTTGAGCGAAATAGACCAACGCGGGCGGTTGGATGAAGAAGTTTTTAGCTTTCGCGCTGCTAAAGATGGGCGAGTGTTTCTTTTTTGGCTGGGCAAGCAAGTAAAAATCCTGAAAGGTAGAGAAGCGCAGGATTTTTTACAAAAAATAGCCGGTTTAGAAGGCAAGGAAGCCCAACTAATAATGGCAAAAATAACGGGTAATTTTAAACGTGGCAATGAACGCCACTAATTTGCTAAAGGCAAAGTAAAATTTATGCGACAAGTTAAGGTTATGAGCGCAGACGAAGCGGTTGCGCTAATCCCGGATGGGGCAAGTTTGGCCTATAGCGGCTTCGGGGCGATGGCTCATCCCGAACAATTGAGCGCGGCTATCGAACGCCGCTTTTTAGCAACGGGCAAGCCGGAGAATTTGCATTTGTATTTTGCGGCGGGCAACGGTGGCCCGGATGATATTGGAGTCAGCCATTTAGCCCATCCCGGTCTGCTAAAGCGTTCGATAGGCGGGCATTACGGGCGGTCTGTTAAGTTAATGCAAATGGCGGCGGCGGGTGGTTGCGAAGCCTATAACTTACCGCAAGGGGTTTTATCCCAGCTTACCCGCGAAGCTGCCGCCAAACGTCCCGGCTTGCTCACTCACGTAGGGCTTGGCACTTTCGTTGACCCGCGCATTGAAGGTGGCAAGCTCAATTCTAGTACCCATGAAAATTTGGTGGAAGTAATAAATATTGGCGGTCAGGAAAAGCTTTTCTACAAAGCTCCCCGCTTTACGGTTGCCCTGCTTCGGGGAACGTATGCCGACGAATGGGGCAACGTTTCCACCGAGAAAGAAGCAGTCATTACCGAAGCTCTGGCTACCGCGCAAGCTGCCAAAAACGCGGGTGGAATTGTGCTGGTGCAGGTTGAAGAATTAGTGGCGGCGGGCAGTATTCATCCGAAGAAAGTGCGAATTCCTGGCTTTCTGGTGGATGCGGTAGTGCTTGACCCTGACCAAAGGCAAACACGCGGCAAACATTATGAACCTGCTTTTTCGGGTGAGGCTCGCGCTCATCTTTCCGAAATTGAGCCAATGGCCCTGACCGAGCGTAAGGTGATTGCCCGTCGCGCCGCGCAGGAGCTAAAGTCTGGTATGGTGATAAATTTGGGAATTGGGATGCCGGAGGGAGTCGGGGCGATTGCCGCCGAACAGGGACGAAGCGACGATTTTGTAATGACTATCGAGGTTGGGCCGGTTGGCGGCGTTCCACAATCTGCCGATAGTTTCGGCGCGTCCCTGAACCCTATCGCGATTCTCGAGCAGCCAACCCAGTTTGATTTTTACAGTGGCGGCGGCTTGCATTTGGCCTGTCTGGGTCTGGCCGAAGCCGATGCCGAAGGTAATATTAACGTTTCGCGCTTTGGCCCGACTATCGCGGGCTGTGGCGGCTTTATTGATATTAGCCAGAATACGCCCGAAGTAATCTTTTGCGGTACGCTCACCGCCGGGGGTTTAGTAACCGAAATAAAAAACGGGCAGTTCAAGATTTTGCAGGAGGGGCGACAGCAGAAATTCGTGCGCCGGGTCGAGCAAATTACTTTTTCAGGAGAATATGCCCGTCGCAGTAACCAGCGCGTGCTTTACATAACTGAAAGAGCAGTCTTTGAAATGAGGGCCGATGGCCTGACCCTGACTGAAATCGCTCCTGGCCTCGATTTGGAACGCGACGTGCTGGCTCATATGCAGTTCCGCCCCCACCTTGCCCCCGACCTCCGCCCGATGGATGCCGCTCTGTTTCAAAAGTGAGAGATTTTATTTGAAGGCGGGCATCACCTTTTCGGCGAAAAGGCGCAAGGAGCGAATAGACATTTCGTAAGGCATCATTCCAAAGTTGGATTGCAGGGAGAGATAATTTATATCGAATTTTTCGTGTAGAAAATGGATTTTTTCGATAATCTCGGCTGGGCTGCCAATCAGAGCGCGGTTTTCCTGTAAGATTCGCTCATAGTTTATAGTTTGCGAGACATGGGCCAGTTCGCCATAGCCCAAATAATCTTTTGATTCGGTTTTATTCCAGCTACTAGCGGCATCAGCGAACGTGCCGATATGGTCGGTTAAATAAGGTTTGGCCTCGCGGCGGGCGGTTGCGCTATCGTCGTCCAAGTACATATGTTGCATAGCCACGACCTGACCCGGATTGCGCTGCTCCTGCCAGGTTTCCCGGAAAGTCTGGCGATAAGTTTGAATGTTGGAAGCTAAATTCTCGAAATTTCCCAAAAACGGTACAACCATCAAGTTATAACCTTTTTGCCCGGTGTAAATATACGATTCGGTGCTGGTCAGGGCCGCGATATAAATCGGGGGTGGGCTTTGGATAGGGCGGGGTAGCGATTCGGCTTCGTCAAAGTTGACGAACTGGCCTTTGAAACTTACTTTTTCTTCACTCAAAAGCCGGACAATTGCTTCAACGCTTTCGTTAAAGCGAACGCGGCTTTCGTCCATTGGTATACCAAAAGCGGCAAATTCATAGGGCAGGAAAGCGCGGGCAAAACCCAAATCCAATCGTCCGCCGCTAATCGCATCCAGCATCGCCAGTTCTCCGGCTTGCTTAATCGGGTTAGAGAAGGCGGGGAGTACGGCACCCGTAATCAGGCGCAAACGCGAGGCGCGTTGGCTGGCGGCGGTGAGCAACACAATTGGGCTAGGGCTATAGCCACCAAAGGGGTGCAAGTAGTGTTCTACTACTTTGACCCCTTCAAAGCCCAGCTTATCCGCTTCTTCTACCAGTTTTAGCGATTCCTCGAAATATTGCTGGGCCGACTTTCGTTTCGGCCAGCAATCCGGGAATAAATCCAGTCCGAATTTCATAGTTGTTAGTTGTTGGTAAGAAAGTTTCTACACTAATAGGCGGCCTAAGCTGCGTTTTTGAGGGTCTGAAACTTTAAGGCCAGCCAAGTAGCCAGGGTGGTTTTATGCCTGCCAGTAGTTTGGGCCAAAGACGCACTAATGGCCTGCTTGAACAGGTCGAAATGTTCGTAATAAACCGAGGCTAAACACGCCGAGCGCACAAACTTCCACAGCCACTCAATCAGATTTAGATTGGGCGAATAAGGCGGTAAAAACAATAGTTCAATGTCTAATTGGGCGGCCCGTTCCATTACTAAGCGACAGCGTTGATAACGGGCATTGTCTAGCACTAAGCTGATGGGCTGCCGCAGTTCTAATCGCTTGAGCTTCTATTGATATAAGTCTGGTTAGTCACCGTGATTACCTAATGGCTTAGGGCGGTAAGGCTTCCAAGACATTAAAGCGTTGGCGACCACTGGGCGCTCACACCACTACGCGGCTAAAAACACCATAAGAAGCCGACAAAAGCCCCTAAGACAAAGTGGGCGGCATCCACGAAAAAGACTTCTCTCAGCCCAGCTTTAGCTTCTTCCAAGCCCGGTTCGAGCAACTCGGTTTTGAACTCTTGCTACTTTTGCTCATCAAATTTAGCCGGAGTGGACTGACTTTTGAGCCGTTTCACTCCCAGTTTTTTCAGGAAACCCCCGACCAGTTTGGGTGAACGTTTAATCCCAGTCAATTCCTCAATTTTGTAGGCGGCTTGTTTGAGGCTAAGGGTGGGATGCTGACGAAAACAAGTTTCAATCGTTTGGGTATGCTGCTCTAACTCGCAATGATCGCCACCCACCTCCCAGCTTTGTAAAGCCGCCACCTCACCCAATAGAAACTGCTTGAAATAACTCCGCAAGGTATTTTGACAAATATCCTCCAGTTCGCAGATCTGCTGGTTAGGCAAGTCGTTGACTTTGAGATACAATACTGTCATTTTTTCTGGACAGGCGGATGGGGATGATTATAGCGCCAGTATTCCAATTCGGCTTCGGCGATTATTTCGGCACTAAAAGTTAAGCGGAGCATACGGCCTCCTTTAGCTTTTTCAAAGTGGCTTTGGGTTGGCCCGCTTATTTTACCAAATTTACTCAGTTTTCGCCCCCTTCCAGTCTAACACACTTTGTAAAAAGTTGCAGTAACTTTGGGCGGTGAAACGTCCTGTTTGACCTTGCCAAAACAGTTGGCCGCTAAAATAATCGACCAAGCCCCAGACTTTGAACGCCTTTCGCACCCCACTGGTCTTGACCGTCGGTTGACAGCCCTTTTTGGCCCAGGTGTAACTCAACGCCCACTCGAAATTGCCCATCAATGACCAGTGGAAATAACCTGCTCCCTCGACTCCATCGCCGATAGCCCGGTTGAACTCGGTAAGATAGCGAGCTGTATAATCAATCCGCTGCGGATCGTGAACTTTACCATCCAGACTGACCAATCGGGATTAGATAAGCCGTTTTCGGTAATGACAATCGGCAAGCCATAACGCTCATATAGAAATTTTGGCCCCCAGTAAAGAGCCTGGGGCAGTACATTCGGTATTGCCAATTTGTTTTTCAGAGTCAGACAATTTTGGAGATGATTAGTGTTCCAATTATTTATTAGTTTTAAAGGAGATAGGCTTTAGCTTACTCTGGTTTTCGCCAGACACGTAAAGCCCGCAATTGTGGGGTCTTCTTCATCTGATGGTCTTGCATCCGGGTAAGCACGTCATCCAGAATAGTTATCGCCTGATTCACAAAGGGGCCTTTGTTGAGCATTACACATTCGGCCCGCTCGGCCATCGCGGCATCGGTCATTTCAGCCCGCGAAGGCGTGCCTTTGCTCACCAGATTTTCCAAAACTTGAGTAGCCCAGACCACCGGAATATGGGCGGCTTCACACAGCCACAAAATCTCTTCCTGAATTTCCGCCAATCGCTGATAGCCGATTTCAACTGCCAGGTCGCCACGGGCGATCATTACCCCGAAAGGATGCTTACCGGCAGCAGCCACAATCAATTCCGGCAAATTATGTACGGCCTGTTGGGTCTCGATTTTGGCAATGATCGCTATCTTTTGGGCCTGTTTTCCCAGCCGTTCTCCCAAAGCTTTTTGGAGTAACTCAAGGTCGCCAACCTCTTGCACAAACGAATAACCCACAATATCAGTGTGGGTAGCAATAAAATCGAGATCGGCATAATCTTTAGTGGTCAAGGGGCTAAGACCTAACACCGTATCAGGGAAATTCAAGCCTTTGTCGGGTTTTAGTCGAACCCCCTTTGGCCCGGTCTGAGTTACGCGGAGTTCAATTCCTTTTCCTTCGGGCAAAATCTGTTCGACGCTGGCTTTTAGCTTGCCGTCGTCTATCCAGACCGTTGCGCCGGTTTGCACCCGCTCGAAGACTTCGGGCAACGAGCAACCGGCCTGAAAACGGTAGGTGTCGGATGGCTGGGGTTGCAGAGTGGGAGTGAGCAGCATTAGTTCACCGGGGTAAAGTCTGGCTTGTGGCAAGGGAGCAATAATGTGTCCAGTCCGTGATTTTGGGCCACCCAAATCCATCAAAACCTTACAACTAAGCCCGGTTTCAGCTTCAGCCCGACGCACATTCTCAATCATGGCGGCCATTCGGTCGTAGTATCGTGCGCGCAGTTAATGCGGGCGCAATTCATGCCACGCTGCACCAGTTCTTTTACCATTTGATAATCCTGAGCCGCTTCAGTCGGAAAAGTAACCATTATCCTGATACGGCGAGAAGAGCGTTGCACCCCGAAAAGCTCAGTTACATTATGAGCCAGAATATGGTCTCCCCGGAAGAAGGCTTCTAAGGGAGGGTGCTTTGTTACTTTGCCTTTCTCCTTACAGATAATAGACAACGTGGCAATTACCGCATCCAGGTTAGGCAAAACCCTGGCCTCGCTACGACCCAGTGAGGAAAGACCCCAGGACATCAGCGTGGTCTGTAGAGTTCTTAAATCATGCTCACGAAAAGCCAGGTAATGAGCTAAATTCAGGGCGCTGGGATGAAAAGAGCGGCGGTGCATTAAAGGTAGCCAACCATTGAAAGTTTCCTGTCCTTTCTGGAAAACTTCCTGGCGCAACTCATTTAGGGTTGAAAGTAAAACGTGGGCATCCTCTACCTCTAACGGTTTTTCTATTGGCAGTTCTAATTCCTTCAAGCTCGACATCTTC
>JBBQGP010000219.1:0-9033 GCA_038323095.1 Chloroflexia bacterium | reverse complement strand
CTAAAAGCCATGTAGGGAAACATTCGCTCGGCCATACTCAAACTGTAATGCTCTCCTAACAAGCCCAGAAATACCCGCCAGTAATCCGAGCTGCCTTCCTGTAAGTGTTGTCCCAACCCAATTACGGGCGTTTCACCTGGTGTGTACGAATAAAAGCCATCTAAAGATGCCAAATTACTCCAGACTACTTCAAACTCTTTCATTTTGCTCAATTCTCTCCTTAACGTTTGTCTCTAGCTTTTAGCTTTTATCTTTGTTTTTAGCCTTATGTAAAGATTTTAACATAGGTTTGTTATTTTAATATGAATTTAATATTACGGATTATATTTGCCTTTTTTCTGTTTTTGGATTACAAAGGGAAGGAAGTTGCGAATTGTGAGTGAAAGAGTTGTTAGTTATTAGTTGTTAGAGAGAATAAATTTGTCGGTTGTCAGTTGTCGGGAATGATTCCGACTTTATACTTCATACTTCCGACTTGTTAATTGGAATGTTCGGGCTAATAGCATGGAAACTGGCCCTAAAGGGCTGAAACGAGTTTGGCTAAATTTGATTAACCATCCAACGGCTTTAGCCAGGTTTTCATGTTATCAGCCCCGCCCTTTTAGGGCAGGGAGAATGATTCTTATTCTTGTGACTTAGTTTTTAGAATAAGTGGGGGAAATGAGCGATTTTAATGGACTTAGCATGAACATGGGCAATCTTTCGCGCTTGTCAAAGGCAAAATCGCGCTCGATTAGTGCCGAAAATTTTAGCGGGGCAAAAGGTGAAGGCGGAAAAGCTACCGAGGGAACGGGCGCAAAGTATGCCCGCGAATTGGGGCAGGGCTGGAAAATCTCGCCTTCGATTAGTATTGAGCCTGAAAGCACTTTTACGCTGGCCGATATTCAGGAAGCGGGCGCGATTTTACATATCTGGATGACTACTTTTCCGGCAAACTGGCGGAAGCTAATTTTGCGGGCCTATTGGGATGGTGAAATCAGGCCCTCTATCGAAACGCCTTATGGCGATTTTTTTGCAAACGGCTGGTGCGAACGCTGTAACGTTAATTCCTTGCCGATTGCAGTTAATCCGGCGGGCGGTATGAATTCTTATTGGGAAATGCCTTTTCGCCAGGAGGCCCGCCTGACTATCGAAAACCTGGGCGAAGAAGCGGTTACGCTTTATTACCAGATTGATTATGTTTTAACCGAAGTGCCGGAAGATGCCGCTTACTTTCATGCTCAGTTCCGGCGCAGCAATCCTTTGCCCTATATGCAAGTGCATACTTTGCTGGACGGGGTGCAGGGACAGGGGCATTATGTTGGGACGTATCTGGCCTGGCAAGTGAATAATAACGGCTGGTGGGGCGAGGGCGAGATTAAGTTTTATCTGGACGGCGACAAGGATTTTCCGACGATTTGCGGGACAGGGACAGAAGATTATTTTGGCGGAGCGTGGAATTTCGAGCATCCAAAGGGTGAATATGGCCTGTTTTCTACGCCTTTTCTGGGTATGCCTCAAGTGCTAAAGCCGGACGGTCTTTACCGCAGCCAGCCCCGGTTCGGCATGTATCGCTGGCATATTCCCGACCCGATTCGCTTTGAGCAAGATTTGCGGGTAACGATTCAGGCTTTGGGCTGGCGCAGCGAGGGACGTTATTTGCCCTTGCAGGATGATATTGCTTCGGTGGCTTTCTGGTATCAGACCGAGCCGCACACCCCTTTTCCAGCTTTGCCCGGTAAAAACGGCCTTGAGGTAATTTGATGCTGGCAAAATTACCACGCATTTTTATTGCTAACGTCGGGGCAAACGCCGCCCACATCGGTATGGGTTTGCAAAGCCCACGCTTTAGCGATGGCCGTTTTGAATTTGTAACCATTCCCGAACAAAAGGAACTTTGGTCTAGTTCCAGCCCGGATTTATTGCGCTACCGCGATTTAGAGTGCTTTAATCAGCCCGGCGAAGTCTTAGCCCGCTATCTTGGCCCGCGTTCCCTGAATTTGCCAACCCATTTTGACCCCGAATTCAGGAGCTTTACCTACGGCGACGAATGTGAGAAAACACCCCGCGCTGCCGCCCTCAAACAATTAAGGTCGGGTGATTTGCTTTTCTTTCTAGCCCGCCTCGCCGATTACGACCAAAAAACCAGCCGCTTTACCGGGACAGCCGGGTTTTACTTGATTGGCTACCTGGAAATTGCCGAAATAATCAGCGGGGTTCGGCAAGAAACGATTGTTCCGCCTGCTCTGAGCCATAACGCCCACTACCGCCGCGCCCGCGCCCGTCCCGATTTGTTTTACGACGGTTTCTACATCTTCAAGGGTTCGGCCCGCTCCCGCCGTTACGAAATGGCTCTAAATTTTGGTCGAGCGGAAGCCGAAAAATTCTTGCGGGACAAATCCGGGCTGGAATGGCACTGGAAAGCCGGACGTAGCGATTTGCAAACTATCGGCTCTTATACTCGCGCCTGTCGCTGCATCCTCGATGCTTCCCGCTCATCCGAAGAGGCCGAGCGCACTTCAGCCTTTCTGGAATGGGTTTCTATAGCTAATCAGATAATGATTTAGAAAAGGGTCTAGCGTTTAATCGCCCTGAAATGAATTTCGGGCTAAGTTATGGGAAGTTGGTTAAAACCAACTCTTACAAACGTGGCCCTTACTTGATTAGAATTTATCCTAAAAATCAATGGGCAGAGCCACATCCTACAAATACCTTTACTCCTGTAGGATGCTGCTCCGCCAGTTGACTTTTGCCCAACCTCGCTTCAGATTAATTTTTAGTTGGTTTTAACCAGCTTGCGGTCTCTTAACCCCGAAATTCATTTCAGGGCAACATTACCACTAATCTAACAACTCTTTCTCACCTACAACCAATAAGGCTTGAAACAAAACAGGCGGGATTACGTAGAGATTATAGAGCAAATGCGGTATAATCGTTAAAAGTACAGAAAGAGTAGATAAAAGAGGGTAAGAGAAAGTTGCCGCAAGTTCGCTCTTTATCCAACAAAAGTTTAGTTTAAGTGAAAGTTCACAAGGAGAATTGAGCGATGGACATTGGTTTAATTCAGACAATAGCCGGAATTGTACTAATCATAGTGGGGCTTCTGGCGGCAAACTCGGCCTGGAATGTATTTAACAACCGGGCCTATAGCCGTTCGGCGGAAAAACTCGCCCCGGTATTGTTTAATTTGGGTGTAGCGGTAGTCGGTATAATACTATTGTTTCGCTGGCTCGGTTTGTGGCCGATTGCAATTGGTTTGTTATTGTTGTTGCTGGGCTATTTGATGCGAAACCCGATAGCGCGTCGCAACCGTTGATTCGCTTTTTAATTTTTGAGATTTTATTTATAATAAAAGGGGCTGGTTAGCCTCTTTTACTATAGACAATAGCGCGAAAACAAGAATGAATGAATGTAAATGAAGCAAAAAAGCGGCAATTCAAGGCATATGGCTATATTCGCATCGGGCTGTATGCCGTCATCTTTTTCTTTAGCGCGTTATTCTGGTCGGGCCTGATTGTAGTGGCACTGGCGCGTATCCCGGTAGTGCGCTTGTTTGGAAACTTTTTTTACTTTAGCTTCGCGCTAATTTTAGTGATGGCTGGGCTGACCGCCTTTTGGCTGGTCAATCGCTGGCTTATCATTGTCCCGACTTTAACTCAAATCGCGCCAGATGGCTTTCGAGTCAACGCCCCTTATCGTCGGGAAAACGAGCTTTTCATCCATTTTTCAGAAATAGGCACAATTTTCGAGCTAGGCTTCGGCACTTTAGTTACGGTCAATCTCAAACGTAATCGCCGCAGCTATAGTCTTATCTTTGGCAAGGACACCGACGGTTATCATCGTTTGCTGGATACCCTTAAAGACGGCCTCAACGAATTCCGCACTGCTAAATAAGTTTTAAGTTTTGAAATTGGGCCAGCAGGGTATTGCTCCGCCAACCGATTTTAGATTAAAATCTACTGGCGGAGCAATACTTCATTGAGTCCAGCTTATTCCCACTTCAGACTTCAGATTTCAGACTTGTTTACTCAGTCCTCAGCACCTTCTAAAGCTAATCGCCAACGGCGGTCAGAGGCGCGGGACTAATTTCTTTCCCTTTCCATTCCTGCGTCCAGCTTAATTCCTGCGCGTAAGCCGCTTCTTGACGCTGCTGCTCTTCTACAGACCAACCTAGCAGTTTGGCTAGTTCGGAGCTTACTTCGGCGGCAGCCTGTCGGCCCTGGTCAGGCGTAAAGTACAGGGCGGTGCGGCGCATCATAAAATCGGACAAAGTTTTGCAGCTTTCGCGCTCAACCGCCAGCCGCAATTGCGCCCGAATATCAGGATAAGCCGGGTGAATTTGTTGAGCCAGGGTTGCATCTTCCCGAATAAGCTCGAACAAGCTCTGAATACGCTGACCATAAACCGAAACCAGATATTGAGTCTGCTTTGAGGTCAGCCCAAAGCGAGTAGCAACCGCTTGCATAGCTTGAGCATATTGTTCGGGGTCTTGCTGGGTGCTGCCGGGCAACATTTCTTTATCCGTTCGGCTTTTTGCTTCCAGCCCCAGCTTTTGTACAGCCATATCAACTGCTTCTTCGGCAATGCCCCGGTAGGCCGTAATTTTGCCACCTACTACCGAAAGTAACCCGGCAAGCTGGCTAGTTTTGGCGTGGTCGACTAAGGCGTGCTTGCGCGATACCGCCGATTCGTCTGCACCTTCGCGGGTAGACATGCGAACTAAAGCCCGAACTCCGGCATTAGTATAATAAATCGTATCCCAATCTGATTTAGGGAAAACGCTCTTGACTGATTCCAGCAAATATTCAACGTCGCTTTTGTCAGCCCGCACGCTATCCAAATCCCCTTCAAAATCGGTATCAGTCGTACCAACCCAGGAATAACCCAACCAGGGAATAACAAAAAACAAACGGTCATCACTTTCGGCAAAAAGTACCAGCGCATTATTAACGGTAGGCGGGGCAGTAAAATGAATACCTTTGGTGCGCCGTACCTTCGCGCTATTCTGGCCGATTAGCTTTTCTTCGACTCCATCCAGCCAGGCCCCCGAAGCGTTAATAACCAGGCGAGCGCGGACTTCTGCCGTTTCGCCGTTCAAAGCATCCCGCACCTTGACCCCAACAATTTGTCCGCCTTCTTTGATAACATTTTCTACCGGCATATGATTAAAGCATAAGGCCCCGTTAGCCTCAGCCGCCAGAATGTTTTCAAGGCAAAGCCGCTCGGTCAAAGCCACTTGCCCATCGTAATACATGGTCGCGCCCTGCAAGCCTTCCGCCCGTAGCGATGGCTCCATTTGCAAAACTTTAGCCTTATTCAAAACTTTATGGTTAGGCAAACTTTTATCAAAACTCAGCCAATCGTACAAATACATCCCAACCAGCAATCTAAAGCGATAAAACAAGCTGCGGCGGTAAAAAGGCACAATAAAGGCCAAAGGGCGTACCAGATGCGGCGCAATTTTTAGTAAAATTTCGCGCTCTTTCAAGTCCTGCCGCACCAGCCCAAAATCCAGCATTTCCAGATAACGCAAGCCACCGTGTATCAAACGGGTTGAGCGGGAAGAAGTGCCACTGGCATAATCTGATTTTTCAAACAAGGCTACTTTAAGCCCACGCAAAGCCGCATCACGGGCAATTCCTGCCCCAATAACCCCACCACCGACAATAATTAAATCCAGTTGCTTGAAGTTCTCCAAGCGTCCTTTTATCTTCTCCATCTAAAAAAGCTCCTTACTCCCGAATAATTGCTGCTTGTTGGAAAAGCTAGAGCTAAATTAAGTATCCAACAGCTACAATTGCAATTTATGTGCAAGCAAAAAAGGTTCAACCTCTGGCAAGGCGCAGCAAACAAAGGCGGCGCGGCCAGAGAGAACCTTTCTCCAATTCTCCGATTCTCGGTGGTTTAGCTTTTTCTAATACTATTGTAAAACTGGAAGATGGCAACGTCAAGGGGGGAAATAAAAGTGGTATAAAACGAAAAAACCCTCGATGACCTTGCGACCTTCGTGGGTTTTTCGTTTTTTTAGCTTTGAACTGCATGAGTTCTTTTTTGCAAAAGCTTTGAGAACCAGAGTAAATATCTTATTCGGATAAATCTCTAAATCATCTAAACTTGTTGCAAAAAGCTCTTAGCTATCCACCTGATACTTCATCAGATAGACATGCCGTTTCACGTTTGGAAACATTGCTGCCCCTTTCGTTTGGCGGTTGTCTTTTTTTGTTGTACCATACTAAAGATGCTAACCTTTAGTAAAACTAAGATACCATAATTTTTCCAAAAAGTCAAGAGTTTTAACCTCCTATTAATCACTTATTAATAATCTGTCGGGTTTTCAACTCCTTAAATTATTTTGGCACGGTGTGTTCCTGAGTATCGTCTTTGTTGGTGAAAAGATTGGTGAAAAAGTTGCGAAGCAGTTTGCGGCTAAAAGGGTCGACTGCGGCAGGCGGTGGCAAAACCGCTAAAATAGCTTCTGCCGTAAGCGCGGTTAATTGCTCTGCCACCAGCTTACCACCCCCCTGGCCGGGAATCGGTGCGCCCACAATCATTTTAAGGGGTTTACGCAGCCATAGTTCTTTTGTACCACTAAAAGCTACCGGTACAATTGGCTTGCCACTGGTAGAGGCAAAGTGACCAATGCCTTTTTTAAGCGGCAAAGTCCGGCCTGTTTCCACCGCCGAAACATCGCCCTCCGGGAAAATCCCCAAAACCCCGCCACCAGCCAGCACTTCCTTTACCTTTCCGGCAATTTCGCGATAAGCCCCGCCCGGTTGCTCGGTATCCAATGGAATAATGCCGCCGATGCGTTCGGTAAAGAATTTGCGGTAAGCTGGTTTTTCCATATTTTTACGATGGGCGATGAAATAAATGCGCGGCTCGGCAGGGGCAAAAGCCAGCATCAAAAAAGGGTCAATCCAGCTTAAATGATTACCCGCCAGAATATAGCCGCCCTGTTTTGGTAACTTTTCCAGCCCTTTAACGTCTATTTGAAATAACAAGCGTAACAGCTTGCTCACCAAAAAACGTAGCACCACAAAAGAAGGTGAAGCTTTGCGATAATTATGAGCGGGTGCGGTTAAAGTAGTTTGGTTTTCGATTTCAGGCATAATTTGCTCTTTTCTTTTCCAGTAAAATGTGCTAGATTAACAATTAATCCTACCTAAAATATAACATAAAAGTTTAGTAGAGCAAGTTTTCAAAAGGAGAGAATTAAAAAATGGAGCAAGCAAGGTTCGAGCAACTGCTGGCCGATTTTCAGGCTCGGTGTAGCAGTGACGGGGAAAGCAAGATTTATGATTTAAGCGCGGTAGCCGGGCCAGTAGGTTCGCCTATCGTTTTGCTGGTACATGGAATTGGCGGTAACTTCCGGCACTGGTCTGACCCGGTAGGTATGAATGTTAATGATACCTGGCTCTTTGATACGACCAATCATCCGCCCCATAGTGGCAACGGTATTATAGTTTCACCAGCTTATCAACCTGGCGCAGTAACTAGTTGGACGCAATTTTTAAGCTCCAATGGAATTAGTTATATTAACTTTAGTCAGTCCAAACCCGGTGATTTGATTGAATATGCTGTAAATGAAGTCGTTACTTTGCTAACTAATCTTGAAAGTGTGGTTTTTTCAGAATTTGAGCAGGATGTTGCCGCTAATGGCGGGCAAGTACCACCCTTGATTATTGTAGCCCATAGTCGGGGCGGATTAGTCACACGCAACGCTCTAAAACGATTGGGCAGCGCGGGCGTACCGCACCTTCGCAAAGTAATTACCCTTTGTACCCCTCACCACGGCAGCTATATGCCCAAATTTGCCAACGATTATAACAATACTCTGCATAATCAGGTTAGTTTTGCTGCGCTGGGCCAACATCTGCCCGGCCCGCTGGCAGGCTTTCTCCATAATACTATTGATAAAGCTCTTGAGACAGTAGCTAACTGGGTACGCAATACGCTTTTGCACACTTTCGGCTCGCTGGCTCAAAGTCCCGGCTTTGATGAGCTTATACCTGATAGCCCAATGTTTCAATCTTTAATTCAGGACGAGCAGCCTTTGCCGGGAGTGCAATATTACGGCTTTGGCGGCAACAATCCAACGGTTATCAACGTCTTTTTTGGCGTGGCCGGGCAGGTTATTCACTTGCTGGCAACCGCCAGTAATCAGCTTATGGCTTTAATCGCGCATATACCAGGGGTTCACGATACCTACGGCGGCCTGACCGAGTTAAACGGCGGCGATTCGGCGGTTGGCCCGCAAAGCAGCCGTTGGCCCGACGCTTTTAACGCTCCGCACCAAACTTTTGGCCTGAACCATATGCAAGTGCTAATCGACAAGCCCTTGCAGGATGCCGTCTTGCAAACTATTCGGAGCTAATTCAGCTAATAGTTTTATCCTGTAGCGGAGCAATATTTTACAGAAATACTGTCTGCTAAAATAGATTTTTGTAACTATTTAATCAGCATCAATGTAGGAGGGATTACCCTTCCCGATAAAGACGGCTTCAGGTAAAATCGGGATTGGGAATCCCTCCTACACCTGAACAGTTACAAATTTTTACTATATATCCTACTATATGTGGGATATTGCTCCGCCAATAGATTTTGACCTCAATCCACTGATGGAGCAATATCCTACAAAAACCTTACTTGGGTTTGGAGGTGGGGGTTGCTACCGCTTTGGTACCAGACGGCTCGGCAGGCGGCTGCCTGGTTTGTACTACCACCGCTTTGGTGGTTACGGCCTTTGCAGGGGGGCTATTGGCTGGTTTGGGCGGGGTCGTAGTGGTTTTGGCCGGAACTGCTTTAGTGGTAGCAGGTGCGGGCGGTGGGGGCGTGCTATTCGACAAAGACGCTCTGGGTGCGACTGTAATTTTGGCGGCAAAGCTGGTAACTGTATCATCACCTGTTACGCTAATAGTGGGTTGGGTAAAATAACTATCAGGTGTCCAGCCATAGCCACCATTGGTGCTGACTGCCGTTTCAAAGCCGCTTTCGCGCACAATCCGCATGATTTCCGGGCCATATTTGCCATAGGGATAGGCAAAAGTTCGCACC
>JBBQGP010000218.1:0-9082 GCA_038323095.1 Chloroflexia bacterium | reverse complement strand
CGAAATTTTAGAAGATTATCCGCTCCATTTGCCGGACAAGCCTTTTCCGATTGGCAAAATTAGCTACCAAGATTTTCTGGATTGGATGGACGAAGACACACACGCCGAATGGGTTGATGGAGAAATTGAGCTTATGCCAAGCCCTGCAAAATTTAGTCACCAAAGACTTAGTCTGGTATTGGCGACTGTAATCGAGATTTATAGCGATATGCTGGATTTAGGAAATGTACTTCAAGCTCCTTTTCAGATGAAATTGCCCGAAAAGCGCGGGCCGGGCCGAGAGCCGGATTTGCTTTTTGTGGCTAAAGCTAATTTGTCTGGTATAAAAGACACTTATTTGGATGGGCCGGCGGATTTGGCGGTAGAAATAGTGTCGCCTGAAAGCATCGAACGTGACAAAGTTACCAAGTTTGGGGAATATGCCAGAGGCGGCGTGCCGGAATACTGGCTGATTGAGCCGGATGAACAAAAGGCTACTTTTTACCAGCTTGACCCGATTTCAAAGCAGTATCTGGCAATCCCACTTGATAGTGAAGGCAGATATTATTCAGCCGTAATCAAGGATTTTTGGCTAAAGCCTGAATGGTTGTGGCAAAATCCTTTGCCGAAAGCTGACGAGCTTTTGCTGGAAGTTGGCGGCGAAACTTATATTCGTTATTTTCTGGCTAAAGCTCAAAAGCGCGGCTTCTTGCCTTCGGATAGTTAATCAAAGAATATGAATTTGACTGGAAAAAACATACTGCTGGCGGTATCGGGTGGGATTGCGGCTTACAAAGTGGTGCAGGTTGCCCGTGATTTGACCCAGGCTGGGGCGACAGTACACGTGCTGATGAGCGAGGCGGCCACCCGTTTTGTTACTCCGCTCACTTTCCAGACCCTGACCCGCCAAAAAGTTCACACTAATTTGTGGGAAGGCTGGACAGATGACGAGCAGGGCCATATTTCGCTATCCAAACGGGCCGATTTAGTGCTGCTTGCTCCGGCCACCTGCGCTATGCTGGCGAAATTGGCGCATGGTTTGGCCGACGATATTATTACTACTACTTATCTGGCGACCCCGCTCGAAACGCCTTTTGTGATAGTTCCGGCGATGGAACATCATATGTACACTCATCCGGCGACTCAGGCCAATTTGCAGCTTTTGCAGGAGCGCGGGGCAATTATTATGGAAACGAAATTTGGGACGCACGCCAGCGGAGCAAGCGGGCTGGGCCGGATGCCTGAACCATCTGAAATTGTGGCGATGGTCAAGCTGACTATCGGGCGGCGGACAGGCGATTTAATCGGTAAAAAGCTGGTAATTACGGCGGGCGGAACGCAAGAGCCGCTCGACCCGGTGCGCTTTATTGCTAATGGTTCAAGCGGGCAAATGGGCTATGCTCTGGCTCAAAACGCCCTGGAACGCGGGGCAAACGTTACCCTGATTTCCGGCCCGGTAAAGCTTGACCCGCCTTACGGCTGCGATTTTGTGGCAGTCAGAACCGCTCGCGATATGGAAGCGGCGGTACATCAGGCTTTGCCCGCCGATGGCCTGATTATGGCGGCAGCCGTGGCCGATTTTCGTCCGGCTCAGTTCAGCGACCACAAAATTAAAAAAGAGGCCAGCCGCCAAGCTCCCACAATCGAGCTGGAAATGAACCCGGATATTCTGTTAAATCTAAAAGACAGGCCGGGACTGGAAAATTTGCTACGGGTAGGGTTTGCCGCCGAAACTCAGGATGTGACCCTTAATGCCGAGAAAAAGCTTTTGAATAAGGGGTTGGATTTAATCGTAGCTAATGAGGCGGTCAGCAGTATCGGCCAGCCTGACAATGAGGTTACTTTAATAGAGCGGGACGGCCCAACCCAGCACCTTGACCGTATGCCCAAAAATCAGGTAGCTACCGCAATTTTGGATAAAATAGTAGAACTATTGAATAAGCGAACTGCTCAAGCATAATCTTTTGAAACAGAAGGAGAGACAGCAATGGCTCAGGTAAAAACTAAACCACAGGAAGAATTGGACGTAACCAAAGGTAGCGGCGGGAAAATGTTTAGCTCGACTACCGCCCCGTTGCTGGCGTACTGGGCTTTTTGTCTGGCAATCGGTTTGCTGGTACTAAGGAACGAGATTTTCTCGTGGCGAATTCCCGAAATGTGGGGTAAATACCCCGGTTTTCTGGCTTATGCCCTGTTAATCACCCTTTTTAACGAATGGGCCTATATTAAAGTAGCCCGCAACGATAACCGTCCTTTTCAGCCGGGAATTTCGGTAATTTTCACCCTGCTAAACGGGGTGTTGGAAGCTTTCGCGTTTATGGCTTTCTACCGAATTTTTGAAGCTGGGGCAAAGCTGATTTTTGGTGATTTGACCATCGTTACTTTCATTTTCGGCTTTATGGGCTTTGTGATTTATTCGGGAATTAGTCACGCTTTTTTCTGGGCGCGTCTTCTGCCCCGCCATTTTAGCTCTGCGCCAGAAGTACAACGCTTGCGTAAATCTATGGAACTAATCCAGGCTGCGATTGTGTTAGGTTGGTGTTTATACTTTTTGAATACGGGCGACATCTGGACACTGGTATTTTTGCATATGATTATCGACGGGGTGCTAATGGCACGAGTGCGCCCGCCTTTGTTTACTCGCGCCATCGCCTGAACCGTTGCAAAAACTTAAGACAGGGGAGAGCAGGAAGGAAAGTTCAATGCCCAAAAAGAAAGAATTATCCTTAAGCGAGGTGGTTGCTTCGCTGATGACGCTGGACGAAGCAACCGAATGGATTGAGGCTCATAAGGAAGAATACGGGTTGGCAAGAGTGCCTAATACAGACACTCTCAAGAAAGCCTGTTATCATAAAAGACTAAACGCGGTTCTCAAAGGGAGATTGTACCTCACCAGAGAAACCGAACTACGCGAATATATCAAGCAATTTGACCCTAAAAACAAGACCGAAAGCAAGCCCGTCACACCTCGAACACTCCAACGACGGGCCACTAAAGAAAAGGCAAAAGCTTCCAAAAATGCTTAGGTTCTTAGCTTCCCACCAAAGCAATCTGATTGCGGTAAAGCTGGAAGTATAAACCGCGCTTTTCGATAAGTTCGGCTTGGGTTCCCATCTCGACTACCCGCCCGCGTTCAACCACCATTACCCGGTCAACGTCCCGAATGGTGCTAAGACGGTGGGCGATAATCAGGGCGGTACGGTTCTGCAAAAGCTTTTGCAAGGCTTCCTGAATTACCGCTTCACTTTCGGTATCAACGCTGCTAGTCGCTTCATCCAGTATCAAAATAGCGTTGGGGTTGTAGGCAATGGCGCGAGCAAAGCTGATTAGCTGGCGTTGTCCGGCGGAAATATTCGAGCCGCGTTCCTGCAACTCATAATCGTATTTACCCGGCAATTTCTCGATAAAGCTATCCGCGCCAACATAGCGGGCGGCTTGCTCGACTTCGGCCTCGCTTAAATCGGGTCGGCCAAGCCGGATATTTTCGGCAATCGTCCCCTTAAAAAGTACCGGATCTTGCAAGACCAGAGCTAAATGCTGTCTTAGCTCTTTTTGGGTTACATCTCGAATGTCCAACCCGCCAATTGTAATCCGCCCTTCTTGCACCTCGTAGTTACGACCAATCAAGCTGACAATACTGGTTTTGCCCGCTCCGGTTGCTCCCACAATCGCCACTTTCTCGCCCGGCTTTATCGTAAAGGTCATATCCTTTATTACCTTGAAATCCGGGCTGTAGCCAAAGCCGACCTTCTCGAAACGTATTTCGCCCCAAGAGGGGTTGTCGGTTGTCGGTTGTCGGTTGTCGGTGGGAACAAAAGGGTTGCGAGTTGCGAGTTGCGAGTTAATAGGATTGACGATTGACGATTGATGAATGATGAATGAATTAGGATTGTCAAGGAGTGATTCAGACTTTATACTTCCTACTTCCGACTTGTTACTTGAAACTTGAAACTTCTTTGGTTCTGCCGGGTCAAGGACTTCGGATTGCTGGTCAAGCAGGCCGAAAATGCGTTCCGAGCTTGCTCCAGCCGCCTGAAAAGCGGTATAGCGTTCGGCTAAATCGCGAATAGGCTGGAAAGCGCGTTCGGTATACTGGAAAAAGGCTATCAGCAAGCCAAAAGTAATCGTTTTGGTATCCATAAACAGGCCACCGCCTACGAACAGTAGCAAGGCATTTGCGGTGGAAGCCAGAAACGCGACGAAGGGCAGGAATAAACCGTTAGCGTTTACAATGTAGCGATTGCTTTCGTAATAAGCCTGATTTAGCTCGTCGAAGCGGGCATAATTTACGGCTTGCCGATTGAAAAGCTGGACGGTTAGCATACCATTGTAATTCTCGGCCATATTGCCGACCAGGGCCGAATATTTACGCCGGGAACTGCGCCAGGCCCGCCGCATTATTCCCCTAAAGAAAATGGTCACACCAAACAAAACGGGCAGCACCCCCAGACTGACCAGAGCCAGTCGCCAATCCAGTATCAGCATCGTAATCACAATCGCGGTCAGGGTCACAAGGTCGGCAACAACCGCCACCGCTCCCTGACTGAGCAAATCGTTAATCGCGTCCATATCGCTGGTCAGACGGCCAATCAAACTACCCGATGAATTGCGGTCAAAAAAGGCCAGCGAATTGTTTAGCAAATGGCGAAAAAGGCCCACCCGTAAATCCCGGACTACAAACTGGCTGACCATCTGCATCAGGTAGGAGCGCAAATAGCGTAACACAAAACCCACCAGCAATGCCCCGATATACAAAGCCAGGATTAGTTCTAGCCCTTGCAACTTGCGCGGCGTGATATATTCGTCAATCGCGATTTTGCTGAGTAAAGGCCCGACCAATTCCAGAAGCGACCCGGCAATTATTACAGGTGCGGCAATTAGCAAAATCCGCCAGTACCGCCAGACATATCCCGTCAAGCGGGTTAAGCGTCCACCTTGATAGCCCGACCCGACAATTTCGTCGCCTTCCTCCCGCCCTTCCTTATCTTTATTACCCTTGCCCTCTTTATTATCTTTGGGTTTGGTCTTGGTGGTTAAAGCCGGAGCGGGCGTTTCATCCAGCGGCGCGTTTTTCAATTCATCACGGGCGGAAGCCGCCAAATCGTCGTCCAGAAAATTATTTTCACCCATCGCCAGTTCCCGGCGGTACATCCGTGCGTACAGGCCGTCTTGCTGCATTAGCTGCTCGTGCGTACCCTGTCCGATTACCCGGCCTTCGTCCAGCACTACAATCCAATCCACTTCTTTCACCAGCGACAGGCGTTGGGTGACGACGAGGGTGCTGCGCCGCTTGGGTTGGTTGTCGGTGGGAACAAAAGAGTTGTTAGTTGTTAGTTGTTGGTTGTTAGAATTATTAGTTGCGAGTTGCGAGTTGCGGGTTATTTCCGCCTTGTTACTTGATACTTGATACTTGTTACTTAGTTCCTCTGTGGTGAAAGTTCTTAGTTGTGGGGAATTAGTATTTTTGACCCGAAACTGTAAATTTTCGGCAATCTGGTTTTGGGTGCGGGCATCCACGCTGCTCAGAGCATCGTCCAGAATAAGGACGGCGGCATCGGGTAGGACGGCGCGGGCAATGGCGGTACGTTGCTTTTGTCCGCCTGAAAGCGTGACCCCCCGTTCTCCCACCAGGGCCTCAAAACCGCCCGGTATTTGGGGTAAATCCTGGCTCAAGCGCGAAGTCCGGGCCGCTCTCATTACTTCCTCGTCGTCCGCCTCATTTTTGCCTAGCGCGATATTATCCCGGAGCGAAAGCGAAAACAGCAAGCTTTCCTGTGGCACATATGCTATTTCCCGGCGTAACTGTTCAAGGGGCAACAAGCGCACATCCTGCCCATCCAGCAAAACCTGGCCTTCCTGGGGGTCATAAATCCGGCCTATCAGAGCCGAAAGCGAACTTTTACCCGCCCCGGTTGGCCCAACTACTGCCACCGTCTGTCCCGGCTCAACCCGGAAACTGACATCGCGCAAAACCCATTGGTCGGCAAAGCGCAACCCAACCTTTTTGAATTCCAGCCCACCCCGTTCAGGGCGAGTAGCTTCAAGAATGGTGCGTTCCTGCTCATCCGGGTCAGTGATAATTGGTTGCAGACGAAAGATTTCTTGCAAACGGCCCATGCTGGTAGCGGCCTGTTGGGATAGTGAAATTACAATGCCCAGGTTAGAAAGCGGGCTTGCCAGTAGCAGCAGATAAGCGTTGAACTGGACAAATTGGCCTAACGTCAGCCGTCCGGCCTCGATTTCATGCCCACCTACCCAAAGCAAGGTGGCCGTGTTCAAGCCCATCACGAGCGCAATTAGCGGGATTAAGAGGCCGTTTAGCCGGGTGTACTTTAGAGTGTCGTTGACATAATTCTGGTTAGCTTCGGTATAGCGTTTGGTTTCGGCTTCCTCGCGAGTATAAGCCTTGACCACCCTGATACCTACAAAAACCTCCTGAGCGCGGTTGCTGACTTCGCCCAATTGCTCCTGTGCTGACTGATAATGCTGTCTCATCTTGAGACTAATCCAGGCAAAAGCAATCACCAGAAAAGGCAAAAGCACCATCCCGACCAAAGCTAGTCGCCAGTTTTGAGTAAACATCAAAAACAGGGCCGCCGTGCCAGTAAAAAGCACGTTCGCCCCGCTAATCACGCCCTGTACAATAAAGTTACGCTGGATGCTAATATCCGAAGTGCTATGTACAATCAAATCGCCAACGCTGGTTTCATCGTAGTAACTGCGGTCTAGCATTTGGAGCTTGCGGAACAAATCTCCCCGAATATCAGCTTCCAGCTTATGCCCGGTGCGGTTAATCGAACGACGTTGTAAAAAGCCTAAGCCTAACTGTACCAGCCCCACCGCCACTATCAACAGGCAATAAAGCGGCTGAAACTGGTTGGCCTGCAAACTATCGATACCTAGCCGAAGCAAGTAAGGCTGTGTTACCGCTACCCCCGCCAGTAACAACAAAACCAAAAGGCCGAGCAGCAAACTGACCCGGTAGCGGGACAGGTAGGGCCACAGGGCTTTCAAATTTCGCATCTTCTTTTTTTCTCCTTAGCTCTGCCAGAGCAGGCAGTCCTTCCAACACCTTTTGTGGGTTTTAAAGTATACCAGCTAATTCGATAGATTTGGATAAACTTTGGGTTAATGATGTGGATTTAACGGTATAGTCAACCGAATAAATATACTATAATCAGGTAAGCAAAGCAAGCCCCCAATTCGTTTTAGCTTTAGTAAAAGAAAATTTTATGTAAAAAATTCTAGGTGAAATTTCGCTAAATTAAACACTTTATATCCGAAATCCCGGCTTTTTAGCTATTGTCAAGAATCAAGATTTCGATTACAATATACGGACAGCAAAGATGCTTTGAAAATGCTTTAATAATGCTTAAACTCTCGCCTGTTCACAACAATACAAAGACCGTCGTCTCAATATCGGGTTGGGCGGTAAGAACGCAAAATTAAATAGTCGGTCTCTTTGGTAGTTCCTCTTGAACCGACTGAGCGTGTGAGCTAACTCATACAATTATAAAAATTCCTCTTCGTCTTCATCCTCAATGTCGAGGTAAAACAATTGGTATTTGGGCCGGGTAAAAATGCGCCCGTTCTTTTTGTATACCCGACCCAAACTTGGGAATACTAATTGACTCACCGAGTGGCAATGTTGCCCAAACGGGTTTGTACAACTGAAAAGGCACGCGCAACGAGGGGTGAGCGCATTAGGCTACCTGAAAAAAGGTAGTCTTTAGTGGAGGATGAGTTCGATGAAAAAAGCTGGATTGCCCCCTAAGCAGGGGCTTTATGACCCCCAGTACGAAAAAGATGCCTGTGGAGTCGGTTTCGTTGCCAATCTTAACGGCCTGAAATCACACGAGATAATAGTAAAAGCTATTACGGTGCTTAAGAATTTGGAGCATCGCGGCGCAACCGGCTCGGATGCCAGCACCGGGGATGGGGCAGGAATTCTAATCCAACTGCCACACGAATTTATGAGCAAGGCGGCTCTGGAAGCTGGATTGGGCCAATTGCCGCCGGAAGGCCAATATGGAGTGGGCATGTTATTTTTGCCGCCCGTTCCCGAACAAGCCGAAAAGCTGGAAAAAGTCATCGAAGCCGCCATTACTGAAGAAAACTTCGATTTAATCGGTTGGCGTACCGTTCCGACCAGCAATAGTCAGATTGGGGATTTGGCTAAAGACAGTGAACCATTCGTCCTCCAATTTTTCGTCAAAATTCAAAACTCCGTTCCCCCTGTTCCCTCTAACAACCAACAACTAACCACTAACAACTCATATCTTACCGACAACCGACAACCGACAACCGACAACCTCAAACTAGAGCGACAGCTATACGTTTTGCGTAAGGTAATCGAGCAGCGCGTGCGGGAGTGCGGGCTGGATGGGGCAGAGCAATGTTATATCCCTAGCCTGTCCTGTAAAACCCTGATTTACAAAGGACTTCTGACCGCCAACCAAATTCCGGCTTATTACCTCGATTTGAGTGACCCAGCTATGAAAAGTGGGCTGGCTCTTGTCCACCAAAGATACAGTACCAATACTTTTCCCACCTGGGAACGCGCCCACCCCTACCGCTACATTGCCCACAACGGCGAAATTAATACTTTGCGCGGTAATACTAACTGGATGAACGCGCGTCAGGCCCATTTTGCGTCGGAACTATTGGGCGAAGACGTGCCGAAGCTTGCCCCGGTAGTTATGCCGGGTGGCAGCGATTCGGGGGCGTTTGATAATGTACTGGAATTATTGGTAATGGCCGGACGCGATATTACCCACGCCATAATGATGATGGTTCCCGAAGCATGGGAAACCGACCCCCATATGTCGCCTGATAAAAAAGCTTTTTACGAATACCACCAATCCTTAATCGAACCCTGGGACGGCCCGGCGGCGATTGCCTTTACCGATGGCCGGGTGATTGGCGCAACTTTGGACAGAAACGGCTTGCGTCCAGGTCGTTATATCGTCACCAAAGATGGCTTCGTGGTAATGGCTTCGGAAACGGGCGTGCTGGATATACCAATCGAAAATATTGAGCGCAAGGGCCGCCTTGAGCCGGGCAAAATGTTTCTGGTTAGCCTTGAAGAAAAACGGATTATCAG
>JBBQGP010000217.1:0-9099 GCA_038323095.1 Chloroflexia bacterium | reverse complement strand
ACGTTAAATGCGGCGTTAATTTGGGACATACGGGCGGCAGCATCGGGCGACAAATTACGGTCAGGGTGATATTTTTTGGACAGGGCGCGGTAAGAGGCTTCGATAACCTCCGGCTCGGCGGAAGAATCTACCTGTAGCACTTTATAATAATCGAGTTCGGTTTTGCCTCTGAGTTCAGCCAATCGTGGGCCTGCTTATCCCCTGTCACATCGTTTGTTATGTTCAAGCTCAATTATAAAGGGTTCGGGCATGAGCGTCAATTAAAGTTCTGAGTTTCGAGTCTTGAGTTTTGAGTTGCAGGGATTAAAAGCTTGTTTTGTGAGATATTGCTCCGTCAATAGATTTTCGTTACATCATAAAAGAAAAGCCCGCACTCGATAAAGTAAATCGGCATAATCAAAACTATCAGGGGTCGTGGTATCAACTTCAATAATCTGACCGCCAAGAGTAAGAGGAGTTAGTTTTCCCTCTAAAATCCGCGCCCTGTTTTGTGCAAGCCAATCAAGGTCTTGATGCCCTTTGTGCCTTTCTACAGCCCTCATCCGTACCTGAAAACGTTCGAGAAGCACTTTTCCCTCTGTCCTGCACAAAATTTGAAGTGGTTCAAAATTATGAATACGTTGTAGCTGAAAAAATTCGGCACTTCTTAATTCGGGGCGACCAAAAAAGCCTTCAACAATCAACGGTTGCGCTACGGCTAACAATGAGCCTGTAATAGCATACAGGAGTTTGAAACTTGCCGAACCGAGTAAAGGTGGACAATTATTATCCTGACATTCAAGGGCATCATAAAGGGTTTCATAAATACCATCCCTTGAAAAAACTGGAAGTGATATGTCCGCGCCGAGTCGGTTTGCCAGCGTTGTCTTGCCCGTAGCGGGTAGACCGTTTACAATAATCAATAAGGGTTTCCTCATAATATTGCCCTAGTCAGAAACGTTTTTATTGATACTATCGGCTGGTTCTTCACCTGTGATGCGACGTAAAAAGAGTTCTTGGGCGGCGCGGTTTTCTAATTCGCCGTCGAGTACGGCGTTTTGAAGCTGGTTTAGCCAAATTCTAAAGTGGGGGCCGGGTTTTAGCCCCAATTCATTTTTGAGGAAATCGCCGCCAATTTGCGGGCGCACCTCACTAAGTTCCTTGAGGAAAAAGGCCACCAATCCGGCTTTTTGCGGCTCTTGGTCGCGCAGCAAGGCTTCAAAAACGGGTAAAGTTTCCGACGAAGCCCTGAAAGGCTGTAACAAGGCGTAAAGCTGGCTGTTTTTTAAGTTAGGCAACAAACGCGGGCGCACTTCTTCCCATAATTGGGCCACTGATACTGTTACTCGCGCTTCCTCGCCCCAAAACCCCAAATCTTTAACTACCGCCTCAGCCTTTTTCGTCCCGCTCAAATGCAGCAAAGCCGCCAGATACGCCGCTACCGAAGGCGGGGCGGGCAAGTTCGCCCGTAGTTGTATAGTGGGCTGCTTTACAGGCTCATTCCAGCTTAAAGCCGGATGAATTGCCGCAAGCAAGGCATACTGTTCCAGCAAGGCCAGCCCGGTTTCGGGTTGAGCTTCGACCAAAAGCAAGGCCAGTTCGTTGCGCTTGCGTTCGGGCGAAAGTAAATCGAAAAAACGGGCGGCTACAGCCTTTTGAAGCAATTCTTTGGTATGTGACTCGAAACTATAGCCAAAACGGGCGGCAAAACGCACTCCCCGTACCATCCGGGTCGGGTCATCCTCGAAACTGGCATCGTGCAGAATTCGTAACCAACCACGCCGTATATCGCTCACCCCATCATAAGGGTCAATCAGCCCGGCAGTCAGTGAAAGAGCTACCGCATTAATCGTAAAATCGCGGCGTTGCAAATCAATTTCAAGTGAGACGGGGACAGGGTCAACCGTCGGTAAGGCGGCAGGATGAGCATAAATTTCACGGCGGGCCATCGCAAAATCCAGATGCAGCTTCTGCCCATCCCTAAAAGCTAAATCCAGCCTTGCCGTAGCAAAATCAGCGTGTTCGGTAAGTTTTACGCTTAATATTGGGGGCAAAGCTTCAAATTTAGCCAAAAGCAGACGGGCCAGAGGGCGAGCTGATTGCAGGCAAACAAAATCCAAATCAAAATTAGCCCGTCCCAACAGCAGATCTCGCACAATGCCGCCGACCAAATAAACGGTTTGCCCTTCCGCTTGTGCGGTAGCTTCGACAAGCTGAAAGGCCAGCCAATGTTCCGGCGGTAGCATTTGCCTTAAACGTTCGGCCAACTCCGCCGGGTTATTGTAGTCAAAAGCAAGCATAGGTTACAAATTCAACTTTATAATGTCATTATCAGCGTACTGGTACTGTAGCTTTTGAGAAGCCAATTTTGTTTGACCACAAAACCAATTGCTACTTGTTTAGCACGCTGGCTTTGAGGCGTTCCAGTTCTTCTTCGGCTACTTTGTCATCAAGTTTGATGAAAAGTGGCGCGGGAGTACGCAGGGGATGTCCTGCCGGAACTTCTTCAATGGCCCAGTGTGCGGTAGGACGAACCGCAATTACTCCCTGCGCCGCCTTGCCGCTATAGCTTTCGGTTTGAGTGTCGCCCTCATCAAAACCCAGATAGCTATGCAGTTTCTCGGAAGCAAAAGGCGTGAAAGGATAGGTCAAAACTTTCAGGGTATTAATAACCTGAATGACTACATAGAGCGAAGTAGCCGCCGCCTGTCGGTCAGTTTTTAGAGCTTTCCAGGGAGCTTTTTCGTCCAGATAGCGATTAGCCGCCCCCGCCAGAGCCATCGCTTCTTTCAGGGCATCCCGGAAGTGCGCCCCTGAAAGTAATTCGGTAACGCGGGCAAAAGCAGTGTCGCGCTCGGCCAAAAGAGTAGTATCGGCCCGGTCAAGTTCTCCCGGCACAGGTACGCGCCCATCAAAGTTTTTGTAGGTGAAGGTCAACACGCGGTGAATTAGGTTGCCATAAGTCGCGACCAGTTCGTTATTTACCCGGCTCACAAAGTCCGACCAGTACCAGTTGCTATCACGGGTTTCAGGCGCAATTGCAGTCAGGTAATAGCGCAGCGCGTCGGGCTGGTAGCGGTCTTGAATATCTGGCATCCACAAGGCCCAGTTTTGGCTGGTACTCATTTTCTGCCCTTCCAAATTCAAAAATTCTGCCGCCGGAACGTCATAAGGCAAAGCCAAACCGCCATAACCAAGCAGCATAGCCGGCCAGATAATAGTATGAAACGGAATATTATCTTTACCCAAAAAGTAATAGGCGCGGGCGGGAGCGCGGTTATCTTCGCCCAACTTCCACCATTTTTTCCAGGCATCGGGCTGGTTCTGGCGTTGCGACCATTCTTTACTGGCCGAAAGATAACCGATAACCGCATCGAACCAAACGTAAATCCGCTTGTCCTTGAAAGCCGGGTCGTCTACCGGCACAGGCACGCCCCAATCCAAATCGCGGGTAATCGCCCGCTCGTGCAAACCCTCTTTGAGCCAGTTTTCGGTAAAAGTAACGGTATTATTGCGCCAGTAATCGCGGTGGCCGTCGCTGTTTATCCATTGTTGCAAAGCCGGTTCGAGTTTCGCCAAATCCAGAAAATAATGCTCGGTATCCTTAAAAACTATCGGCCCCCGGTCAATTGTATTATAGGGATTTATCAAACGAGGAGCATCTATCAAAATCCCGCAATTATCGCATTGGTCACCGCGTGCTTTGGCATAATGGCAATTGTAACATTCGCCCTCGACATAGCGGTCAGGTAAAAAACGATTGAGCGAGGACGAAAACGCCCCAACGTCGGTTTTTTTGAAAAGATAGCCTTTTTCCAGCAGCTTTAAAAATATATCCTGAGTTACAGCATAATGATTTTCGGTATAAGTTTTAGTGTATAAATCATATTGAATATTCAAAGCTTCGAGCGTACTTAAAATGCTGTTGTGATAGCGTTCTACCACTTCCAAAGGGGTAATTCCCTCACGTTCGGCCCGTAACGTTATCGGCGCACCGTGACAGTCGCTGCCACTGACCATTAAAACTTCCGCGCCGTTAGCTCTTTGGAAGCGGGCAAAAATATCGGCGGGCAAAATCGCACCGGCGATGTGTCCAGCATGGAACGGGCCGTTTACGTAAGGCCAAGCCACGCTAACCAGGACGCGCCGCGCATTATTAGTTTCGTTTATTTCGGTCATTATTAGTTTCCTTTTATTTAAGCCGCCTAAAGCAATTCGTCCGGGTTCTTGCCCAACTGACGCAACATTTCGGCCAAACGCTCGGCTCTTGTCCGTTCTACCTCTAACTCTTGCTTTTGAGTTTCAGCTCTCGTCCGCTCTAATTCTAGTTGGCGGCGTTCCAGCTCAAGACGCAAGCGCAAATCTTCGCGCTGCTGCCGCTCCATCTCAGCCGCCCGTTCCGCTACCTCAGCTCTTTGCTTTTCTATCAAAGCTTGTTGCTCGTTAGCTTCGGCTTTGGTCAGGCGTAACTGCCCTTGAGTATCATACAAGCGCAGATGGGGGTTTTCGCCTTCCATTTCGACCACCAAAAAGCTTTGCAGTTCCTCGCTCCAAAGGCGGTTTTGAGCGTCCTTGACCAGCTCTACCATTTGGTCACTACTGGCATCGTATCGCCAGCCGACCAAACGTTCATGCTTGCGCCAATCCCCCGTCCAAAGCGGGTGCTTATTGGGGTCAAAAACGAAATACTCGCGTACCCCTAACTTTTTATATAAATTTGGCTTACTGACTAAATCTACTTTCCAGGTCTCGCGGCTGGAAATTTCAAAAACGATGCGAGGCGGCGGGCCATCTTCGCCGATATAATAACTTGGTAAACCGTCGGCATCATTGTCAATAATTTCGCTCTCCGCCCCTTCAACTACCGCAATATCAGGACATTTTGGCGTTTCTTTGGCATTGGGAGTCTGGTAAAGATTAACTTCACTCAACACAGTAACTTTTTTGCCGAAGAAAAACCACTCCAAAACCGCTACCAAAGATTTAATAGCCTTGAAATGCGCTCCACTCTGCCCCAACTCTTCACCCTCAACTTCGTGTGTATCGTAATAACGTTCTATTCGGTTAGCTCTGGTACTCATACTGCTTACCTACCTATTTATACTGACCGCGCCAATCGTTAATTCGCACCTTTACAATATCCCGAATCATCCGGGCCGAATCACGGAACGGGTTGACCTTGCTGCCGCTATAGTGATACCACAAAACCGGCACTTCCTTGATACGATAGCCTTTCTTAGCTGCTAAAAACAACACTTCCACATCAAAGCCCGTTACCATCGCCCCTTTGACCTTGCCGCTTTTCTCGCCATAAAGCTGCACCCGCCGGAACAAATCGTGGGCCGATTCACGGGTAAAAGCCTTGAAACCGCACTGGGTATCCTGCAAACGGCTGCTGGTAACGAGCCGTACCAGCAAGTTAAACACCCGGCCCATTACGTGCCGATAAAACGGCTCATCGTAGCGGCGGGCGTTTTCTCCCTCGCGGCTACCTATCGCCACATCGAAACCATGGTCAAGCCAGAAAAGCAGTTTGGCTACATCTTCTATCGGAGTTGAGAAATCGGCATCGGAAAAAAGAATATATTTGCCGCGCCCCTGTAGCATCCCACTCCGCACGGCATAACCCTTGCCCCGGTGTTCGTTTTTTACCAATCTTAAAAGGCAATCGAATTGGGCATCTTCGCTGCGACGGCTTTCGATTAAATCTTCAACCACCCTTACAGTGTTATCGTCGCTGCCATCATCCACCACAATTACTTCACAAGGATAGTTTTGCTTTTCCAGAAAGCTAAAAACTTTTTCCAGCGAAAGCGGCAAACGACGTTCTTCATTGTAAGCTGGAACGACCACTGTCAGGAATACTTCTTTCATAGGAACTCGTCCGGGCTGGTTTGAATTAGTCGAAGCCGGAGAGTAAAATTTATCCGCAAGTTCAGTTGTTTTGTTATCAGGAGCGGCATTATCCAAATCAGTACCTAACTTGTTTATCTTTAGCTAAAGTTAAATTCATTTTGCCGATTATATCCTAAAAGTGCTGCCCGGTCACTCAGACTTTACACAGGCGGTTTTCTTGTAGGATGCTGCTCCGCCAGTAGATTTTTTGATGTAAGCTAATCGGACGGCCTTTAAGTCTAAATGATACAGGGTTTAGCGTCAAGGTATTTTTCTTTAACCTGAAATTAGTTTTATCAAGTACCGCTATCTAACTGCCGGTTCAGGCGGCGCAAATCTTCGCGCAATCGCTCGAAAATATCTCCCGGCAATACGGCATAGGCCAGCGACAAGCCATACAAAAAAGCGTTGGTTTCCTGACGCGAATCGCTGGAAAAAATAAGCGAATCGCCCGAAAAAATAGACCACTGCTGCCCAACTCTGGTCAGGCTAATGTTCCAGTAAAGTTGATTGGTTAGCTCGACCCCGCCTTCGATAGTGCTATCGGGCAAGCGGTTCAGCCAGGGTAATTGTTGCATAGCCTAACGTTCCTAACCTGGAGTAAGAATAAGCGTACCCTCGGAATTGGCGGCGAGTTCAGCCCGTTTGGAAAGCATCGGATGCAATTCACCGTTAGCCCAATTTTCGGCCTGGTCGAAGTAATGCGGGCTAAAAGGCGAACCGCTTTGCCCCCCGGTAATACCGATTAGCGAATTATCCAAATTGTCCATATCGGCCAGGAAGCGAACCGAAGCCGTCGCCCCGTTAGCGGTAAAATCACCGTTCTTGCCCGCGTAGCCGGTCTGGAAAACCGTATCAGTATCACCCCCGACGGGCTGTGGCCCGCGATTAAAAATGCGGTCAAGCGGCTTCACTGCCCCAAGCGGATGATTATATTTCATCGTATGTAGCTTGCCCCATTCCCAATTGCCCATATCCTCGCCTAATCGCTGGCTTAGTTCGGCCATCGCTTCCGCTAAGGCTTGCCGCAAAAATTTCTCCCAAGTCTGGCCTTCCGGTAAGAACGAGTGATAGTTTCCCTCAATCAAACGAATAATCATTGGGCCGGGCAAGCCGGAAAACATATTGAGCGGGGCTAAATCGTCGTCGCCCACCCCTAAATATTTGTTTGCCAGAGGTTCGCCCAGCATTGGCACAAAAAGCAGCCGTAAAAGTTTGTAAATACTCATTTTGTAAAGGCTACCAGCGACGCTAGTTGTGGTCAGATGACCGTCCCATGTGCGGAAGTAGGACAAAGCCTGACGTTCTTTCTCGTTCTCCGGCTCAATTTGCAGCATCAGGCGGGCGAAAATATGGCCCGGTTCGCTGTAAACGTCGCTTTGAATCTGGCGAAAATCTTCCATAGAAAGTTTTTCTTTAGCAGTCAGCAAAGTAATAATGCGTTTGGCCCGCCAGCCGCCCACATATTCGCTACCCAAATGATAGGGATAAGTATTATCAGTCAGGCGGTTATTGGCGGCACAAACGTAATGCGTCTCAGGATTAAACAAGCTCGGCAATTCATCAAAAGGGATATAGCCAACCCAATCATACTCCCCGGTATGGCCGGGACTGGGTAGCATCCCCTTGCCCTTGCCCCGAATCGGGATTCGCCCGGTAAACTGATAGCCAATATTACCTTCGGTATCGGCATAGGTAAAACTAAGCGAAGGAATATCCCAATCGCGCAAGGCTTCCCGGAAATCTTGCCAACTATGAGCCTTGTTCAGCCTGAAAGTAGCCCGGAACGCCCGCGAAGTCTGGTAAAGCGTCCAGCAAACCGCCACAGGCTTTTCGGGTGTGCCAGCTTCGTTTTCGGCAATATTCGGGTTAAAGTCAGACATAATTGGCCCGTGTACCGAGCGGAAAAATTCCTTGTGAAAGCTGGGCTTACTTTTGATTTTGATTTCTTCGTGCCAGCTTTCAAATTCGCGCCATTCGCCCCGGTATTCGTAGCGTTTGGGGTTGGTCGGGTCTACTTTTTCAATAAAACCATCCTGAAAATCGGACATAGTATTGGGAATACCCCAGGCAATATGCCGATTATGGCCGATGATAATCAGGGGAATACCGGGAATACTGACCCCGGCTACCTCGAAATCCGGCGCGTTCAGGTGCATTTCGTACCAAACCCCCGGCATAGTGGTCGAAATATGGGGGTCGTGGGCCAAAAGCGGCTTGCCCGTCACACTTTTCGAGCCGTCCACCGCCCAGGCATTGCTACCCGCCCCTGCTCCGGCAAAGCCGCCAATTTCGTGCAGCCGCTCAAATTCGGCCAAAATCGTATCGAAATCCACCCCGCTATAATCTACGCCCATCGGCACAATCATAGGCAAATCTTCGATTTCAAGTGGCTCAAGCCGGGCGGCAGTTTCCGCCCCAACTTTTTGCACCAGCATGGCCCGAATCAGTTCCGTATCAAAATTAAGCGATTGAGCGATTGCCATCACTTTTGACCATATCAGGCAATCGAGTGGTTGCCATTCCTCCGGCTTGTAGCGCAAAATCGAAAATTCGATAGGCAATTTCTTTTGGGCCAGAAAAGCGTTTACCCCTTCGCAGAAGTGCAAAAGCAAACCCCGTTCTTCACCCGACATAGCGTTGTAATCTTGCTCAGCGCAAGCTTTCAAATTCAGGCGGCGGAAAGTTTTGTCATAGGGCAAAGTCGCTTCACCCACAACTTCAGAAAGACGACCAGCCGCCAAACGTCGCTGAAACTCCATTTGCCAGAAGCGGTCTTGGGCCTGTACAAAGCCCTGAGCAAACATCAAATCTTGCATACTACTGGCGTAAAGATGGGGAACGCCCCATTTATCGCGGATAACCTCGACCTCAGCTTTCAGGCCCGGCAAAGCCAATTTACCGCTAATTTTCGAGCTAAAGCGGGTGCGTCCGGCTTGCCAAGCCCCGTAGCCAATCGCCCCAAGTGCGCCACCCGCCAAAAGTATAGTGCGTCCGGCCCGCCCGCGTCGTTTGGGTGGCTGTTTGGGTTTTTTACCGTTTAGCTTAGTGTTAGTGCCTGACTTTTCTTCGGTTTTATTCTTGTTCTTGCCGGAAGTGCCTGTCATAGCTTCCTCATTTTGTCGCCAGATTAATTTTGGCGAGTTTGATTGAAAGGCGGCGGGTATCGTCGCCAAGTTGCTGCTGCTGCGGAATCCAGCTTTGCCCGCCATCTACCGTTAGCCA
>JBBQGP010000216.1:0-9136 GCA_038323095.1 Chloroflexia bacterium | reverse complement strand
GGAGCTTGTGCCGGGAGATTGGCTCTTGCTTTGCTCAGATGGAATGTGGGAGATGGCCCGCGATGAAGCAATTGCCGAACGAATCTTATCACTGGATAGCCCGCAGGCCACCGCCGACGAATTGGTCGCGCTGGCTTGCCGCAACGGTGGCGCGGATAATGTAAGTGTAATCGTAGTTCAGGTGGAAAGAGTTTAACTATATTATGAAATGTCCTAACTGCGGTAGCCCGGTTAAACCCGGCGACGACTTTTGCGAGAACTGCGGAGTTGAGCTTAAAAACAAAAATGCTCCCGTTGCCAGCACTTCGGCAGTGGCAACCAGTGCCAGCGCGGGTAGTATTGGAGTAGCCGCTCCGCCACGTTCCGCCACCAAAATTTGCCCAAACTGTAATGCGTCGAACCCGGCCAACGAAGAATTTTGCGAAAATTGCGGTGCAGAATTGGGCGGGGTAAGTGTGGCGGCTTCTGCCCCGGTATTAGCGGCTGCTCCGTCATCGGCTGGTTTGACTATCGTAAAATGCCCGCGCTGCGGCAATATTGTACCAAGCAACGACAAATTTTGCCGGAAATGCGGTTATAATTTTGTCAGCGTTAATTTGACCAATCGCCCGACCGCTTCAGGACAAATGCCAAACCAGAGTTTGCATTCACGCCTCAAAATTGACGTAGGCAGCACGATTGGGGCGGACGGACGCTATGCTGTAACCCGCGTAATCGGCAAGGGCGGGATGGGGGCGGTTTTTCTGGCCGAAGACAAGCAACTCAAGCGTAAAGTAGTTATCAAGGCTATTTTGCAATCGGACGACCCAACGGATGCGGCCCAGGCGGTTAAAGAACGCGAGTTTTTGGCGGCGGT
Source organism: Chloroflexia bacterium (assembly GCA_038323095.1). GTDB lineage: Bacteria > Chloroflexota > Chloroflexia > Chloroheliales > Chloroheliaceae > L227-5C. The sequence goes on along the minus strand of JBBQGP010000216.1, from coordinate 8,280 downwards.
CAAGCATCCCAACATTGTTTCGATTTATGACTTTGTGACGGTTGGGACGGATGGTTATATCGTTATGGAGTATGTGCAGGGCGAAACCTTGCATCAACTAATGGAAAACCAGAACGCACCCTTTGACCCGGCCACCGCCATTCGCTACATTATGGGGATTTTGCCCGCCTTTGCTTATTTGCACAAGCTAAACTTGGTTTATTGCGATTTCAAGCCCCAAAACGCTATGGTTGAGCAATTAAAAGACGGCTCGACCCAATTAAAACTAATTGATTTGGGAACAGTTATTCACTACGAGCCAGAGCCGGAAGCGGTTTACGGGACAGAAGGGTTTTACGCCCCCGAAGCGGTCAAGCACCCTTCCCCCGAAACCGATTTGTATACGCTGTGCCGTTCGCTGGCTTATATGGTTAGCTGGATGGATTTAGGTAATCCCAAATTTGGTGTACCACCAGCCGAGCATTACAAATCCTTCCGGGATTACCCGGCTCTTTATCGCTTTCTGGTTAAAGGCACAAATCCTGTTCCGGCCCGTCGTTTCCAGACCGCCGAGGGGATGGCTTCCCAATTAGAAGGGGTCTTGCGGGTAATTACGGGTGGTCAGCCCGGTGCGCCAATTAATAGCAAGATGTTTGCGACTACTGGCAACTTGGCAACTACTAGCGGGCCACTGGGCGGCAAAGGCTTGGCCCAACTGGACGAAAGCGACAAGGCGATTGATTTGCTCCGGCAAGGCGATGCCGCGCTCAAGCAAGGTAGCAGTACCAGTGCCTTGATGTTTTATAATCAGGCGTTGGGTCAAAACCCAAATAGTGCTGATGCCCTTTTGCGATTGGCCGAAATTGCAATCGAAAGCGGCAAATATTCGGAAGCTCTGGCAAATATTACTCGTGTGCAACGGATTGACCCGAATAACTGGAAAATTGCCTGGTATACCGGGCGACTTTTGGAGGCACAGGGGAATTTGGCCGCCGCACGTGACCAGTATAACGAACTGGTGCAGGATTTGCCGGGAGAATTGCCACCCTTGCTGTCGCTGGCGCGGGTTAGTGCCAAGCTTGGCAATACTAAAGAAGCTACCGATATGTACGCGCTGGTAATGCGGGCCGACCCTGCCAACACTGAAGCGATTTTTGGGGCGGCAGACGCTTACTTACAGCAAAAAGATTACGATGGGGCGGCACTTTCCCTGATTAATGTCAGCGAAACTTCGGCCAAATTTACCGAGGCTCAATTGCGGGTTTGCGATATTTACTTATACGAAAAGCCCGACAAAAGCGTAAAAGAGTTGGGCGAGGTTTCCAAAGCTTTACGCCGTCTGGTACAAACCGGGGTGGATACGCCTCAGCTTTTGCTGGCGCGAGCCAATTTTTACCGGGAAGCCTGGGAATTGAGCAGACAGGGCAAAATGCCTCAACAGTTTGCCATGCCCTATCACGGGCTGGACGATACCGATACAACTGCGCCCAGCCGCCGTAAGCTAGGCACGCTGGCCGAAAAAAGCTATCAGGACTATTTAAACCGTAATCCGAACGACCCGCGCCGTGAGGAAATTGTCCGACAGAAATTCAAGGTCGCACCCTGGCGGCTTGTCTAAAAGTAACAGGTAATAAATTAGGGTTTTGTTACTTGAGTTAAAAGGAGCTAGACATGTTTGATGTTTCGGCCTATCAAAATCCATATTTGAAAACTGGCACGACCAATATGCAGGCAGTGCTTTCGATTACTGTAAATGCTGACAGTGCTGGTAGTAAGCCTGTTCCGCTTGCGCTAGGGATTGTAATTGACCGTAGCGGCTCGATGGAAGGCCAGAAAATCGAAGCGGCCAAAGATGCCGCTATCCGGGTGTTGCAAGCCGCCGACGAAAGCACCGCTTTTATGGTGGTAACTTTTAATGAAACGGCTACCATGATTGTCCCGCCGATGGCTGCCACCCCCGACAACAAAAACCAGGCAGTTCAGGCTATCCGCCGGATTTACAGCAACGGGGGGACTTGTATGTCTACCGGGCTGAACGCGGTTGCCAAAGAAATGGCTTCGGCCACAGGTCGCGCCCGCAAAATTTTGTTTTTGACCGACGGTAAAAACGAAGGCGAAAAAAGGCCAGTGCTAGACCGGGCGGTGCAACAATGTAAGGAAACTCAGTTACAAATCAGTGCATGGGGTATCGGTACAGATTGGGACGAAAACGAATTGCGCCACATCGCCGACCAGACCCAGGGCGATGCCGATATTATTCCTTCTCCCAATCAGGTGGCGGCGGCTTTCTCTACCGCTTTCTCCCAGATGCAAAAAACGGCTGTCACCGATGTAAAGTTGAATTTGTGGACACCGCAGGGCGTTACAATTAAAGCTTTCCAGCAAGTTTTCCCCAGCATTATCAACTTGCAGCCCGTCGCTGACTCTAATAGCCCGCGTGTCCAGCAGGTAACTTTCGGGGCGTTGGCCCAAAGCGACCAGCGTGATTATTTGGTCGAACTGGAAGTTCCGGCTTATGCTCCCGGCAACCAGTTTTTGATGGTACGGCCCAGCATGGTTTATACTATACCGGGCAAGGGTGAGCAGGAAGAAAAAACCGAGCGCAAAGGCTGGGTCTTCGCCCAATGGACGGACAACCCGCAACAAGCCGCCCAAATTGACCCGCACGTGGCCCATTACACCAATCAGGAAGAACTCAGCCAGGCGGTACGTGAAGGTCAGGCGGCGTTGGCTACGGGCGATAACGAACGCGCTACCCGTATGCTAGGCAAGGCTTTGCAACTCAGCCAGCAAACTGGCAACGAAAATATGACCCAGATGCTTAATAAACTGGTAGTAAAAGAGGCCAACGGAACGGTTCGCCTTAACAAAAACGCCAGCGAAGTCGAAAAGAAAAGCGTCGCCATTAATAGCGGTAAAACTACCCGCTTGAAATAGTTGTTAGTTGTTAGTTGTTAGTTGTTAGATAAGAAAGATTTAATCAGGTTGCTGGTTAGAGGTAGGAGATATTTCTAATTCTGATTTTATCCAATCCCATTATATAGGGATTAGAAACCTTTTATCCATAAAATAGCTACTTATCTAACACTAACAACTCGCAACTCGCAACTTCCCAAAGGAGATTGTTTCGATGACAATTACTTGTCCGCAATGCCAGTTCAAGAACCCGGACGATGCCGAATTTTGTGAGAATTGCGGGGCGCAACTGCCCTTGCCTGTCGCTGCCGGAGCAGGAGCAAGCCCTGCCGCTTCTGCCACGCCCGCCGCCGCGCACGTAACGGCTGCTTCGGATGAACTGGTTTGCCCGACCTGCAAAGCCCCCTATGCGGTGGGCGATGTGTTTTGTTTTAACTGTGGTACGGATTTGAGCAAGTTACCCGCCAATCACCCTGCCGGAGCTGCGGCTAACACTAATCAGGCGGCTGCTCCGGCTGCTCCGGCTCAAGCTACGGCGGTATCCGCTACGGCTCAGGCCAAGCAGCCCGAATTATCGCCGGACGATTGGGACAAGGCTTTTTCCGCCGGAACGCCTATAGACCCGCCCGCCCCCGCCCCCGCTCAACCCGCGCCTGTAGCTTCATCAACTTCGGCTAACCCTGCGCCCGCGCCCGCGCCTGCTTCAACGGCAAACGGCAATGGCTTTGCGGCGGTTGAGCCTGACCCTGACCCTGCTCTGGCTGGTAACGGCGGGTTTGGGGCTGTTCCGGCGACTGACCCGGCTCAAGCGGCGGGCTTCCCGGCGGCGGCGGCCACGCCTGACCCGGCTTCTGCTCCCGCTCCGACGGCTGTCGCTAACCCAACTGCCCTCAAACTCCATGTGGCTGGGCCTTATGGCGATGAAGTGATAGAATACAAGGGCCGTGAATTGTTGCTGGGCCGACAGGATGCCAAAACCCGCGTCTTTCCTGATTTGAATCTGGATGACGGAGCGGCCAGCCGTCGCCATCTTTCTATCTGGCAGGACACCAGCGATAATCAGTTTTACGCTCAGGATTTGGAAAGTTCCAACGGTACAAGCCTGAACGGGCGCGATATGGAACCCGGTTCAGCTATGAAGCTCAATAACAACGATGTAATTCGCGTCGGTACGCGCTACAGTATTCAAGTTCGCATTAGCTAAAGAAAGTTTCAAGTTTCAGGTTTCAGGTTCTAAAGGCTTGGGACTAGGAACCTGAAACTAACAAATAAAATCTATCGCGGAGCAGTATCTTACTGGACTAGACTCTAACAACTTGAAACCTGAAACCTGAAACTAAACAAATGGAATGGATGCCGGGGGTAAAGGAAGCCAGAGCCAGAGCTGAGGCAGTTCATAAACGGCGCATGACCGCTTCCGCCTCAGTTACCGATTTGAATACTGAACTGGAAGATTTGAAATTAGCCTTAGAGCTAGAGGCGAGCGATTACCAGCCCGCCGATTTTGCGTCCCTTAAAAGCGTGTTAGACCGCGCTCAAGCGGTTATGGACAATCTTTTCCGCGATATTAACGAAATTCAGGCTCACCCTGTACCAGAACGTCTTAACGATTATCGTCAGGAATTTGATTTGGTGCAACCAGCCTTACGAATCGAAAGCCGGGCCGCCGAAATGCGCCACTGGCTACAGGAAACCCGCGCCAAAAAATCCGAACTGGATAAACCGCGCCAGACTGCGGGCGGCAATATCGAGCTGGCCCAGCGTCACCGTTTGGAAACTGAGGCCGAATTCAGCGAAGTAAAAAGTTTGGTGGAGCAAATGCGCGAGGCCGGAGCAGAAAACTTTCCCGAAGTTTCTGCCGCCTTGCTCACTGCCCAGCGCGAGTTAAGCACTGGCGGGCAGTTGGTGGACGGCGCACGGCAGGCCCTTTCTCGCAAAAGCTACCGCGAGGGTGATGATTTAGCTAATCGCGCCCGCCGTTTGTTCGAGAGCAGTCAATCCAAAATCGGGATGATAAAAATTGCCGGAGCAGATTTCGCCCGCGCCGAGCAGGATGCGGCAAAGGCTCTAAATGAAGCTTTACGCAAATTGAACGAGGCCAAAGCAACCCTGACCGCCCGCGCCGCCCTTTTGAGTGATGACCCCAATACTTATTTACAAGCCGCCGTCCAGCGCATTGGCGAGGCCCGTCGTGCCAGCCGTGCTACTCCGCCCCAATGGGTAACTTGCTTGCGCCTTTCCAAAGAAGCGACCAGCCTGATAGAAATTACCGTCACGCAGGCCGCTAACGAAGTTGAGAAGCTCAAGACCGGGCGAATGGCGGCCCGCGAGACTTTGCACCAGTTGCAGGAAGCGGTACAACTGGCCCGGATTACAATTAATAGCCAAAAAAGCGTCCCGGTTAAGGCCAATAATTTGTACATTGAAGCCCGCAACTTGCGTGACCGTTTGGTCGAACAAAGCCAGCAGCTTGATACCCTCAAACCATTTCAACTTGATAGCCTGGTTGAAGAACTTCGCTCCGCCCTCCAAAAAGCCCAGGAAGCCACCCGTCTGGCAAGCTAATATTTTTGTTCAGGCATAGTATTTGCATAAAGCTAACCGAAGTGAATTTTGGCAGTCATAGCAGTTTTTAGCTTCTGACTGATTATTTTGTGCTAAAACCAAAGCACTCCGGCTTTTACTTTACCATGCTGGATTTAATGCTAACTAATCGCTAAAAATTCTATAACTGAGCGCGAATTTTGGCGGCGTTGCTGGCTAGTTCTTCAGGGCTGGCCGCTACCCCGCTTGTCCAGATAGCGTAAAGGTTTTGGCCTACATCGCCCTGGTAGCGTGGGATAACGTGCTGATGCAGATGAAAGACGCTTTGCCAGGAACTTGAGCCGTTGTTTTGAAGCATTTGAATACCTTCAGCGTTAAAAGCGGCTTTAATGGCACTGGCAAGACGTTTGGAGGTAAGGGCAACATGGGTAAGAGTTTCGTCGTTAATGTCAAAGACGTTTTCATAATGATTTTTGGGAATAACCAGAGTATGACCGGGCTGGATCTGCTGCAAATTCATAAAGGCTAATACCTGTTCATCTTCATAAACTTTAGCGGCGGGAATTTGCCCGGCGACAATTTTACAAAACAAACAATTTTCCTTGCTCATTCTTAATTTTGCTCCTTGTAAATAATACTTTGGCCTTGCTTAAACTGACCTTGAGATTATAGCAGAAAATTTTGAAAGTCAGGCTAGGCGTAGGGGGTGTGGAGACGAAATTTGACAATAGGCGGGTAAAGTGAGAAAATTCACCATTAGTGGCAGTGTAGCCGTGAGAGCATAATCCCTTATTTAAATATACTTTATATTACAAGCGGTAAGGGCAACTTGGATTAAGAAATTTGGTTTTTGAGAAAGGAGCAAGGCAACTTGTCTGGAAAGAAGATTCGGGTAGCGATTGTTGGCGTGGGTAACTGCGCTTCTTCGCTGGTACAGGGTATAGAGTTTTACAAGAACGCGAAGGAAAACGAATTCGTACCCGGTTTGATGCACGTCAGCCTGGGCGGGTATCACATTAGCGATATTGAATTTAGTGCTGCTTTTGATGTTAATGTTACCAAAGTTGGCAAGGATTTAAGCGAGGCGATTTGGGCCGAGCCGAACAATACTATTAAATTTAGCGATGTACCTCACTTGGGCGTGCCAGTTCACCGGGGTATGACCCACGATGGTTTGGGCAAATATTTGAGCCAGATTATTACCAAAGCTCCTGGCCCGACAGCCGATATTGTCGGCATTTTGCGCGATACCAAAACCGATGTACTGGTAAACTATTTGCCAGTAGGTAGCGAAATGGCAACCAAATGGTATGTCGAGCAGTGCCTTGAAGCTGGAGTAGCCCTTATTAACTGCATCCCGGTCTTTATTGGCCGCGAAGAATACTGGCAGCGTCGCTTCTTGGCGAAAGGTTTGCCAGTTATTGGCGACGACATCAAGAGCCAGGTTGGGGCGACTATCACCCACCGCGCCTTGACCCGTTTGTTTGAAGAACGCGGTATTAAAGTGGAGCGGACTTACCAGCTAAATATTGGTGGTAACACCGACTTTATGAATATGTTGGAGCGTGAACGCCTGGAATCCAAAAAGATTTCCAAAACTAACGCCGTGACCAGCCAGCTTGATAATCAGCATATGGAAGACAAAAACGTTCACGTCGGCCCGTCGGACTACGTTCCCTGGTTGACTGACCGCAAATTTGCTTTCATTCGTATGGAAGGCACGACCTTCGGCAATGTGCCGATTCAGGCCGAACTCAAGCTGGAAGTTTGGGATAGCCCAAACAGCGCGGGTGTAGTTATTGACGCGATTCGTTGCGCCAAGCTCGCTCTCGAACGCGGTATCGCCGGAACTATCGCTGGGCCGAGTGCTTACTTTATGAAGTCGCCGCCAGTACAATATCACGATGATATTGCCCGCAAAATGGTTGAAGATTTCATCGAAGGCAAGGACGATACTCGTCTGCCCTTTGCCAGCGAAACCAAAGTCAACGCCAGCGCAGACTAAGTTTTACAACTTTCTTTGCCCCGTCTCCTTTAACAAGGAGACGGGGCAATTTTTGTCCTCAGTCCTCAGCACTTCAAAGCTATAAACGCGGGAATATAAAAAGGTTTGAGTGGGTTATACTCAAACCTTTGAGCTTCTACCTGTGAATACAAGCCAGAAGCTGTCCCTGATGAAGTGAATTGCCCGTCCTTGAATAGGAGACGGGCTAAGATGAGAAAAGGTTATAGACCGATGAAAGTTCCTCTGGTAGAACTGAAATTGTCAAAATATTCAGTTCCCGTCGTCGAGGAATTCAAACTGGCGGATGGCCCAAGCCGCACCTGCTTTAGCAGATAGCCACTGGTATTCAAACCGCTCAAAGTTTGTTTGACTGTACCATCTATGTACAAACTAAAACTGGCACTGCCCGCCGAATGCCAGCTTATTTCCACCGCGTGCGCCGCATTGGAAATAGTGTACCAGTTAGTGCTGGTCGTGACCGAGTTAATATCTACCACCAGACCGCGTACTTGCAATACCCCTGTGCTGGTCTTGCGGTACTGTACCCGGAAAAGCACTTTGGCGGCACTGTTCGACCCGCTAAAAATGTCGTGCTGCCCGGTACCCGTCCCGGTATTATTGGGGTTAAAGTAAAAGCGGGCATTGTAATTCAGCTCGTTAGCCGGAGAATTACTAACTACATAGCCGGGAGTATTGCCGCTTAAAACAGCTTGCAAGCCATAGTTCCCGCTCAGGGCTGCCGCGTTAGTAACGCTAATCGGCCCGGTGCTGGAAGCCCACACCGCCGCATTGCCTGCCTCAAACCCGTCACTAAAGATAGTGCCAGAAACAGGAGT
>JBBQGP010000215.1:0-9250 GCA_038323095.1 Chloroflexia bacterium | reverse complement strand
CGGTGTCTTTCGAGTTGTAATAGGTATCGTTAAGCTGTTTCACAGCTTCGATGTACCAGCGGTCAACTTTACCTCTTTTTGTAAAAAATAAGCTCATAAATTTACCTTTTTCTCAGGAATTAGCAACCGATTTTGCAGGTTCGGTTATTTCCTGTGTCATATTTCCAGAAAGATAGCTCAGGTCGGACAATCGCCCGATAGTGCCATACTCTTTCAGAATAACCTGAATAAAGAAAGTGGTCTGTCTGTTAGCACACATAGCGCAAATTTTTCGCTTGTAATCTCTTCATATCAAGCTGAAAGGGGTAAATTTATGATAAAAGTCGTGCCAATGCCTTCGGTTGATTCGACCCTGATTGTACCGCCGTGTGCTACTACGATTTCCTGAGAAATAAACAAACCTAGACCTAGCCCCTTGCTAAATTTTTCGTCAGTACGACTAACCTGATAGAAACGGCTAAAAATATTAGCGAGATATTCCGCTTTGATACCTGGCCCGTAATCCTGTACTTTAATTTCCGCCTGATTGTTATCCAACCTTCGCAACCTTAGCACAATTTTGGGGCTTTGAGGGGCATGAGTTCGGGCATTGCTTATTAAATTAAAGATTACCTGCAAAATGCGCTGGGCATCGGCTTTAATCAACAAGGGTTCGCCCGACTGCTCAAGTTCGATTAGCTGCTGGCTGGTCAACATTTGCCCAACTTCGACTGCTTGCTCTAGCAAACTATCAAGCCTTACCGGGCTAAAATCCATATTGAATTTGCCACTTTGTAACCGGCTAAAATCTAGCATGTCATTAATTAAACGTTCCAGACGCTCCATCTGAAGAAGAACCTGCCGGATATAGTTGTGTGGTTTCTCATCTTTTTCCCCTTGTTTTGTCAGCCAACCAGCCATTAACTGGATATAGCCACTCATAACAGTTACAGGGGTGCGTATTTCGTGAATAACCATAGATGAAAATTGCCCCTCTAACTGCCGTAAACTTCGCTCGGTTATATCGCGCAACACTACTACTGTATTATCATTTGTCAGGCCGTTATTATTTATTGGCTGACCGAGTGCTTCCCACCAACGTAAACTATTATCGGGCAGTTTGAAGCTAAAAGCCATACTAAAAGCTTCACCTTTGGCGGCCAGGCTTAAAGGTAATTCCGCCTGCTGAAGTGGTCTGTCGCCGGATGCGGTTATTAAGATTTGGTCAGGTACAGTTTCAAAACTTTGCCGGTAAGCCGCATTGTTAAGCAACACCTCACCTTTAGAGTTAACCACTACCAGCGCGTCGGTCATGCTTATCAGTATTGCCTCTAACTGGGCGCGTTGCTTATCAGTTTGTTGCTCCTGCGCTTTTAGTTCTTCGGTGCGCTGGCGTAGTTCTTCGGTCTGAACCAGCAAATCGGCATTGGTGGTATTTAATTCTTCGATAGTGGCCTGTAATTCTTCGTTAAGAGTTTCCAATTCTTCATTAGTGGCCTGCATTTCCTCGTTAAGAGTATCACTTTCCTCAATAGCGGCTTGTGCTTCCTCAACATGCATTAAATATTCGTCACAGTTGGTGCGTAAATTGGCGTTAATTAGGGTTAGTTCTTCGTTAGCTTCGAGCAAGCTTTGGTTAGCGGCCACTAAAGCAGTTATTTGCTGGGCATTACGTTGGGCAACTTCCTCCACCTGATTTTTGGAGGCGGTTAATTCAACATTACTTTGCTGTAATTCGAGATTACGTTGCGCCAGTGTAGTATTAGAGCTTTCAAAGGCAGCTACATTTTGGGCCAAATCCGCCGCCTGTTGTATTTGCTGTAAATCGGCCTGTTCCAACTGATTCTGGGTTTTAATCCGGGCAGTGATGTCGTCAATCAAAATCAGGCTGTAGCTCCTGTTAGCAACGTTTTCCTCGCCAATAGCTTCGGCGGGGTGGGGGTAGCAGCTAATTTGCAGAAAAGTAGGTTCATTACTGGTCAGATGAGGCACTTCTACTCGTTCCAGAGTAGTAACGATGTTTTCCTGAATAGCTTTGGTAATGGCTGACCCTAATTCACGGGCTGGTAAATATTGGGCCAGATGAACCAAATCTTGGTCAATTGCGACAGTATAAATCGAGAGAAGACGACGGGCAGCATGGTTAATTTCCTGAATATCAAAGTGGTCATCTACTATCACTACACCAATTGGCAATTTTAGAAGCAAATTATCTTTAGCCGCCCGGTTTTGCTGTACCTCGCGTTGCATCTGAAACAAACTGCGGTCATCGCTTTGTCGTCGCTGCAATCCTGTGCCGCGAGAAGAGGTTAAGGGCCGATTATTTTTCAGAGCAAGGGGCTGAGTCAGGCGACGCTGGCCCTGACGTTGATAAACATGCTGTCCTGCTTCTTCTTCCAGAGCAAATAGCTCCGCCAGTGGGCCGGTAGTCTCGCTACGGCCTAGCACCAGATAACCCTCATCACGCAAGGCAAAGGCGAAAAGTTCCAGAGCGTGCTGCTGAAGTTCCCGATTGAAATATATCAGGACGTTGCGGCATAGCACCATATCAATTTTTGGAAAAGGCGCACGCTGGCCCAAATCGTGTTCACCAAAAACCACTAATTCCCGAACCCGCTTTTTTATACTATAGCCATCGCGTTCTGGCGTAAAATAACGTTTTACCAGTTCTTTGGGTAGCTTGTCGAGGCTACGGGCCGGATAAAGGCCGCGCCGGGCAAAAGCAATTGCATTTACATCTACATCAGTGGCAAAGATTTTAATATTAAAATCCTTGATTTTATCGCCTAATACCTCGCAAACCAGAATTGCCAGAGAATAAGCTTCCTGACCAGTGGCACAACCCGCCGACCATAAGCGTAGTTCATTATTGTTACTACGGCTATGCTCAATCAAGCGGGGTAAAATTTGTTCCTGCAACCAGGTGAATAACTCCGGGTCGCGCATGAATTCAGTGACCTTAATCAAAAAACTGCTTATTAGCTGGTCGTACTCCTCACTGTGATCCTGAAGATATACTTTATAGCTTTCCAGATTGCTGCAATTGGTCGCGACTATCCGGCGTTGCAAGCGACGTAAGATAGTGCCGGGCTTATACGTCTGAAAATCGATTCCACTATAGGCTCGTAATTGCTCCAAAAATGTCTCAAGCTCTGAATCGGTATTGGGTTGGTCTGGTACACTTTTGCCTTTGACCAAATCAAAAAGAAGCGGGCCAATTTGGGGTAAATCGGCCACAATGTCTACATTGTCAGGGTCAAGAGACTGGGCCATGCCCGGATAAGCGGAGGTAGCCGGGTTTTGAGCCAAAACTGTCCCGCCGTTATCGTGAACCGCGCGTACTCCCAATTTACCGTCTGAACCAGTTCCAGTTAGAATTACGGCAATCAATTTTTCGCCATAAATCTGGGAAGCACTACTAAGTAACAAATCAACCGAGGGTTTGGGCCGTCCTTGACCATTGTTCAAGACACTTACCTCGTGGTCGTTAATAGCTACGTGCTTATTAGAGGGTACTACATAAACTGTGCCGGGGTGGAGTTTTTCGTGTTGCTCCACAATTACTATCGGCAGTTGAGATTGACGACTCAAAATCTTGGCTAAATGACTGGGCCGATTAGGGTCGAGATGCTGGGCAATTACAATTGGCACCGGGAAGGGGGTTGGCAGGGAAGAGACTAGCTGTGATAAAGCTTCGATGCCCCCGGCAGACGACCCAACTACAATAAGCTGAAATAAAGCTTCAGTTGTACCTTCGGACATTTTACACCTGCCGTCTTGACGTATTAAGTTAATTTGAAAGAATAAACATTAAGATAAGCAACTACCTGTAACAAAATAAAGGCACAAGTTAATATCTCGCTGATAATTGCTTAAAGCATAACACATTTGGCAGATATAAGCTAGACCTATAATTAGTAAAGAATTCTGTTTCTGTAGAGACGGTTGGGATAAAATCGGGATTAGAGGGAAAGGAAATCCGCCTTTATAAAAGAGCCTATCCCAACAGGTCGTGATTTTGTCCATTGGGGGAGCAATGTCCCACAACAGATACGGGCCAGTTGGGATAGGCTCTAATTAAGTAATAATCTAATTTGACCTTGCCAAAATTTTACCTAGCGTTCGGCGACAAGGCCAGGACGACCAAGCTGGCGATAGGCCCGCTCGAACATTTCGGCGGCGTGGACGGCTTCACCTTTTGCGCTCAAGGCGCGGGCGTACCGAAAGTAAATTTTGCTCAAAAGCTCTTTGGCAGGCGTTTTTTCGATTAGCTGGACAGCCTGTTCAAAATTGAAAATGGCGTTGTCGTTATCACCCAAAGCTGACAGCAAGCTGCCCCGGCTGCTGTAAGCCTGACCGCGTGTAAATGGGTCGGTTGCTTCAAGCTGGGTTTGCATGGTATCGCTGTATTGCCGGGCCTTTTCCACCTCGCCCCGTTCCAGATACAAATCGGCCAGATGCATGGTAGCTACTGCTTGAGCCTGAGTGTTATTTTGTTCTTCGGCTAGTTTGAGAGCCATCAAAAATTGCTGCTCGGCCTCGTCGAATTGGCGAGCTTCCATCATGATTACCCCAAATCCGGCCCGCAGTTCGGCCAGCACCCGTAAATCCGCCAAACTTTCATATAGAGAAAGGCTGCGGGTGGCATAATGCCGAGCCTGGGGTAAATTGCCATTTTCGCGGTAAGAGGCGGCCAAATTCCAGTAAAGGTTAGCCAATTTTTCGGGGCTGGAACTATCTTCGGCTACCCGCAAGGCTTCCCGGTACATTGAAACCGCCTCGCGTTCGTCGCTATGCTGATGGTGCAGATTCGCCAGATTGCTATAAACCGACAGCTTGAAATGAAAATCCTTGATAAGCCCGGCTTCGATGGCTTGTAAAGCTCCGCGCAGTTGCTCAATTGCCAGCACCGGCTTGCCCTGCAACATGTAAACTGTGCCGAGTAGCTGACGGACACGGGCCAGCATTTCGGCATCACTGGTTTTGTCGGCCAAATCGCGGGCGGCTTCCAGTTCGGGTAAAGCCTCGTTAGAAGCGTCTAAGTCGAGATAAAGTTGAGCCAGAGTAAAGTGATAATGTTTTAGCTGCTCTACTCCTAACTGACGTACCCGAATTTTGGTAAGCAGGAGTGAACGAGCCTGTTCGTAGCGACGTTGCTCCCGCAAAACGCGGGCTTCGGTAATCATCAAATCCCAACGGGCCGGCGAATCCTCTTCTTCTAGCAGGGCCATTGCCGAGTTAGTACCATTTTGCTGGCCGGGATGTATCCCGGTTAATAAATAAGCTACACTGAGACCCAGTCGTTTGGCGATGTATTCCAGGGCCTTGAGCGAAGGCGTAATTTTACCACGCTCAATCGAGCTGATATAGCTTTTGGAAAAGCGTTCGCCGACCAGGTCTTTTTGGCTCATGCCTTTTTCAGTGCGCGATTCACGAATACGCAGCCCAACGATTGGTGCTAACCCTTCCAGTAGATTCAAAGATTTTTCGACGGTCATAAACTAATACCCCTTTACTTCAATTTTGTGTCCCGTGGAGAGCGTTTTTAATTGCCCTTCTGGTAACTTATAATACCACAAATTTTATGAAAAAACTTATAATTTGCCTTACAATTAGCCTACATTTTATGAACTTTATTACAAATTTATCTACTACTAAAAGGGGAAGCATTATTGTCACGATTGAATTCAATTTTTACTATAAATGAAGTTAGTGAAGAAAAAAGGGGAAGGAGTGTAATTTACTTTTTATGAACCAGGCCGGGAAGGTAACTGACCGGCCTGCTGTCGCAATTTTCTCTAGCTTTAATGATAGTAATGCTTCTTAACGTCCTTTCCAGTCCGGCTTACGTTTTTCGACAAAAGCGGTCAAACCCTCTTTGGAATCGTCCGTCATCATAGTCATCGAAAGCATAGTCGAAAGATAATCGAGTGCTTCGGCGAACGAAAGTTCGCTGGAATTGTACAAGGCATCCTTGCCAAGTTTAAGAATAGCCGGACTTTTCGCCCCTAATTCTTCGGCCAGCGCGTCTACTTCCGCCTCCAGTTTATCGGCAGGAACGACCCGCGTTACCAGCCCCGCCCGTTCCGCTTCGGCAGCATCCATCTGGCGGCCCGTAAACATCAAATCGAGGGCTTTCTTGCGGCTCATATTGCGGAATAATACGGCGGAAATCATCATGGGGAACATCCCGACGTTAATTTCGGGCGTACCAAAACGAGCGTTTTCGCTGGCAATCACGAAATCGCAGTTAATCGCCAGCCCCATTCCACCCGCCAAAGCCAGCCCCTGCACCCGCGCAATTACCGGCTTGCCCAAATTTGGCACAATTTTCCATAATTTTAGAAAAGTTTCCCGTTCGACATAACGCTGGTATTCGTTCGCGCTACGTTGCTGCTCCGACAAATCCGCTCCGGCACAAAACGCTTTATCGCCTGCCCCGGCCAACACTACCACCCGAATTTCCGGGTCAGCCTTGCAATCCTCGAAGGCCCGTACCAATTCACGGATAGTTTGCCCGGTTAAGGCGTTGCGCTTGTCAGGGCGGTTAATCGTAAGATTGGCCCGATGCCCCTGCTTTTCAAACAAAATCGTTTCATAATTTTCGTTTTGCATAATCTCCTCTTTGAGCCTTGATTTCGATTGACTTGATAAATTCAGTTTTAGCCTCAGTATAAGCTTCCCGGTCATCCCGGAACTTTTCGGCCAATTCCTTTTTTAACTGCTCGTAATCAGCTATTGTTTCTGGGTGCGTTCGCAAATACTCGCGAAAGGCAACATAACGCAAATGTTCGACACTATTGCTTACCATAATATGAATGTGATGAGTGCGGGGACTTCCTTTTTTAAGAAAATAATGGTCGGGCCGGTCGGGATTGTCCCAGTACAAATAATCCAGCTTTTCCAGCTTCCCGGCATAAAACCAGCCCGACTCTAGTTTCTCAACCAGTACCAATATATCAATAATCGGCTTGGCCGATAATCCCGGCACTGCCGTACTTCCAACATGTTCAATCCCTGCAATAGTATCGCCCAAAGCCTCCGCGACCAATTGCTTTTCTGTTTGAAAAAGCTCCGGCCATTCCTCTCGGTAATCTACAATTATTATTTCATCATTGTTTTCAGCCATCGTTATTCTTCTTTCCTATTTATAACTCTGAGCATCACCTTGAATTTATTACTCAGTCCTCAGCACTCAAAACTGGAATTGCCAGCTTTGCATCTCTTTTAATTGATTGTAATTGGTCAAATCCAGCATCATGGGTGTGATAGAAATTTTACGCTGCATAACTGCTTCAAAATCCGTCCCTTCCAGCATGTAACCGCTAGGGCGTTCGCCTCCAATCCAGTAATAGGGACGGCCTCGCGGGTCTAAGCCTTTCACCAGAATATCCTGATAAATCCGTTTGCCCTGCCGGGTAATTTCTACGCCAGCAATCTCTTCAAAAGGTAAATTCGGCACGTTCACATTCAGGAAAGTTTCGGCGGAAAGCGGCAAACTACCATGAATAAAGCGTTCCACCAGTTGCGCGGCAAAACGAGCGGGCGTTTCAAAAATCCAGTTCTCAAAAGTATCCAGTGAAATAGCAATGGTCGGGCAACCCGCGATATGGGCTTCCATTGCCGCCGCTACCGTCCCGCTATAGGTAACATCATCGCCCAGATTTGGCCCAGTGTTAATCCCGCTAATCACCAAATCAGGCGTATGCGGTAAGACTCCCAGCCACGCCAAACTAACGCAATCGGCGGGTGTACCATCGGTGGTTAGAACAGTAACGCCATTGGGCCATTTTACTTCTTTAAGGCGGAGCGGCCTGTCCATAGTTTTGTTATGGCCGCTAATACTCCAATTGCGGTCAGGCGCGATTACCGCTACTTCTGTACCCGGCACAGCCGCCACTGCTTCGTAAAGGGCCAAAATACCGGGACTTTCCACGCCATCGTCATTGGTTAATAAAATATACAATTTAATTGCTCCTGTGAAAAAAGCTTTTGCTTACGGAAAAAGATGATAGCACGCGATTAAAACTATTTCAAACCAGTTAATATCTGGTTAAAGTTTAGAACAAATCTCGCACAATTAGCGATGTAAGTTGTTAATTTCTGGTTAAATCTGTAATATAGCCCGACAAAAGCAAAGAAAAGCTCAAAATAAATTAGGCTAATAGCTCTAAATCTCTCCTTGTGACAAAGCTCGCAAAGCTTTAAAAATTGGTTTCGGATAAAAAACCTCAGATATTATTACCCGCAAAGACGCTGGTTACGTTAGGTTATACGTTTTTTTAAGGAGGAGTACAAAATGAAATCTCGCTATTTTAAGCGTGTTGGGTTGCTCATTGCTGCTTTGGTGCTGGCGGCTCTGGCATTGGTAGCCTGTGGCGATGCTACCCCAACCACTGCCCCCGCCACGACTGCCGCTAGTTCGGCAGCGACTACTGCGGCGACAGGAGCAGCTACTACCGCCAAAGCTGCGGCGACTACGGCAGCAGGGGCGACCACGGCGGCTCAGGCAGGGGCGGCTACGACTGCGGCGGCACAAGCTGCTCCCGGCAAAGCGGGCGGTACCCTGCGGGTTGCCCTTAACTCGGAATTGGGCAAGCTTGACCCGGCTTTCTCCGGCCAGTTCGTCGAACGACAGGTTTTTTACAACATGTTTGATTCGCTAGTGGCGGTAGATTCCGGCCTGAAAATTGTGCCAGCCCTGGCCGAAAGCTGGGATATTTCGGCGGACGGCAAAACCTACAGTTTCAAGCTCCGCAAGGATGTAAAGTTCCACGACGGTACTGAGTTTAACGCTGACGCGGTCAAGATTAATATCGAACGCTACAAAACGCTGGATGGTTCGGTACGCAAAAGCGATTTAGCCTCAATCGATAAAGTCGAAGTAGTTGACCCCTACACCGTGAAATTTAGCCTGACCGCTCCCAATGCCCCCTTGCTGGCAACGCTGGTAGACCGAGCCGGTATGATGCTATCGCCCGCCGCTATCCAGAAGCTTGGCGCGGATTTGCAACGCAACCCGGTTGGGGCGGGGACTGGCCCGTTCAAGTTCGTTGAATGGAAAAAAGACGACCATTTGACCCTTGAGAAAAACGCGGGTTACTGGAAGAAAGACGCTGCCGGAACTGCTTTGCCTTATCTGGATAAAGTGATTTACCGCCCGATTGTGGACGATACGGTACGCCTGACCAACCTCAAGACCGGTGATATTGACGTGATTGACAGCGTGTCGGGCAAAGATGTCGAAGATTTGAAGAAAAATACTGACGTA
>JBBQGP010000214.1:0-9324 GCA_038323095.1 Chloroflexia bacterium | reverse complement strand
CACTCTTTAGTTTTGTTAAACTAACTAGCATTCTAGTACAAATCAAGTTAATTTCATTCTAATGAATATGTTGATTGGCTTACTTTGTTAGCATATTATGCTACGCTGTTCTCTATCACTCTTCAATTATTAAGGTACTTTTTTGCAGTTACTACAGGATTATGTCGCGATTACCAGTGCTAATTTGTTATCCACTTGGTAGCACTTTGTTTCGGTTTATTTCGCTTTCTCCTGAGTGCTTTGTAATGATACTACAGCAATCAACCAATGTCAAGAGATTTTTGGGCGAATTTGCCGCTATTTTCAACGAGTTTTCAAAATTCGCCAGTTTTTCGCCGCGATGGATTATAAATTTCGCTGCTTGTAGGCTTTATTCGCCAGATAGACTTTCTTCATAAAGTCCAGCAAGCCTTTGTCATCTTCAAGACTATAGTTGTTATGCACCACGAAGTCACCAATCCGGCGTAATTCGATAATTACTTCATTATTGGCATCAGGCGCAATTTCAGTTGACCACTCGTTCTTCATTTCGCCAAAGATTGAATCATCGGTGCCGCTCAGTACCTCTTCCAGCCAATCATCCACCGAAACAGTCGAAGCCATTCCTTTTAGCCCATCCTTTTGGACACGTTGTCCTTCGATAAACACCGCCTCACCACCGTCTCTGCCGGTAGCAGCCAGTATTTGCTCTTTCAAAAATTCAAGGTTTTTCGGTTTGGTTAAAACTTCGGCTGGAAAGCTTTGGCTAATAATGTTCTGCCGCACGGTGGAGAGCTTGGTTTTATAGAAAATGTTGGAAGGCCGATTTTTCATGTAAATAACATTGGCAATGGCCGGGTCGTTCCCTACCAGCAAATAGTTACACATCAATACCAGCAAGCCCTTGAGAGCCTGAACCCCTGCCCCGTCGTGGGTGGGATACTTGTCGAGCAAGTTCTGCATAATACCACTCGCTTTGGAGGGGGATTCCTTGCCATACCTGTCGGCATTGAATTGAGGGGTTGTGCCACCTGTTATATTGAAGCCGGAAAGAATTTTGCCTACCTGATCCAATGGTACGCCTACGGTCACTTGAGGGGCGATACGCTCCCAGCTATTATAAGTTTGGGCGGTGGGCAACCCAATATAATAATCGTCCTTGTATTGCTTGGCGGGTGGGCTTGATTTAGCGGTAGCTTTTATGAGTTTAAGAGCCTCAATCCATTTTCTAGCAATTACTTCAAACTGATCGATGGGCAAAGTATCGTCAATCGGGTCAGTAACAAGTTCAATAATAGGCCAATCCTCGAACCGTTCGGTTCGGCTTGCTTTATGTTTTGGGTCGCCCGGAATATGGTCAGGGGATAGCTTGCCCTTTTCAATTTTAAGGTCATCCCCTACATCTGACACAAACAGACCTTGATAGCGGTCTTTGCCCTTATGTATCTCCTTTTTGGTGAGAGGAATACCAGTTTCTACCTCAAAACCAATCCGACGCTGGATAGGCCGAACCTGGTTTTTTCCAGTCAGTAGGCGAGTAATGCTCCGATTGCCGATAGTGTTTTGCAAGTGCAGCACTTCTTTTGGGGTAAGCGAATTTGGGTTAAGTTTGGCCCGCTGGATAACCGACATTGTATTTGAGGTCAGCCCGGTGGGAGCAGTTTCCGGCTGGGCGGCTGGCGGGGCGGTTTGTGGTTGAACTGACTTGGTAGAAATGTGGCGTTTCAGTGGCATAATATCCTCCTGAGTAGTGCTAAAGTTATCAAGTAACGGCCAAAGTCCTAAAGCTATATTAGCACTCCAAAGGGGGGAAAACAATATAACAATTCGGGACTCGGAAGCTCAATAGTTCGCTAAAAGATTTGGTGGGTCATCACGCCGCCATCGACGGTGAGGCTGGTACCAGTAATCCAGCGAGCGGCGGGTGAGGCCAGGAAAAGGCAGGCATCGGCGATGTCGTCGGGTTGTCCCAAACGTTGAAGCGGGGCGGCTTGTTGCCAGCGTGCCACGCCTTCCGGCCAGGCTTGTTCCAATCCTTCCCGCCAGATTAAGCCAGGTGCGACGGCGTTTACCCTGATGTTATAATTGCCGAGTTCCTGAGCGGCAGAGCGGGTAAACATTAATACGCCCGCTTTGGAGGCGTTGTAATGACTGTGCAAGGGAGCAGGGTTTTCGGCTTCGATAGAGCTAATATTAACTATCGCGCCGCCGTTGCCCTGCTCAATCATTTGTTTAGCCGCCGCTTGAGTGCAAAGAAAAACACTGCTCAGATTGGTGCTGATAACGCTATCCCATTGGCCCAAACTCATTTCCAGCAAGCTTGCTAACGGGTAAATTCCGGCATTGTTAATAAGTACGTCCAGACGGGTAAATTTTTCGATTGTTTGTGATATTAACTGGTTCACCTGACTTTGTTGGGATAAGTCAGCTTGAAAGGCGATAGCTTGCCCGCCCGCCTCGATGATTTGCCGGACAGTTTGTTGAGCCTGATTTGGATTTGAATTATAGTGAATTACCACTTTGGCCCCAGCCTCAGCAAAACGCAAGGCAATACCCTGCCCCAGTCCACTGCTGCTGCCCGTCACAAGCACCACTTTATCTGAAAAATTTAGCAAATCTTTTACTGGCGGAGCATTCATTATTTTCTCCAAAGCGAATTTTGAGGCTTACATATAAAGTGGTTCTTCGGGGCGGGTCAGGCGGCGGATGAGGGTAGTTTCATCAGGGTATTTTTGGCAAAGTGCCTCGCGTTCGCCGCCGAGGTAATCGTCGTTGGTAAAGCCGGGAGCCATAGTCATGCCAACCAAAGCAAATTTCCCGCCCGGCACAAGATACGACCCCATCCAAACTCCGGTGGGCGCAACGTATTGTACTTGCTGCCCGTTCAACACATCGTGGCCGAGCGTGATATGTGTGCTATGCCCATCCTGGTAAAGTTGGAGCATTTCCACCGGGTCGCCCATATAAAAATGGTAAATTTCGTCGGTGGGTAAAGCGTGGAGGGCGGAAAAACCGTTATATTCAGGCGTGTATAGATAAAGAATAGCGGTGCCAAAAGGTTTAGAACGGCTATAAGGTTGGGGTAAGGCGTTGGCCGGAATTTGTTCTTCCGTGCGATAGGTCAGCTTATAAAGCCCGCCTTCTACTGGCAAAGGCTCAAACTTGTACAATTCGATAAGTTCTTCAACCGTCACCATCAAGAATCCCTTTCTGATTTTTGGCTCAAGTGTGAATAAAAATCTTGGTCAATTTTGAGTTTTGCCAAGTTTATGCTCAATTGCGATGCAGTGTACCATAGAAACTTACCCTTCGACAATCTTTTGAGGGAGTGTTGAATTGCGAGTTTTTAGTTTAGGAAATTTCATCAAATAGGATGTATGGAAAGTAACAAGTATTCAGTAGTAAAGAAAATCTTCTCCATAGCTTTTACATTACACATCAATGAAAGATTCTTTCAGTCACTGTCAACTGAGGGAGTGTATTAAGATTTGTCAGAATAGCGGCACCTCAAACAAAATTCCCCGATTGACTAACGAGAGAACTAATTTCGGCGGTGCTATTAACTAGCTTTGCAAAGGCACCTCAACTGGATTTCCTCCAATAATATCATAATCTTTTAATAGTGCGTTTGTACTAAAACTTTATCTCAATCCCCTATAAGGAATAAGGTCTTCCTAGTATTGAAAATAAATTTCAATGCTTATTTTGGTTGTTCAAAATCTATTACTTTTTTGAAAGGAGGTGAATTAAATGAGCAAGTTTGAAAGGAACGTTTACAAGGCTGTTAAGCGGGTAGCCTTTGTAATCCAAATTATATCTATGGCTTACACGCTTTGCCATATGGTTTTCAGGTAGAAGTGGCCGAAAGGTTGTACTCTAACGGAAATTTCCCCTGTGGGATGCTGCTCTGCCAGTTGATGTCCGGGAAAATCAATGGGCAGAGCCACATCCTACAAGGATGCCTCTTTCCTCTGCATCCTCTGCGTCCTCTGTGGTGAAAGTTCTTCTAACTTGAAACTCGCAACTCGAAACTCCTTCTAATATCTGGCAACGTTTATGCGTATACAAAGGTGTTGCTAAAAAGTACAATACAAAAAAAAAGAAGGAAAAACCCTGAAGGAAAAATCATATTGATTTGAATTAAATCGAAAGGAAATCAGAATTTATATGCCAGTTAATGCCGAGTTTGAAAATCCGCCTAATCGCCCGGTAGAGGCACAGGAAAGCAATAGTAATCAAGAGGTAAAAGACGAAAAAGGCCGGATTGAGCGGCTAGGACGTATCCGTCAAATTGTGTTTGGTTCGCTGGATGGACTGCTGGTGCCTCTGGGGGTGATTAGCGGGGTTGCAGGCGGGACGGGCAATTCCAAAGCAGTAATTATAGCGGGTTTGGCCGAAGCCTTTGCCGGCGCACTTTCGATGGGGGCGGGCGAATTTATTGCTGGTAAATCCGAAGCGCAGGTGCAGAAAGCCGAAGTTGAAAAAGAGCTGGAACAAATGAAACGCCATCCCGAAGCCGAGCTAAAGGAATTTATGGCTATTCTGGAAAGCGAAGGGGTTAAGCCGCAGGATGCTCAGGTAATTGCCCTTCGGCTGCAAAAGAACCCGGAAGCTTACGCTAAAACTATGGTCGAAAAGGAACTTGGGCTGGAACTTGAGCCAAAAACCGTGAAGCTGGTAGAAGGCATAACGATTGCGGTTTCGTATATGATCGCTTCGATTGTACCCTTGATTGCCTACTTCTTTTTGCCGATTCAGACTGCTTTTATGGTGTCTTTGGGCCTGAGCTTTTTGTTTTTGGTAGCATTGGGAATATTTCGGGGCAAGCTGGCAAAAACTAATCTTTTGATAAGTGCCTTAGAGATAATTTTGGTTGGTACAGTTTCGGGCTTGGGCGGCTATTTTCTGGGTACGTTTTTGCCAAAACTACTCGGCTTGGAGTAATTGTTCCGCCCCTTAAAGGAGCGGGGGATTAGCTACTTTTCCCGGTAACGGTCTACAACAAATAAAAAGACGGCCCGTGAGCCGTCTTTGTTGTCGAGTTGACATTGGTGAATTAGTACAAACTTGGTGGATGAATTCCTTTTTGAGTTGCGAGTTATAGATTTCTCTGTGTCCTCTGAGGTGAAAGTTCTTCCAACTCGCAACTCGCAACTTTTTCTATCTACAACTCCTCTAACAACTAACCGTTACGGCCTTGCACGCTTTTGGTCAGGAGCAGGGGTGGTTGGGGCAGGGGCAGGAGTGCTGCCCTTGTCTTTACCCTTATCCTTATCGTTGTTGCCATTAGTGGGCGGAGTGCCATTGGTTAGCGTCCCGCCGCCGTTGTTATCGTTGCTAGGTGGAGCAGCCTGCTTGGTGTCGCCCGACGGGGGAGCAGCCGAGGCGGGCTGGGTCGGCGCGGCAGGAGCGGGCTGCTCGGCTTTAGGGGCTTCGGCTTTAGGTGCTACTGGCTGGGCAGCAGGTGTGACCGAAGCCGGGGCAGGGGCGGCCTGATTCTTGTTCGCGTCCGGCTTGGGGGCTGGAGCAATAATAGTCAGTTTCGCGCTTGCCTGCAACTTGCTGGTATTGCCGTAGACCGATAAGGTGTACGCGCCGGGAGCAAAGTTGGTACTATCGAAGTAGACCGAGTAGCGACCCTTGTCGTTGGAGCGACCATCGGTGGTGACAAGGGTAACGCTCTTGCCATCCGCCCCGGTCAACCAGGCCGTCCCGGTTTCGCCCGCCGCCATAAAATCGGCCACAAAGCTAACTTTTGCTCCGGCATTAAGGGTCAGATCATTTGGAGTAAGTTCGGGCGCAGTGATAATCATTTCAGCATTGCCGAGAGCCTCGCTACGCCGTCCCATAATCGAAACGCTATACTTGCCGGGTTGCATCCCGATAGTATTGAGGCTAAAGCTGGCCTTGCCCGCGTTATCCGTCCAGCCCGCATCTACCTTAAAGCTTGCACCGTTCTTGTCCGTCACCCAGGCTTCTACGAACTCGTTAGGAGCTAGGAAGCTCAGGTTATAGGTCATGAACGTACCGACCTTACCGCTTTGGGTATGAGGCAACATCTGCACCACATTGTCTACGCTCATATCCGGGCCTTCGCTCAAAGTCAGCATCGACATATTGCTAAAGCGGGTCAGCCAGACCGCCAGAGGGTCGATGTATTCCACGTTGTAGCGCAAGTCCAGTTTCATTCCCGGTTTGGCCTTTGCCAGATTGAGCCGGAAGTAAATTGTACCAGTCACCTGCTCATTCTTGAACAAGCCCGGCAAACTGATAACCACTTCGGTATCGGTAATCTCGCGTACCCAGGCTTCCTTGTTATCAAACTGGGTGTAAGCCAGCTTCAAAGCTTCGTTAAGCGGGAAGCGCAAGGTCATAAACTCGGATTTACCGTCGCCCTTGTTCTTGACCTTAAAACTAAAGCCAATCAATTTATCCGGGTTCAGGCTAACGATGCGGTCAGGGTTAGCCGTCAAATTCAGGTACAAATCGGCAGGATTAAGAACGGGCTTGCCGATGCTACATTCGAGGTAATACTTCACCGTCGGCCAATTCGGGTCGGTAGTATTCAGGGTCAGAACCGCCTTCATCACCTTCGCTTTTTCGGGCGAGAAGCAACGAATTTTAATATCCATCCCGTTAGTACCAGCTTCCAGCTTGAGCGGGAAATCCTTCAGATTTACCAGGTTAAAATACTGGGCATCATCGCCACTAATCCCGCCATTGGTTACGCTCAGAATACCTGCGCCAGTATTGCTCACGTTCAGATTGAAAATGCGCTCGGCATTGGGTTGGGTCGCCTCAAACTCGATAACCTTGTTTGGCGCAACTGGTTTGGAAGAATAGCCCGGCTGCAAGCCGTTACAGGTCAGGTTATAGCTTGCCGCTGGAATACCGGGGTCGGTAGTGCTAAAGGTCAGGTTGGCGGTACGTACTCCCAAACCCGGTGTACAAGTCAGGGTTAGCTCCTTATAACCACCCGCGTCTAGCTGTAGCGGGAAAGTTGCTCCGGCCAGACTAAATTCACTTCCCATCGGGCCACTAAAGAAGCCAGAACCCGGCTTGCTTACTGTCAGAGCGGCACTCCCAACATTTTGCAAAGTCAGCTTGAAATTGAGGGGCGTACCAATAGCCGCCGACCCGAAATCAATTTTGCCGCCCGGCGCAACCGGGATAGAATTAAAGCCCGCGCTTTGACCGTAGCACAGCAGGGTATAGCTGGGCGTGAGGTTGGCCGGGTCAGTCGAGGTAAAGGATAAAGTCGCGTTACGCTGCCCCAAACCTTTGGGAGTACAGGTAATGGTAAAGTTTACGGCAGGGCTACCCGCCGCCAGCGTTAGCGGGAAGTTTGCGCCGCTAATACTGTAATCTGCCGCGTCTGGCCCGCTAATCGAACCAGTGGCCGGTTTATCAACTATTAGCGTACCCGCGCCCTTGTTTTGGATACTCAGAGTGAACTGCAAAGGCGTACCGACTACCGCGCCGCCCATTCCGATTGTCCCCGCCGGGCTAACCGGGCTGGAAGTAAAGGCTCCCGGCTGACCGCCACAGGTCAAATCATAGTAGGGGTTGGGCTGGCTGGCATCATTGCTGGTGAAAGCAACTTTGGCCGTCCTTGCGTTGCTGGCCGAAGGAGTACAGGTAATGGTCACATTCTGGCTACCCATAGGGGCCAGGGTGAACGGGAAGGTTGCGCCAGTAATAGTGTAATCGCTGGCGGCTGTTCCGCTCAGGGTTGGGCCATTCACCGTCAGATTTGCCCCGCCCGTATTCTGGATAGTCAGCACATAGCTCACACTTGAGCCAATGCTGGTGCTGCCCAAATCAATCAAGCTGTTGGGGGCGGCAGGGCTGGAAGCATAGACGGGAACCAGCCCGGTGCAATTCAAGGTATAAGTCGCAGTCGGTACGCCGGGGTCATCGCTGTTCACCGTCAGGGTTGCGCTGCGTAGCCCGCCCGCTTTGGGTGTACAGTTAATGGTAATGGTGGCCGAACTGGTCGGAGTAAGCGTGGTCGGCTGTGCGCTCAGGCTGAAATCTGCCGCGTTTGGCCCGGTGATGGCCGGGTTAGGCCAGGTCAGGTGCAAATCTGCCTTGCCAGTGCTATTGATTATCAGTGAGCCGCCCGCCGTCGGGCTGTTGACTGCCGCACTTCCGGCATTAATCGTGCTGCCCGGAACAGGGGTTGAACTGAAGCCGGGTGCATTGCCGACACAGGACAAACTGTAAGCGGCGGCAGGCGTGGTTGGGTCGTTCGAGTTAAAGGTCAGGGTAGCCGTAAACGTACCGCCACCAGCCGGAGTACAGACAATCGAGAAAGTCTGAGCTGCGCCGTTGGGCTGGATACTAAAGGGAGCGGCTGTCCCAGTTACAGAGAATTTGGCGTTGTCCGGCCCGGTCAGGCTGTAGCTGCTAACTTGCAGGATGCCGTTATTGGGGCTGGCCGCCGCCGGGTTGCTAATCGCAATGGTTTTGGTATCCGTCGCGCTCAGGGGCGGGATAGTCACCGGGCCAAAGTTAATTGTACCAATCGCCGGAGTAGAAGTGTAGTTCGGCACCAGCCCGGTACAATTAATCGTGTAGGAATGAGTAACGGGTGAGCCGCCCGGTTCGTTGGTGGCATAGCTCAAGTTAATTGTGCGCAAACCCTTTGCCGTTGGGGTACACTTTAGCGTTTGGGTCAGGCTTTGGTTTTGGGCAAGCGGGTAGGTTGGCCCGCTCAGAATAATCTCGCTGCTCGCGCCCGTGGTATTGGCGATAGGCATCAGAGAGCTATTGGCATCGCCAGTATTGGTAATGGTCACGGTTAGCGGGGTGGTGCTGGCTGCCGGACTGAGGCCCACCGTGGCCGACCCCAAATCCGTCACGCCAGCCGCCAAACTAGCGGTGAACTGCGGCACGTAGCTGGTACAGGTCAGGTTATAGGTATAAGTCGGGCTGCCCGGCTCGTTGGTGCTAACCACAATTGAGCCAGTCGGGGCGGGTTTCGTACCGTCGGGGGTACAGCTAACCGTAAACTGCCCGGTAGCGTTTTTGGCTAGGCCCGTCGGCAGGCTAGTCAGGCTGAAAACGGACGGATTAGAATTGCTGACAAAAGTCACATCCAGAGTTGAACCAGCACCGCCCGTGTTGGTAATAATTACGTTCTTGCTGGTCAGTGTCCCAACCGTATTCGCCAAATCAATTGTTCCGGCGGTGGGGTCAGGGTTCGAGCTGAAGGCGGGCGCACTTACGTTACAGGTAACGTTATAGGTATGGTTATTGGGGTCAGTCGCCTCACCGTTAGTATTAATGGTAAAAGAGCCATTGAAAGTCCCGGCAGAGGTAGTGCCGCAGGTAACACTTACA
>JBBQGP010000213.1:0-9460 GCA_038323095.1 Chloroflexia bacterium | reverse complement strand
TCAAACGGGATATTATGCCCGACAACTACCGACGAGCCAATAAACTCGCGTAGTTTGGTAGCAACTCGCCCAAAACCGGGAGCGTTAGCGGTCATTTCGTTGGTAATGCCGGTGAAGCTGGAAATATAATCAGGGATGCGCCGGTGCGGATTAACCAGCGTTTCAAAAGCTTCAATCCGTTTTCCGTTTTTCAGGCGAATCGCGGCGACTTCGGTTACGCGCTGCCGTTCGGGGTGCAAGCCGGTAGTTTCGCAGTCAATTACTACATATTCCAAATCTAGCAAGGAACTGGCGGCATCAATCTGGACAGTCAAGCACCATTCACCGCCGGGAGTGCGCCGGAAACGATGCGGGTCAGCCAGCACTTCCGCCAGAATACGCCCCCATACTTCGGGCTTGCTGCCTACCCGCACCCCAAACACTTCGCGAATAAGGGCTTCTTCCGAAGCACGTCCGCCCATTCGCTCCAAAAAAAGATGGGCGCGGTGGGCTAATTGAGCATATTTTTCGTTCGTGGTGTTTTGCTCCTTGAGCATCTCCCCTGCTTCCTATGTGAAAAATTTCCAATCCAAACAGATGTTTTATTATACCACAGCTCTGGAATTTCCAGCGTTTTATTTTTCTTGCCTGGCCGTAATTACTAACCGGGAAAAAGTAGGCAAAGCTTTTAGCGATATGGTAAAATCGCTTCACAGATTCAGATTTGCTTATCATATTAGGCTTTATTAAAACTAAAGAACTGGAATTAGAGAATTAAAACTGGAGAAAAATAAGAAAATGGAACAATTAACTCAAGAGCAGCTCACTGAAAGTGCTGTCGGAAACGCCAATCTTTTTTCACCTTTGACCCTTCGCAGCCTGACTTTACGCAATCGAATTGTGGTTTCGCCGATGTGCCAATATTCTTGCGAAGATGGAGTCGCGAACGACTGGCATTTGGTGCATTTGGGCAGCCGGGCCGTCGGTGGAGCGGCGGTAGTAATGGCCGAAGCTTCCGCAGTCGAGGCCCTCGGGCGAATTTCGCCTCAAGATATGGGTATCTGGGCCGAAAAGCACGCCGAAGCGTTTGCTCCTATTACCCGTTTTATCAAGTCGCAAGGGGCAATTCCAGGTATCCAGTTAGCCCACGCTGGACGCAAGGCTTCTACCCAGCGTCCCTGGGACGGTGGCAAACCGATTAAGCCGGGCGAAGCGGGTTTTTGGCCGATTGTCGGGCCAAGTGCCTTGCCCTTTGACGAAGGCTATCAGGCTCCTCACGAACTCAGCAAAGCTGAAATTGCCGAAATTGTGGAAGCTTTCAAACAGGCCACTTTGCGCTCCCTGCGGGCCGGATTTGAGCTAATCGAGCTGCATGGCGCACATGGCTATTTGATGCACGAGTTTTTGTCGCCCCTTTCCAACCATCGCACCGACGAATACGGCGGTTCGCTCGAAAATCGTTGCCGTTTTGCCCTTGAAATAACGCAGGCCGTTCGCGAAGTTTGGCCGCAGGAGTTGCCGCTAGTCGTGCGGATTTCGGCCAGCGATTGGGTTGAGGGCGGTTGGGAAATTGCTCAGTCAGTCGAACTTTGCAAAAAGCTCAAGGAATTAGGCGTAGACGCGATAGATTGTTCCAGTGGCGGTAATTCTCCGGCCCAGCAAATCAAGCTCGGCCCTGGCTATCAAGTGTCTTTTGCTGAACAGGTGCGCCGCGAAGTCGAAATTATGACAATAGCAGTTGGCCTGATTTATGACGCAGAGCAGGCTAACCAGATTATCAGCGAAGGTCATGCCGATATGGTGGCTTTGGCCCGCGAATTTTTGCGCGACCCCTATTGGCCCTTGCACGCTGCCAGGATTCTGGGTCACGATATTAAATGGCCCGACCAGTATTTGAGAGCGAAAAGATAAAGTAACAAGTAACAAGTAACAAGTAACAAGAGGATTAACGCTTGTTACTTGTTAGCTTCTGCTAAAGGTTGTTAGGGATGAATTATTTTTTAGCCAAGACTGACCCGGAAACGTACTCGCTTGAAGATTTGGAGCGAGAGCAGCAAACCGTCTGGGATGGGGTGCATAATGCTCAGGCGGTACGGGCCATTAAAGAAATGCAGCCAGGTGACGAAGTTTTGATTTACCATAGTCAGGGTCAGTCGGCGATTGTGGGCGTGGCGCGGGCAGTCAGCGTGGCCCGCCCCGACCCCAACGATGCGACGGCAAAAAGCTGGGTGCTGGATTTGGCCTTCGTCCGAAAGTTGCCTCAACCAATTACTTTGCAGGAAATCAAGGCTTCCCATCAATTCGACGATTGGAGTTTGGTGCGTCAAAGCCGTCTCTCGACGATGAGCGTGCCGCCCGCCTTTATTGAGTGGCTGAAAGCCCAAAACCGCTTTTAGAGTAACAAGTCGGAAGTAGGAAGTAGAAAGTCGGAAGAAAGTAACAAGTATGGTGGTAATCTCCCTGCCCTGAAAGGGCTGGGCTGATAACATGAAACTGGCCCTAAAGGGCTGAAACGGGTTAAACTAAATTCCGGCACTAACACTAAGGGTTTTAGCCAGGTTTTTATGTTATCAGCCGGGACATTCTATGTCCGGGAGATTACCACCCATTTAGCAAGTCGGAAGTAGGAAGTAGAAAGTCGGAAACTGACAACCGATAACCCTTCAGGCACTTTGTTTGCTGCGGCTGCGACTAAGCAGTAATACTGCGCCGATGATAAGGCAGCCACCGATTAGCTTTATCAGATTGGCGTTTTCGTTTAGTACCAGAATACCAAGCAAAACGGCGGTGGCTGGTTCGGTTGTCCCGGTAATTGCTGCCCGGCTAGGCCCAATTAGTTGTATCCCGGCTTGATAGGTGCCAATCGCGATAGCCGCCCCAACGCCGATTGCCAGACAATAAAGCCAGCCCGCTCCCGACATTTGCCACTGAAACTGCCCCGTAAATAAGCACCATAAAATATAGACCGAAGCGGTGGCTAGTAGACTGTAGGCCGCCGCCAGTACGCTAGGTACGTTTTTGCCAAGCTTGTTCGATAAAAGAATATAGAAAGAGTAGCTAAAGGCCGAGCCGAGTGCCAGCACTGCCCCGAACAGGCTAAATTTGCCGCTTGAAAGATTAAACGGGTCTATTGTTAGCAAGCAACCCGACAGGGCCAGCAGTAAGGCTATACTGCGCCGTTTATCCAGTTTTTCTTTAAGAAACAAGGCTGACCATAACACCACCCAACCGGGAAAGGTCGAACCTAGCAGGGCGGCAGTTCCCGCGTCCAGTTTGTCCAGCGAAAGATAATAAAACAAGGCGTTAAACACGAAAATCAGGCCCAGTGCGAGTAATCCCGTTTTTTTAGAATTGGTCAATCGCGTCTGTGGCCGGAATAGACCGACCATTAGCCAGCAACCCAAAGCCGCTACCACAAAGCGCAAGGTTAAAACGGTAGTAGTATTTACTCCTTCAGCGTAGGCCCATTTTACAAATAAAGCCTGTGCGCCGTAGCTAATGCCCGATAGGGAGCAAAGCCCGATACCCAGCCATAAATTTTCAGATTTGGCCGAATTTGTAACTAATATATTGGTGGTAGCGTTATCGGTAGAAGCGATGGCAACTCTTTTTCGGGTTTGCATGACGGTAATCTTAATCCTCTCTCAAAGTCCCTTATCAGCTAACAAAAATCAAGCGACCCTCTTTTCAGGTCGCCGCTTTGTTATACCATGCCGCTAAAAAGTAGCCATCAGCCATTTAGCCTATGTTAATTGTTAGAGAAGAAGTTGTTAGTTGTTGGTTGTTAAAGAGAACAGGTTTTGAGTTTTGAATTTTGAGTTGAAAATTCCTCGACACTTGATACTTGTTACTTTCTTCCGACTTCATACTTCAAACTTCCGACTTGTTCAAGCCGTCGCGGTGGCGGGCGATGTCTGCGGCTAGTTCGGGGAAGGCCGGGTCTATGCGGTAAGCGTAGCCGTCCCAATAGCCATCGCGGGCGGGGACAAAATGACGGGGAGCGGCCATTGTGCCGGAAAGCGCGATTGCTTTGAGCCGGGTTTGCACCAATTGACGCAATTCCTGCCGGCTTTTTGCTTTAACTTCTTCTACCCCAATTGGCGGCAAAACTCGCATACTCAGCCGTTGGTTGTAGCGCAGACGCGGGCTATAGGGGTATTCCCAAACCCGATGGCTGCCAGTCAGGGCGACGGGTAGAATTGGTTTATTCAGAGCTTTTGCCACTCCAAACGCCCCCGCCGTAAAATCGGATTCAATACCAAGAATTGTTCCCTGTGGAAAGATTACCAAACTTTCGCCCCGCTCGAAAACACTGTGGGCCGAACGCAAAAGCTGGCGGTAGCTCTGTGTGCCGTGTTCGGGCGATATTTCGATTTGGCCGGTTTCGCGAAGTAGCGGGCCGAGCATTTCCCACTGCTGGAATAGTTCATCCCGCGCCACGAAACGCATTCGCAAGGGCAGCTCTATCAAAGCCAGAATATCGGCAAAACCTTCGTGCAAGGGCGCAACCACATAACTTTGACGCGGGTCAACGTATTTCAAACCGGCTACATCCAGCCGGATTTGCAAATACTCCCGCACACGTCGCCCCCACCAGATTTGAAAGCGGTAAAGTTCTTCCTCTGCCCCGATACCCGACAGGAAGCGGGTGTATAATGGCGGAATACCTAACAATAAGCCAATGCCGCTCAGGGTACGGAAATAATCGGGCGCGTTTGCCAAAGCAATTTTACCGCCCGGCACCGGGTAATCCAATTCTGATTTTAGGGGCTGAGGCTGACGCAAGATTGTTTGTTTCCTGTTTTACCAGATTTCCAAGAAAAATTGTAACCAGTTCAATTATAACCGGGTTACGAGCCAGAAAGCTTTGCATTGGGTAAAGAGTAGTGGTCAAAATAGCACAGGCACTAAATTTGTGTAATAATTAGAGAAGTTATTAAATTCAAAATTACAAACTGAAACGAGCTAATAAACTTTGATGACTAAGAATTGGTGGAAACTGGGAATTTCTGGCTCTTCAATCATTACTTCGCTAGTCAGCCTGCTGCTTTTCCGCAAGTTTAATGAGGAAACCCGCCGGGTTGATGCCCAAATAGAAGCTTTACTGCAAAATAAACCTGAAATTGATTGGCCGATGGTTTCGGTACTGGTTCCGGCCCGCAACGAAGCCGAGAATATCGAGCAATGCCTGGAGGCGATTTTACAGCAAGATTACCCCAATTTTGAACTAATTGCCATTGACGATAATTCTACCGACCAAACCAGAAATATTTTACAGGAATTAGCCGAAAAAGCCGGAAATCGCTTGCGGATTGTTCAGGCTGCCGAATTGCCCAATGGCTGGCTGGGCAAACCGCACGCGCTTTGCGAAGGCTATTACCAGATTAACCCGCAAGCGCAATGGCTTTTGTTTGTGGATGCTGATACCCGGCTCGAAGCGGGTGCCTTGCGCGGCGCACTTAGTTACGCCAGAGAAAAGGAATTGAGCCTGCTTTCGCTTAGTCCCGGCCTAAATTTGGGGAGTTTCTGGCATCAATTGCTCCTGGCCGAAATGGGCAAACTTTATTCTTTTGCTACCCTGAATTTTCTGCGCCCGCCCCGGCCCGGCTCAATCGAAGCTGGCTCGGCCAATGGCGCATTTATTCTGGTCTGCCGAAAAATTTATGCTCAGGTAGGCGGACATTCTGCCTTGAAAAATGAAGTATTGGAAGACGTAGCTTTGGCTCAAAACTTTCGCCGGGCCGGGTACACTACTTTTTCCAGCTACCGCAGCAATTACCTGTCACAACGGCCCGGCGGGGGGCTGGCGGCCTTTTGGGAAAGTATCAGCAAAAATTGGTTTTTGGTGGCGCGTCGTCGCTGGACACGCGCCCTTTTTGTGCTTGTTTTCGAGAGCTGCTACTGTCTGTTGCCTTTGCTGATGCTGTTAGCTTCGTTTTTTGGGAAAAAAGAATCAAGCCTAAGCAAAGCCTTGAATGTTACGGCAGTCGGGTTCTCTATCCTGCTTTATAACGAAATGCTGCAAATTTATCGCGCTCCCCGCCATTACGCCCTGCTCTACCCGGTGGCGGCGGTGCTGGATACCCTTATTGTGCTTCATTCGGTCTACAAAGTGGGCGTGCAACAGTCGATTAGCTGGAAAGACCGCCAGGTTAAAATCGAATTCAAATAAAAAAGTAAGCGAACAACCCGCTTATCCGCTTTTACAAGATAGCGGGCTATTGCTCAAAGCCTGTAGTAACTTATCATCACTCTTGTCACAGGCTTAAAAAGCCTATATTAACAAGTTTCCGACTTTATACTTCCTACTTTTCCCTCAGTCCTCAGTCCTCAGCACTACTAGCGGTAGCGCGGCCACTGGTTGAGCGGGTTTTGGCCCGGCGTGGTGAAGTTAAAGAAGGTATCCTGATATAAATTAGTAAAAAGCAGGTAAGTAACCGTCAGGATAATAATAGCAAACAAGGCCAGCAGCAAATAGCGTTGCAGATTTCTCTGGTCTTCTTTTTCATCGGTCATAGTAAATGCTCTCCAATCTATTCGAGTTCAAGACGAACCAAAAGCAAAATTGGAGCAAGCGCGGGGCAAAATTGGGGTAAAGCAAACAAGTCTTGGGTTAGTTAGGACAGGAATACCGAAAATTCAAGTGAGTGAAAATACTTTTAATAATTTTATTATAGCCTATCCTGAGCAGGAGTCAAGTAGGCATTGAGTGAAGATTTGGGGTGATTAGCTAAAATTAGCCGGGTTTTTGGTTAATGAAAATAGTTCCTTTTTCGCCGACTGCCATACAAAGTTTTGTGCCGTAACAGCTAATTGCATAAAAGGCTTTGGTTGTGCCACTAATTTGGGATTGCCAGCTAGTGCCGCCATCGTGAGTTGCTACCACTGTGCCTTGCTCGCCTACTCCGTAACAAGTTTGCCCGTTGGGGCAGCTTACCGCGTTCAGTCTTTGCCTGACCCCACTTGCCGCTTTTCCTTGCCAGGTGTCTCCCCCATCGGAACTATAGGCAATCGCCCCGCTATCGCCAACTGCGGCGCAGTGGCGCGTTTTGGAACAATCCAGCCCTCGCAAAGTTTGGTTGGTTGGGGTGCTTCGGTCATACCAGGTTTTATCTTCCGGGCCAACATTAAGAGCGATAATCGTGCCATACGCGCCGACTGCTATACAAAAGTTAGCTTTCTCACAGAAAATGCTTTTCATATCGTAACCACTGGCACCCAAAGGGCAGGCTGCCATAGCAGATGCACTCAAAATAAACTTGGCACACCAGATTTTGTCGCCGGTAATCGCGAAGCAGGTATTTACGTCCGGGCAACTGAGCGTACCGTTGACCTCTGGCACGTTTTGGTACATCTCTTGAAACCAGTTTTTCCCGGCGTTATCGGTATGAATAAAGCCATTATTCCTGAATTGGTAATCCTTCGCAATTATGCGACAACTGGTGGTGGTGGGGCAGCTAATGCTTTTCATATCGTATTCAAGTGGCAAAGTTTGCCAGCTTTTACCAGCGTCATAGGTAGCCAAATATAGCCCGCCATCGCCTCCCAAATAGCAGGTAGTGGCATTTATGCACTTGACCGCCCGCAAACTGCGCCCGTCCTGGTCTGAAATAAACTGCATCCCCCACCAATTATCTTTAGTCATATTGCTAACCGAAAGCGGGGAGACTAAATGAGGTTGTAGCGGGCCTATTGGGTGGCTTCCGTCGCAACAGGCTTCCGCCTCAGAATAAGCCGGGCCGGGAAGGGGTTCTTCACCGCCTGATATAACACCTGTTAAGCCTAATATTATAATTGCCATTATTCCAATTGTCAGCACTCCTAATAAAGCTAATACACCTACCAGCCAACCATTACCCGCCTTATTACCCTTTACAGGAGTGGCAACAGGACTATATAGCGGTGACAGGGGCAGGGTAGGCGGCGGAATATAGGAGTACGCTTCTTCTGATTGATACGAGGCCGAATAAGTATTGGGCGCAGCAGGGGGCGTATTGTAAAAATAGCCATTGGAGGCGGGAGCAGGCACATACGGTGGAGCTTGCATTGGTAAGTTTGGCGGTGGCACCAGGTTGTTTTCGGGGTTAGTAATTATTGGCTCATCGGTAAAATTGCGGGGAGTAGAAACAAAGCTGGAAGCAGCCAGCGGTTTATTTGCAAACTGATTATAACTGCGAGTATTTTTGAGCCATTCCTGGTTAGCCAGTTCTTTAGCCAGCCAATCTTTAGCTGCCGGAAGCGAAGAATGCGCCGGGTTCAAGGCGATAACCTTCGCCAAAGCTGCTTCACTTTCCGCCAGTTCAGGAGCAGTAAAAACCAGCCAAAGCCATAAATCTGGATTGGTTGCGCCGTCTTCGCTCTGGCTCAGTTGCTTTAATATTGGGTACGCCCCGCTTTTATCCCCACTTTGGGCCAGCTTCACCGCTTGCTTATAACTGGCTAATTCTGACTGGTTCATCTTTCGCCGCTCCTGGTTGAACGTAAATAGAAAAGTTGGAAGTCGGAAGTATAAAGTCGGAAGCCTTCCCAAAATCCGGGCAATCGGTCTAGGGTTCAAACCCCAGCCTAACCAGGCTGAAGTACGCTAAAGCGCACTAAAAATTCCCGACTTTGTTCGTGGTTTTTATTATATCGTCTCAGAACCCCTCTAACAACTAGCAACTAACAACTTTTCACGCTTGACTTTTGACACAGGTGAGGTGATTGCCGTTGCCAGTAGCTTTGATACCCGAATTTTTGATATTAATTAGCGAAAGTCCTTCAAGAGTGTTTTTACCTTGAAGAATTAGTGAGGCATTGGCTAAATGATTGGCATCCAGTACAGTAGGTATCGCGCAGGATTTGGCTTTGAGGCTAACTCCGTAAGGCAAAATAACAGGATTAGCACCTAAAGTTATCTTGTTACCCGGCACATCCAGCAGAATTGTTTGGCCGGATTTCGCGATTTTGATTATTTCTGAAAGTGAATTGGCTGAACCATCGTCCGAAGGCGCGGTTACAATTAGTGGCGGCAGTGGCGGGTATTGCACCAAAATACCCTTAGCTACCGGGCTGGTTGTTAGTGCGATACAAGCTCTGGTGGGAAGGCAGCTAACCGAATCTAAAGTTGCAGTCCCAGGATACTGCTTGTACCAGCTTTTCCCGCCATCCAGGGTGAAAAGGGCAAGGTTAGGAGAACCGACTACCGTGCATTTACTGGCAGCGGCACAACTAATGCTGCCCAGGCTTATTTTAGAGTTTGGCTCGCTGAATAAAGTTTTCCAGTTTGCCCCGCCATCAGAAGTATAAATTATAGTATTATCCGAAACGATATAACAACTATTTGTATCAAGGCAGGTTATGGCTCTATAGTTTGGCAGTGTCGGGCCAAAAGGATTCGGATTTGTCCAGGTATTCCCGCCGTCAATAGTTTTGTAAATTACTCCGCCCGCCCCAACCACATAACAAATGTTAGAGCCGGGGCAGCTAATCCCATTAACGG
>JBBQGP010000212.1:0-9504 GCA_038323095.1 Chloroflexia bacterium | reverse complement strand
CCTCAACTAATTCGTAGCTTTCGTTAAATTCGGGCAGCTTCTCAAAATCCTCGCTGCTATAAAGTTTTTCGGTTTGAAATAACCTTGCCGGTGCTGCCATAATCGAACCTCTTTTTATCTGCGGGCCACTTGCTCACGGTTTGTTTCTCCGGCGGCATTGACTGGCTGGCGCGAAGTTGGGCCGGGAGTGCGTCTGCCGCCCGGTTTGGGTACGGCGGCCAGTACGGGTAAATTCAAAAATTCTTTTACATCGCGAGCGGTGCGAATTGAATTATCCAGATAAGCCAGCAGGAAAGCCAAAGCCAGCCCGATAATTAGGCCGATGAGAGGCCGAATAGCCGCCAGCAAAAGAGTTCGCCCGCCACTAAGAGGCGCATCCGTCGGGAAATCCAGCAAATTAGCCTGAACCGACTGCGGCCCGGTGGTGGTGGAAAGATAAGTTCCGGCTTTGGTCAGCAAAGTCTCGGCGACGGCCCGGTTAATCGCCAAAGAACGGCCTTTGTCGTTATTGCTGGCGGTTACAAAAATCTGGCGGTTTTTGCGCTCAGTCTTGATTGCCCCCTGCAATTCTGGCACGCTCATACTAATATTGCGGGTTTTGAGCAAATTAGAAACATCGGTCAAGAAAGTGCTGCCTCTGATTACAGTTACATAGTCATCGGTAAGATATTCACTGGAAATATTGCCATAATAGCCGGAATAAGTATCGTTGGTAGTCGGGTTACGAGTAATATTGACTGTAATAGTGTTAGTATAAGTTGGGCGATTGCTGGTATAATATTGATAAGCCGCCACTACTCCAACAATTACCAGGATTAATACTAGCCACCAGTAGCGCAAGATTATCTGGAAATAACGCCTTAGTTCCATAAGTTCCTTTAGTTCGGTAGATTAGTCATAAACCGGCATTTTTTCGGGCAAGCCTAGTTGGGCCAAATGCTCCCGGTAACGTTCTTGTACAAATTCGCCGAACCGCTCCAGAAAAACCAAGCGGTCAAAAGTTTCGGCGTAGCGACGAATGGCGGCATTATCAAAGCGATGGGGCTGATTTTCAAAGCGTTGCACCGTTTCGATAAGGGCTTCAGGAGTTTGCTCCTCAAAGAAAAGGCCGCTTTCGCCCTCGATAATAATTTCCGCCGGACCAAATTTGCGGATACCGAGGACAGGCGCACCGCCCGCCATTGCTTCAACCAGGGTAATGCCGAAATCTTCGGCCCCGGTCTGGATAAAAGCACGACACTGGCTGAAAAGTTCCCACAGTTCGACATCGCTGACATTACCCAAAAATTCCACACTTGGCCCGGCCAAATCGTGCAAGGCTTCCATACCACGGCCTGACCCGACCACTTTTAGCGGTTTGCCCATTTGCCGGAAAGCTTCAATCGCAATATCCATACGTTTGTAAGGTACTACCCGACCCGCCATCAGGTAAAAATCTTGCCGCGCCCCATTCTGAAAGGGGATACGTTGCACGTTTACGGGTGGGCTAATTATTTTAGCCTCGCGCCCCCAATAGCGGCTGATACGCTGGGCAACGGTTTGGGAATTGGCGATATAAAAGTTGGGCCGCGCCGCCGAAGTCACATCCCAAAGTCTAACATAGCTCAAAATAAAAGGCAATACCAGCATACTGGCCCGCCCCAACCGTTCGCGCCGGGTATATTCTTCGGTGGCCCAGGCAAAGCGCATGGGATTATGGCAATAGCAGATGTGCAAGGTTTCTTTTTTGGTAATAATACCTTTAGCCCACGCGCTACTGCTGCTGATAACCAAATCGTATTCCTTGAAATCAAAGCTTTCAAAGGCCAGAGGATAAAAGGGCAAATAAGGCTGGTGGTGCTTTAGTACGCCCGGCAATTTTTGCATAAAAGAAGTATGAATTTCATGGCCGGGAAAGCGTTTGCCAATCTCGGGGTCGCAGATCGAGGTATAGATTGGTGCGCCCGGAAACAACTCGCACAAAGCCTGTACCACCCGTTCCGCCCCACCCCATTGATTTAGATAGTCGTGTACTATTGCTACTTTCATAAGTTTCAAGTTTCAAGTTTCAAGTTTTTGAATCGAACTCCTTGTTCAACTCAAAACTCCCAACTCTTTAATACGCTCCATCGCCCCGGATGACTGCCGGTAGAGTTCGGACAATAATTTTTAGGTCGAGCCAGAGTGACCAATGCTCGGCGTAGTAAATATCGAGCTTGACCATATCGTCAAAGGACAAATTGCTGCGCCCGCTAACCTGCCATAACCCCGATAAACCGGGCGTAACTTCCAGACGGCGGAAGTGCCAGGATTGATATTTTTCGACTTCACGCGGCAGGCCCGGACGCGGCCCGACAAAGCTCATATGGCCCAGCAAAATATTAAAGAATTGCGGCAATTCGTCCAGGCTGGTACGCCGGATAAAGCGGCCCACGCCCGTAACACGCGGGTCATTTTTCATTTTGAAAGTCGCGCCGCCAGTTTCATTATATTTGGTGAGTTCGGCTAGACGAGCGTCGGCATCTTGATACATGGAGCGAAATTTGTAGAAAGTAAAAGGTTTGCCTTCCTTGCCAATCCGGGTCTGGCGCACCCAAATCGAGCCGGGTGAACTAAATTTCACGGCCAGCGCGATAATCAGCATGGGCAAAGCGCAAATAAGCAGCACCAGCAGCGAAAGAACTATATCTACCAATCGCTTGACAATATAATTCCACCCGGTCAGACTGTTATCCTTGAAGCCGATGAGTGGCACGCCGTCAATTTCCTGCAAGGTCAGGGCATCCAGCCGCAATTCAAACAAATCTGGCACAAAAGTATAATCTATTTCCTGTTCACGGGCCTTGCCGACGATTTCGTTAATAGTTTCGTGCAATTGAGCGGGCAAGGCAATGATAATTTCGTTAATATTGTAGCGGTCTATAAGTTCGGGCAAAACTTTGTTTGGCCCAAGTTGCGGCACTTGTTCGCCGTTGCGGTATTTAACCGGGATAATCCATTCCGAAAAACGTGACTCGTCATCCACATAGCCAATCAGGTGGTAGCCCAAGCGGGGGCTGGATACAATCGTTTGCATCAGGCGGGAAGCCGCGTCGGTTGCCCCAACCACCAATAGATTACGCACCCCGATACCCCGCGCCCATAATGTCGTCCTGCCCCAGCGTGTAATTGCCCGCGCCAGGGTCAGCAAAATCACCGAAAGCGGCACCAAATAGACGAACATCAGGCGAGAACGGGTCAGGGGTTGGCTAATAAAAACATAAACAATTACTACCGAAACCGAAATAAGGGCGGTACTGAGGAGAATACCCAATTCATCAAGCAGGGTACGGCTGCGGTTGCTGCGATAAAAGCCTTTGAATTGAAGGACAACAAAGAAAATCGTGCAGTAGGACAGCATAATTGGCATGTAATCTTCCAGCGCAACCTGATTTTGTTCGAGTACGTCGCGGCCAAATTGCAATATATAGCGGACAAAGTAGGCCAGCATAAAAGCGGCAACTATCAGGGCTAAATCGCTGGCAAAACGGGCCAGCAGACCCAGCCGCCTTTGCAAAATAGCCTGCGATTTCTTTTTCGATTTTTGGGCTGGCCCGCTAAAAGTTTCGCTCTGCAAGCAATTCCTCGCTCTCTCCCGGTACAAACTGGCTAATTCTAGCACATGGGCAGGCTCTTTATGCGATACCTTCAAAACTCGGTTCACCTCCTGAACTCCAACCTGAGATAGCACTTGAAACAGGACGTAGGGCTAGGCTAATCAAAGTGGCTATTAACAGGCTGTATAGCAAATGCCAGAGTTAAGCGAGGCCGACTTTGGCTCGTTTTTGCGACATTGTAGATATTTTAACTGGCAATAATTGCAAAAATTCATACGCAAGCAATCTGACTTATGCTATTATAACATAGTAGGGTAAGAAGTAAAAACTTGCCAAATTTATTTTTGAGGCTAAAACTTTTTTGAGAGCTATTTGTAACGGCCAATTATTGCTATATTTCTTCCAGCTAATTTTCGTTTAATTCGTTCGTGCGTCGTTCAGTGGAAGAGGGAGAAAAACCTAGAGTGTCAGCAGATAATCTTTCGTCGATTGGGCTACCGGCCCTGAGCAGTCCTGTCCAATTTTGTGTACATGGTCATTTTTACCAGCCTCCCCGCGAAAACCCTTTTACCGGGCAAATTCCCCGCGAAATCGGGGCTGAACCTTTTGCCAATTTTAATGAGAAAATTAACGCCGAATGTTACCGGCCTAACGCTGCGCTGGGTAACTTCGAGCGTATCAGCTTTAACCTCGGCCCGACCCTGGCCGCCTGGATTGAACGCTTTGACCCCGAAACCTATCAACGTATTGTCGCCAGTGACCGGGCCAATTACGAACGCTTTGGCTATGGCAACGGGATTGCTCAGGCTTATAATCACGCCATTTTGCCGCTTTCTCGTCCCCACGATGCCCGGATGCAAATTGAATGGGGTATCGTGGATTTCGAGCGTCGGTTTGGGCATCGCCCCGAAGGGATGTGGTTAGCCGAAACTGCCTGTAGTACCGAGATTTTGGAAATGATGGCCGAAGCCGGGATAAAA
Organism: Chloroflexia bacterium; assembly: GCA_038323095.1. Taxonomy (GTDB): domain Bacteria; phylum Chloroflexota; class Chloroflexia; order Chloroheliales; family Chloroheliaceae; genus L227-5C. The sequence goes on along the minus strand of JBBQGP010000212.1, from coordinate 4,949 downwards.
TTTACTATTCTCGCCCCCTGGCAAGCTGACCAGCATAGTATCGAAACGATTGACCCCGAAGAACGCCGCCGCTATCAGGCCAAATTACGGGCCGCCGAGCAGGAGCAAATTCGCCGACGGGCCGAAGCTGAAACTGCTGCCGCCGCTTTGGAGCGCGGCGAAGAGCCATCCCTGCCTTTGCCTTTTCCCAGCCCGCAACAACTCAAAATTGAAGCGATCTGGTTAAACAATGTGCGTGACCGTAGCTCGGCGGGCTGGATTAACGAGCCTTATTTTACTGATGAGCCGTATTTGGTAGAGCTTTCGGGCGGCAAAAGCATCATTGTCTTTTTTTACAATGGCTATTTGTCCAGCGAAATTTCGTTCAATGAGTGGGCTACCAGCGATTCTGACCGTTTCGCCCACGATTGGTTGTTGCGTCAGATTAACGGGGCAAAGCTACAGGCGGGCGAACCGCAGCTTTTGCTAATTGCTACCGATGGTGAACTTTACGGCCATCACCAGCAATACCGGGATTATTTCTTGGAACATCTTTCGACTTATGGTGCGAACCGAGTCGGGCTTGAAACCACTTTTCTGGCCCGTTATATTCACGAACACCCGCCGCGCCGCCAAATTCGGATTGTGGATAATTCTTCGTGGAGTTGCCATCACGGAGTCTTGCGGTGGAGTACGGGTTGCGAGTGTACCTGGGGCGATAGTAGCTGGAAGCCCATTTTGCGGCAGGCTTTCGATTTGGTTTCGGAAGAAATTGACCGGGTTTTCGAGACGCAGGGGTCGCGTTTGTTCAAAGATAGCTGGGCGGCCTTGACCGACTATATTCACGTGTGGCAGGGCGCAATTAGCGAGGATGATTTCTTTACCCGTCATCTCAAAGCTGCTTCGTTCAAATCGGATAATTCGCGGGCTTTGGCGATTCGTTTGCTGCGTAGCCAGATGTACAAGCACCAAATGTACACCAGTTGCGCCTGGTTCTTTGAAGATGTAGACCGTATTGAGCCAAAGAACGCGCTGGCCGCCGCCGCCATTACCCTTAAACTTGTCGGCAGAATGGCCCGCCCCGGCCTAAATCAGGAATTTGAAGCTATTCTGAAACAGGCCCGCAGTTTTCATACTGGTTATGATGCCGCCAGTCTTTACCGGCGTGGTTTGCGCTGGGCCAGCCAAAACGCCAGCCAATCCGATTGGCGTAACGGCCTTACTTCTGATGCAACCAGTGCCATATCCTCACCCGGACTTCTCGCCGACCTAGAATCCGATTCGCAGGATGAAGCGGTAGCTTGAATAGCCAGTTGTTAGTTATTAGAGAAATATAGTTGTCGGTTGTGGATTGTCGGTGGAAACAGAAATTGTTAGTTACTAGTTGTTAGAGCGTGTCTAATAATTAGTTCGGAGTAGTCAACTGGCGGAGCAGCATCCCACCGGGAAGCAGCCTCCCTCTTGTAGGATGTGGCTCTGCCCATTGATTTTAGCCGAACATCAACTGGCGGAGCAGCATCCCACAGGGGATAGGGGCATGTACTTGAAACTTGATACTTAATTCCGACTTCATACTTTATACTTCCGACTTTTTTTAGGTGGCACAAAGTATGCTTTATCTAAAGTAGAGAATTCTGAAGTTCGTTTTGGGCGAACTTTGGTCAAAAGTTACAAGGAAGTAAAGGAGAAAATAAAATGGCTGACCATGGCGAAAAAGACACTTTGGCGGGCAAGGGTAAGGAATTAGGCGGTAAAGTTCAGCAGGCAGCGGGCGATTTGACTGGCGATGCTGATACCAAAGCCGAAGGCAAGGCCAACGAAGCCGAAGGTAAAGCTCAGGGCTTGCTTGGTAAGGTAAAAGATAAAGTTGGCGACGCGGTAGACACGGTCAAAGACGCAGCCCACGACGCTGACAAGAAGACCAAGTAAACCTGGGAGTAGGGACATTGCTCCGCCATCAGGTGCGGTGAAGGTACGAATCTAGGTGAAAACACGAGGACGGTAATACCGTCCTTTTGTATTTCATAGAATTTGGTAAATTTTAATGTATTCTTAATTTTTATAGTCCTAAAAATTGGTACAAAAGTTGACAAACTAGGATTAAGCGGTTAATATAGAATTACCAAGCGTAGACAGATCAGTCTGTACGCGAATTTGCTCGAAAATTACTAATAAACGTGGTTAATTTAAGGGGTAGTCAAAGAAGTATCTAACAGGTGTTAGAAGAATTTGGAGCGACTACAAAACAAGTGACAGCAACAAGAAATTACAACAACCTTTCTTTTGAAGAAATAGAAGAATTAATTGAACCGGCTATCCTGCCCAGCGACAGGCCAGAACAAACCTGCTTGCGTTGCGGAAACTTCTTTCCGAGTGGCCTCAAACGTTGCACTGCCTGCGGACTGGCAGTAGCCGATGCCCATCAAGAGCCGGGAGCAGCTTTACCCTGGCGTGGCTATGAGCGTGGCATAATTGAATGTCCCGGCTGTAATTTTGAAAATTCTGACCGAATGGCCCGCAACAACAAGATTCAGAAGTGTAAACAATGCGCCAGAGTAATTTACATCCCGTCTGGCCTTTACAGCAAAAAGCAACACCTGCCGATACGTTACAAACGTCGTAGAGCCAACCCGCTTTTTGCCCTGCTTGATTTGATAGGGGCGGGTTTGTCCAAGCTTTACCGTAGTAAGTTGCGCTGGCCGATTTTGGCAACAGTTTTTATTCTAGGTATTGCCAGCTTGCTGGGTCTGTTTAACGTCCGGCAACAGCAAACTAAAATCACTGTGGTTGACCCGCCTATCAAAACCTACTATAACAGCGTTGTCGCCATCAATAATCGCGTAACCAATGCCTTGACCGAGTTTAACAACGATTCGGGCGGGATGCCCTTGCAAAACGAATTTGATGACCGCCGCAATCCTACCAAACGTACCCGCTTTGTCATTGCCGCTAACCGGGTGCTGGGTGTGGTCGAAAGTTCGATTGAGGAACTTCGTAAAATCCCGGATGTTGCCATCGGTGCAGAAAATTTCCAGAGCAAGATGTTAAACATGCTTTACTTGCAGCAAAAATTTTATGCCCAACTAAAAGATAGTATCGAGCAGGGAACAATTAACCGCAGCGATGCCGAACGCAAGACGCTTTGGGATAATGCTTTTAAGATGAAAGAAGATGTGAAGGTAGCAACCAAAGACGAAGGTGAGGCTTTGACCAATCTTTCGACACTGGCCCTTAAAGCTACACCCGTTCCCTCTACCGCTACCCCTGGCCCATAGTCTATGAGCCTTCGCTTTGTAATTTTCAGCACAATGTTATTGGTGGTTATGCTTTCTTTTAGCCTGACCACCACTGCAACCGATAAGGCCGGGTCTGGTAGTACCCGGCTTCCTCTTCCTTATGCTTACGCGGCGCAGGCAACCCCCGTCGCTGTTCCTACCGCCACCCTTGTCCCACCTACTCCCACCGCTACTCCTGTTCTGCCTAGCCCTACCCCCGCCCCTACCACTGGAACTTCTCGTGGCGATAGTCCACCCATTTTTCTAATTCTATTGGCTTTAATCTTCGGTGGTTTTGCGCTGGCCGCTGTCGCCTCAACCTTTCGCGTTGGCCGGAGAAGAAGGTGATGGAGTTGCGGGTTGTAGGATACTACTTCGTCAATAGATGTTGGGGTAAAGTCAATGGGCAGAGCCACATCCTACAGAAATGCCCCTATCCCCTGTAGGATGCTGCTCTGCCAGTTGATTTTGATGGAGTATAATCTCTCAGTCCTACATTAAATCTGGCCTGACCCGTAACGGCTTTAGCCAGGTTTTCAGGTTATCAGCCCGCCCTTTCAGGGCAGGGAGTTTACCACCAAATTTTGAAGGTTGGAACAGAGTTGCGAGTTAGTAATTCCGACTTTATACTTCAAACTTCCGACCTGTTTATTGGATTCCGGCGCGTTGAGTAGCTTCATCAAAAAGGGGGCGTACCGCTTCGACCCGGCTCAGATAAGGGTATTTCTGGCGCAATTCTTCCTGAAAATCGCTCAAAAACTGGTCGGTTTGAGTCGGATTAGTTGTTTTAAGCATAATATTTCGCAAATCATCCCAAAATTCATCGGTTAATTCGGATATTCGCAAATCATAAATCACCCCCTGTGGGGTATTGAGCGCATCCTGTCCATACTGCGCCCCTTTTTCAAAAAGCTTGTCCAATTCTGGTTTCAAATCCTTTAACATTTTCCCCCACTTACTAAGTAACAAGTAACAAAAAAGTCGGAAGTTTGAAGTAGGAAGTCGGAATCACTTACCGACAAACCCATAATTCACAGTCAGCAACCCTATTTCTCTAACAACTTCTGTTCCCCCTGACAACCGACAACTAACAACTAAACTTCTGGTCGTTCGGCGTGCCAGGGGCGGGCTTGCTCGAAGGCGGCGGCTGCTTTCAGGACAGAGGCTTCTTGCAGGACGCGCCCGATAAGTTGCACCCCGACGGGTAAGCCGTCCTCGCTCCAACCACAGGGTACTACAATTGAAGGCAAGCTGGCAAGGGTCACGCCGTAGCTCAGGCCGAGCCATTCCACATAGTTATCCATCTTGCGCCCACCCACTTCAGGCGGTGAGGTCACTTCAAAGGGGAAAGGCAGCGTCCCGGCAGCCGGAGCAATCAGCAAATCGTATTTTTCCATAAAGCGACGGACACGTTCGTAATAAAGGGCGTGGGCGGCTTGAGCCTTTGCCACCGCTTGAGCCGAAAGTTTTAGCCCTTTTTCGATGTTCCAGACCAGATTAGGCTGCATCTGTTCGCGCCACTGTGGAAGATAATCGCCCAGCCGGGTCATACCCGCCGCCCGCAAAATTTGAAAAATTTCGGGCGCATCGTGCATATCGGGCGAAGCTTCTTCCACCTCGCAACCTAATATATCACTAAATACAGGCAAAACCTGGCGGCAAATATCTATAACAACTTTGTCCACCGGGGCAAAA
>JBBQGP010000211.1:0-9517 GCA_038323095.1 Chloroflexia bacterium | reverse complement strand
ACTAGCGGCTACGAGGTGATGTAACTGCCAGGTACAGGCACGTCGGGCCAAAAGGATAGTTATGAGTAAAGTCTTAGTGCTTAACGCTACTTATGAGCCGATTAGCTTTGTGACGCTCAAACGGGCGGTTGTCCTCTTGCTCAAGGAGAAAGCCGAGGTAATCGAGGCCAACCTTGAGCGGAAGTTGCGGGCCGAGAAAACCACCTTCCCCTATCCAGTGGTTATCCGCCTCGTAACTTATGTACCAGTCCCCCGGTTTTTTAACCTCCCTCTTTCCCGGCGCACCCTGCTCTCTCGTGATAATTACACCTGCCAGTATTGCGGCGTTTCCGACCAACAGCTTACCATTGACCATGTACTTCCAAAATCTCGCGGCGGTAAAACTGAATGGACGAATGTTGTGGCGGCTTGTGTTAATTGTAATCGGAAAAAGGGTAATAAATTACCGGCAGAGGCTAAAATGTTCCCGCGCCATACGCCTGCCAAGCCCGCCTATATCGCGGTGGTTTTGCTTGGTCAGGCTAAAGGGAACGAAACCTGGGCGCGTTATATCAACCCTTAGATCTGTAGCCTCCCGTCGTATAGTACGGGAGGGGAAGCTTTCCAGATAAACCAAAGAATAAACCAAAGAGGCTACGCCCGTTGTGGTGCAGCCTCTTGCCTGACTTTTTACTTCTGGCCCTGTGTTATCGCAAAAAGCCCGACTTGCTCTTGTTGGCTGCCTACGTCGCTAAATCCAGCCTGCCGCGCCCAGCTTTCAACCAGTTCAGCCGAACGGCACTTCATAACCCAGGGCAAGCCGTCCCGGTTCGGTAACACGTTGGCGATAAATTCGAGCTGCGGATGGCGCGTTTGGGTGGTAAAAAGAATTGTGCCACCCGGTGCAAGCAACTGGTACAGGCAAGTAAGCGATTTCTGGATAAGCCCGTCATCCAGCAAAAGCTCGTACAATCCTGAAACGATAATTATATTTGGCGCACCTCCTAACGCGGTTTGGGTGGGAGCGGGGTTAAAAGCGTCACCCTGCTCATAACTAATTGCTTCAAGTCCGGCGGCCTTAGCCATTGCCGCCCCCTGCACCAGCCCTGCCGTTGCCAAGTCCCGGCACAATATTCGTACTTCGGCTTTTCCAGCTTTTTCAAATCTTTCAGAGGCAATTTCTTGCAAAAACTCTTGTAAGTAACGACCCGGCCCGGCGGCTACGTCCAAAATCCGGCTGGCTTGTCCCCGCGCCTGATTTTGGGCTACTTCGGTCCGAAGCATGTTCTTTAGCAAAGCTTTCCGCGCCCGAATACCGCGCCAGCCAATCGCATTCAGGTAAAAGCGGTCAATCCATTTGCCAATCATGAAACGGCCTTGCGCCTGATTTATGTAAACATAATCCAGCATTGTCCCGCTATCAAAGCCGTACTGATAGCCAACCCGAATTCCTTCGCTAAATTTGCCAACGCTGGAAAGCAAGCCGCGCATTATGGCCCATTTCGCCCGCCCCAAAAATCCGGGTTGGCGCACTTCCATTTCAACTTTCGGTGGCTCTGGCTCTATTTTACCGACGACAGTTTGTTCCTTGTTAGTAAGCATTGTTAATTCCCTTTCCTTCTGCCTAATTGAACTTGTTATAGTTTATTTCCAGCTTTACTTTAGCAAATTTACTGCTGTCTAAAACAGGCTTTATTCTGTAAAAGACCTGCCGATTGCTGTAAATCCCTGTAATTTTGTTAATCATACGATTGATTTAATCGTATGATTAGTTTTAACATATGAAATCGGGTTTGTCAAGAAGCAATTTTTGAATATTGGCGGGTTACGTTGTGTCTAAGGTTTGCTATAATAAGCTCAGAATACAAAAATATTGGCAAGAGGAAACGAAAGGGGATGACATGAGCCGCCGAACAAAAATTGTGGCAACTATTGGCCCGACTTCGTGGGATGAGCCGGTGTTGCGCCGCCTGATAAGCGAAGGGGTGGACGTAATTCGGATTAACTTTTCCCACGCTGAACACGAGCAATCCGCCCAAATCATTAAGATGGCCCGCCGTTTGGCACAGGAAGCTGGACAAAATTTGGCGATTTTGCAGGATTTGCAAGGCCCGCGTATTCGGATTGGCGAAGTAGCCGAACCTTTTCAGCTTGTACCGGGCCATGAGGTTAAATTGACCAATCGCAAGGTAATCGCTACCGGGCCAGAGGAAGTGAGCGTGGATTACCCCGATTTGCCCATGGATGTTAAACCGGGTGACACTATTTTAATTGCTGACGGCCTGATTGAACTTAAAGTAATCACCAATACCGCCGAGGATATACGCTGCATTATTATTAGCGGTGGTAAACTTTCCAGTCACAAGGGAATTAACGTGCCGGGAGCAACTTTGCGGGTGGAAACTATTACTGAAAAAGACAAGGCCGATTTAAAATTTGGGGTCGAGCAAGGGGTCGATTACGTCGCGCTTTCGTTTGTACGCCATCCCGAAGATTTGCTAAACCTCAAGCAACTAATCCGGGATTATGCCGGAAACAGGCCAGAAATCCAGTTGCCCAAAGTAATTGCCAAAATCGAAAAGCACGAAGCTATCACCAATTTTGATGCTATTTTAGAAGCTACCGACGGGATAATGGTAGCGCGGGGTGATTTAGGGGTCGAATTGCCCGCCGAGCAAATCCCGGTTTTGCAGAAAATGATTATTTCAAAATGTAATATAGTGGGCAAAACCGTAATTACCGCTACTCAAATGCTCGAATCTATGATACAAAATCCGCGCCCAACCCGCGCCGAAGCCACCGATGTAGCTAACGCTATTCTGGATGGTACCGACGCAACCATGCTTTCGGGTGAAACCGCTAACGGACTTTACCCGGTGGAGGCGGTACGGGTGATGGGCCGGATTGCCGAGACAATCGAGGAAGCCTTGCTTTATCAAAGGCCCAATCTGGATAATCTTATGAGTACAGCTAACTCTGTGACCGATGCGATTAGCCAGGCAGCCTGCGGGATTTGCCGGGAATTGGGCGGGGTGGCAATTATTACGCCCACCACTGGTGGCACAACCGCCCGGATGGTAGCCCGTTGCCGTCCTAAAGTGCCGATTTACGCCATTACCCACGAAGAAAGTGCTTACCGCCAGTTAGCTCTGGTCTGGGGAGTGGAATCTACCCTGACCACCCGCTACAATACTACCGAAGAAATGACCCTACAAGCCGAGCAGCAGCTTGTAGCGCGAGGGTTGGTCAAAAATGGCGATGTTGTAGTAATCACGGGCGGCGTACCAGTAGGCGTACCGGGCCGCACCAACCTGATTAAAGTACACATAATCGGCGAGGATATTTAGTTTATTGCAATCAGCTCGGCCCGCGACCAAATTAGGCTTGACCCTATATTACTGCTGCTCGTTTTAGTCGGTCTGAAGGTTGGGCAGGCATCTTTAGTTTTAGTAAGGTAGGATGCTTCTTGGAGTTAGGAACAGCTAAAGATAGTGAAAGGTGGAAGTAGTTATGGACAGCGAAGTGCTGGGAAAAAAGAAGCTAAACTTGTCTCCTGACCGCTGTTTCGGGCCTGACCCGGCTCAACGTCAGATGGCCCACGAGTTGTATGACCAAATCCGAAACTTGCCGATAGTCAGCCCTCACGGTCACGTTGCACCCGCGCTATTAGCTAATCCACAGGCCCGCTTTGGTACTCCGACAGATTTGTTCATTATTCCTGACCATTATGTTTTCAGGATGCTGTACAGTCGCGGCATACCGCTCGAAACTCTGGGACTACCAACTCAGGACGGCTCACCCGTCGAAACCGACCCTCGTAAAATCTGGCAGCGTTTTGCCGAGAACTTTTATCTTTTTCGAGGAACACCGTCGGGCTTATGGATTACGGATGAATTAGTCAACGTTTTTGGCGTAAATGAAAAACTGAACGGCGAAAGCGCGGGCCGGATTTATGATTGGCTGGAAACCAAACTAGCTCAACCCGAATTTTCACCCCAGGCTTTGTACAGACGCTTTCAAATCGAAGTGCTTTGTACCACCGATAGTGCCTCGGATGAGTTAAAGGAGCATCAGGCGTTAAAGGCAAGCGGAACTGGCTTTGACGTGCGGCCTACTTTCCGCCCGGATGCGGTTACTAATTTGCTTGCCCCTAACTGGGCTGCTAATATTGAACAATTGGCTCAGGTGTCGAATATTGATATTGTAAATTATACTTTTTTTATTCAGGCTCTGGAAAAGCGACGAGCCTTTTTCAAACAAGTTGGGGCTACCGCGACTGACCAGGGAGCGACATCAGCCTACACCGAACGGCTTTCCAAGCCAGAAGTTTCAGTTCTTTTTGAGCGGGCCTTGCGGGGTAAACTCGAAAAGCAGGATGCTGAACGCTTTACGGCTCATATGTTTATGGAAATGGCTCGTATGAGTACCGAAGATGGGCTGGTAATGCAGATGCATATTGGGAGCTTCCGCAACCACAACGCCAGTTTGTTTAGCCGCTTCGGAGCAGATATGGGAGCGGATATTCCAGTACAAATCGAGTGGACGCGCAACTTATATAATTTGCTCAACACTTACGGCAACGATTCGCGTTTTCGGGTTATCTTTTTTGGGTTAGACGAAAGCACTTACAGCCGGGAATTAGCCCCATTAGCCGGGCATTACCCTGCCGTTTTGCTAGGGCCGCCCTGGTGGTTTATGGATAGTGTCAATGGAATGTTGCGTTACCTGGAGCAAGTCACTGAAACCGCCGGACTGTATAATACCGCCGGATTTAACGATGACACCCGCGCTTTTGTCTCAATCCCGGCTAGGCACGATGTCTGGCGGCGGGTAAGCTGTCAATGGCTGGCGGGGCTGGTACTGCGTGGCCTGATTGACCAGGAGGACGCGCTCGAAATGGCTCACGACTGCGCCTATCGCCTTGCCAAAAAAGCCTACCACCTGGAATAATTAGAAACTTAAAAGAAGCTGCTCAAATTTAAGCAGCTTCTTTGAGGCAACTTCTGCCGGATTTTAGCCCGCCGGATTAGCCACCGATTTTTGGAAATTGCGGAAGCCATACCAGATTCCCAGCACCATAAAGGCGACAATCACGGGAATATCCAGCCACATATTGAGTTCGGGTTGGGCGTTAAAGAACAAAATACGGGTGGCATCTACCGCGTAAGTTACCGGGTTGAACATGGCGATAACATGAATAATGGCGGGGACTTTTTCAAGCGGGTAAAGGGCATTCGACAAAAACAGCAAGGGCAAATTTAGCACCGCAATCAAGGCATGGTAGCTTTCCATACCCTTTGCTTTGCTGGCAACTGCCGCCGCAATACCCACAAAACCAAGCGAGAACATCGCCACAACTACCAATCCGGCCAAAATTGCCAGTGGATTAGAAGTTAAATTTGCACCCAGAAAAATACCCAGAATTAAGACAATAATAGATTGCAGCATACACTTGGTAATACCACTGGCAATCGTGCCAAGCAGCACCGCCAGACGGGGGATAGGCGCGACCAGATATTCCTTGATAACGCCGTTGACTCGCTCCATCAGCAGGGTCGAGCCGCCCAATACCGCCGCCGTCAGCCCGGTCAGTAGCAAAATACCGGGAGTAATATAGGCGATATAGCTAATCCCGAACTTTAGGTCTTTGACTTCTTTCATCATTCCGCCCATCGAAAGGCCAAAAAGCAGCATCCACAAAATCGGAGTTGAAAGCGTACCACCAATTTCCATACTGCTGCCCAAAAACTTACGCATATGCTTGAGCCAGAGGGTATAAACCCCGGTAGCCATCCCGCTCCACGCGCCAGTTTTACGGGTAGGTGCGGTTTGGGTCTGCGAACGAGAGTTAATTACGGTTGCCATTAATCGCGGAGCCTCCTGCCGGTATATTTCAAGAAAACCTCGTTCAGGCTGGGGCGTTTAACCGAAATATCGTCTACCCCAAAATTGTTTTGCTCGGCCAAATCCAGAATTGGCTTGAGCAAACGCCCGCCTTCGTTTTTCAAACTAATTTGGACAATTTTGGTGTCGCTAACCGTATTATCTTCTTCGGTTTCATTAAAAACTTCGGCCAGCGATACCCATTCCTGCTGATTTAGGGCTTGCAAGAAACGTTCCGGCTCTCCATAACCCGTGACGCTCACTACGTCTGCACCCATCGCCCCAATCAGTTCTGCCGGGCTACCTTCGATTACGATTTTGCCGCCATCAATAATGCCAACCTTATCAGCCAGCTTTTCGGCTTCGTCCATATAATGCGTCGTGACCAGAATAGTCAGACCTTCTTCTTTTTGCAAATGCTGGATATAAACCCAGATGCGGTCCCGGTTTTGGGGGTCAAGGCCCAGCGTCGGCTCATCCAGAAACAACACATCCGGGTGAGTCATTAGCCCCCGCGCCAGTTCCAGCCGCCGCTTCATACCGCCCGAATAAGTTTTGACCGGGCGGTCAATCGCTTCTTCCAATTCTACCAGCTTGACCAATTCGGTAATCCGGCTTTTCAGTTCGGCTTTGGGCATATTGTAAAGCCGCCCATGAATATCGAGCAGCACCCGACCACTCAAATTCTTGTCCATTACCGTTTCCTGAAAGGTCACGCCGATACGCCGCCGCACTTCTGCCGCTTCCCGCACCACATCAAACCCGGCAACCCGCGCACTTCCGCCACTTGGCAAAGTTAAAGTGGTCAGCATATTAATCGTGGTGGTTTTGCCCGCCCCGTTTGGGCCAAGCATGGCATAAATCGAACCCTGCTCTACCCGCAAATCTACGCCATTGACCGCGTTTACCTGCCCGTAAACTTTGCTTAAATTCTCGGCTTCAATCGCGTATTCACGGGCGGGGCGGGCAACTTGCGTCGTTCCGGTTGCCGTTGGTGTAAAAGTCATAACTCCCCCTACTAATTGCCTGCTGCCTTTTGGATTTTACCCGGTTTTGCTAAAAACAGTTTTGCCTATAGCAAACCCAACTAAATTGCTCAGGCTAAAATTTTCCGAACCAAATATTCTATAAACTTTGTAACAACACTCGGCAGTTTTCGGACACTACTTTTTGAGCAAGCTTTAATTTGATTGAGTAGTCAACCATGATTATAACACATCGCCCTAAAGGGGTAAATGAGACTATAATTAAGAAAATCACGAACTTAAGGCTTTGGGCCGTCCCAAAACCATATTTTACCAAAAAAGCCTGCCCTGAATTTGAAGCAAATGCAGCCTTGTTTCCAGCTTGACACTGCCCTTTTTCTCCTTTAACGTTAGTCTATAATTATTGTGTCTACACGAAAACTTTCAGCGTTGGAAAAAATATGGAAAACAAAAACTGGCGTTTTGGTCTTGCTCTTTGGCTAATAGAGGACTCTCTTTCAAATATAGAAGTCGGAGAAGTACAGCACCTTGCCCTACAGATACACTTTAAAGATTGTACCAAATCTGAATCTACTTTGAAACAAGCCACAAGTACAGGTTCTTCTAATTACCAGATAAATGGTGAAGTAACCAATCTGGTTGAACGGATGTTAGTTATTGATTTTGGTTTAAGAGCTTTTGGATATATTAAACCGATAAGCGATAAATTAAATGACATCCAATTAGGAAGTTTTCTTAGTGGTAACGCCTATTTAGGCTTTAATATGGAGCGGTATTTATTGAAACAGCCTAATATGCCTTCTTTAGTGTATACCTGGCAAGTAGACCGTATTTTTAAGGAAACTATTCCACTTATTCCAGGACGTGACAAATCAGGAAAGAAAATAGCAACGTTAGATACAGCTAAAACTACTTATGAGGAGATTACGAAAACTGACACCTGGAAAGATGATAGACCAGGAGAGGGATATTCAGTAAATTATGAGCTGGAATGTACCTTGTTAGACCCAAACCCGGCATCATATTAAAAAGCTTTGCTACCGTACACTTTTTAACGACAAAACCTGTCACTTGACCTGTCATTCTCAGCAACAATTAGCAGCCAGCTATCCTAAACCGAGTTCAAGCGAAGGATTCTCTACCCTAACCACTGCTTTGACCAGTCAACCCGACTTAATCCAAAAGATTCTTCGCTCAGAGCTGTGTTAGCCTAAAGAAGCGATAATCTCGGCTCAGAATGACCGTGCTAACAATAGGTTTTGCCTGCCTGCTAGTGGTTTACCACCATTTTTGTAACGCTCCTAAAATATCTACGGTGGCAAAATAGAATGTACACCTTGTCCCTGGGGCAAGGTCAAGGGTCTTGTTCACAAAATTAGTGATTTGGCACACCGCGAATTGGTAAAGCTGGACACTACTTTCGTGTGAAGTTGGCTACCCATTAATAGTGACCTGAATTATATTAGTCTCAGATGAAAAAGGCTAAAATAAAGTTGTAAGAAAGAAATGAGCGAGCTTTCTTACCAGGTTAAGACTAAAATAGAAATTTTTACCTCCAACTCTCTCTATATTCTTCTCTCTCTAACTCCTATTATGCCAAGAACGCCGCTGAGCAGACGGCGTTCTTTTATTTCATATTTAATGCCGGGCGTAATGTCGCTATGTTATAATGCTGTTATAGTAGGGTCAAGCGAAATAATAAGGAAAAGTGGTTAGTAAGGCGAGAGGTTAGAATGTCAATTTTGATTTTGCTGGTCGAAGATAGCCCAACACAGGCTGCGGTTAGTCGGCGCGATTTAGAATCACTTGCCCCGGATGTGCGGGTAGAAGTCGCTAGTACGGCAGCCCAGGCTTTGAAACGAATACATCCAGCGATGAAACCTGTGCCAGATTTAGCTATTCTGGATATGACTTTACCCGATGGCAACGGGTTAGAAATTTGTCGTAGACTAAAATCCAACCCGGCCACTGCCGCTATCCCGGTGGTGATGTTTAGCGTAGAGGCTCTTTCGGCTTATCGGCAGGAAGCCTACGCCGCCGGTGCTGACCATTACATTAGCAAGGGCGGCACGGGAGATACCACCCTAAAACTGGTGGCCTCGACCCTACTTCGCCGCAAATTGCGCCAATTGCCCCGCCTCGGTGAAGCCTTGATTGCCCGCAAACTTATCAAGCTGGAACAATTGCAGCACGCCCTTCGTATCCAAAGCGAAAAACCCAGCAAAATGCTCGGCCAAATCCTGATGGAACTGAAATATATCACACCCCAGCAATTAACCGAAACCCTCGATGCCCAACGTCAGGGCGAAGGTTAGTGGTTGTCGGTTGTCGGTAAGAACTAAAAGATTTTCACCACAGAGGACACAGAGAAACAATTCGGAAATCGGAAGTATGAAGTCGGAATCAACTCCTAACTGGCAACTTGCAACCTAAAACTCTACTCTCCCGACAACCCTATATAACTCGCAACCCGCAACTCGCAACTCTGTTCCCTCTAACAACCCTTGTTCCCACCGACAACTCCTTAGCGTCCCTTAAATTCTGGTTTCCGTTTTTGGACAAAGGCATTGACCCCTTCTTTCTGGTCTTCTGTACCGAAAAGGGTGGTAAAGGCGAGGCTTTCCAGTTGCAAGGCAGCATCTAGCCCAATATCCTGCCCCTTATCCATT
>JBBQGP010000210.1:0-9539 GCA_038323095.1 Chloroflexia bacterium | reverse complement strand
TCCAAATTCGGGATAGCGGCCTTGAATTCGAGCAAAACTAAACCTAAATCTGTTACCAATCGGGGAACAAACTGTCCCGCCTCGCGTACCCCTTTTTCGTCTTTCATTTCGATTTTTAGTCGCCCGTTTTCTTTAATTTCTATCAGTTTTATGGCAGGAATAATTTTTAGGCAATCAGCTAACTTTTGAGCGGCTTCACGTCCGCCTTCTATTTCAACTTCAAGGGCGGGCGCGGCGTAACGTTCCTTGACTTCAGTTGTTGTTCCGGCCACGACTACCGTTCCATGATTAAGAATGGCGATTTGTTCGCAAACCCGGTCTACATCAGCTAATACGTGACTTGACATAAACACAGTAGCTTCCTGCCGGATAGTCTCCAGCAAAGTCAGGACATCGCGTCGCCCGATAGGGTCGAGTGCGCTGACTGGCTCATCCAGAAAAACGACGTTTGGATGATTGACCAATGCTTGCGCGATGCCTAAACGCTGGCGCATCCCGCCACTATAAGTCCCAATTTTGCGCCCGCCCGCATCTTCGATGCCGACCAGCCGTAATAATTCTTTGGCTCGTTGGCGACGGGCGGCGGGGTTCATCCCGAAAATCTCGCCGACAAATTCCAGCAGTTCATAGCCCTTCATCCAGGGGTAAAAGTTGGGTAGTTCGCTCAAATAGCCGATATGACGGTGGCTTTCGGTGCTATTGGTAGCAACATCTATTCCCGCAACCCAGGCTTTCCCGCCGCTTGGCTTGATTTGCCCGGTCAGTAGCCGCATACTGGTAGATTTACCCGCCCCGTTTGGGCCAAGATAGCCGAAAACAATATTTCTCGGCACGCGCAAGGAAAGCTTATTAACAACGGTATTTGTGCCATAAGTTTTAGTCAAATTTTCGCAAATAATCGCATCGCCCATTTTAATAATTTTGCCTCCCATTACCCTCGGTGCGACCCGCCAGCAAATAAGCAATCGCCCCAACCGGGTTGATTAGCAAAATAACCGCCAGCCAAACCCATTTGTTGCCGCCCTGCACCCGGCTTTTGTCGCGCCGATACAAATCAACCAAAGCGAAAATTTGCAGAGCCAGTGCTACTAAAACCAAAGGTAACAAGACTAAAATTAAAGTATTGTCCACAATGTCTCCTTTCAAAACTGAGTTTCGAGTTTCTATAGATAATCAGAAAAAGAAGTGGAATTGTTGGATTATTGGTAGTCTGGCCCTGAAATGAATTTCGGGCTAAGACACCGCAAGTTGGTTGAAACCAACTACCGAAATAAGGGCCAAGTCTGTAACAGTTGGTTTGAACCAAATTTTCATTACTTAGCCCGAAATTCATTTCAGGGCGATTAGACGATAAACGCTTTTCTAAATCATTACCGACTAGCTATAATTTCGGGTTGCGATTTTCGATTTTCGAGTTGCGAATTTCTCTGTGAAACCCCTATGTCCTCTGTGTTCGACAGTTCCGACTTCATACTTCCGACTTGTTACTTAATCGTATCTTCTACTGGCAAGACGACAATGCTAAAGACCCGGTGGCGACGTTCAGGAGCAGGCTTGTTTTCCAGCACTTTTAGCAGTATTTTTCGCAACTCCAGACCAAATTCCTGATACTCCTGGTTGCTCAAATACATCGGTACTTGCCGGAAACTTACACCATCAGCCAGTAAATCAGGTTTTTCTTTACTACTAAGATAGTGCGAGAAATCACCGAGAAGGCTCATCAAAAAGCTGGTGAAAAAGCGCATTAGTTCGTCCTTGCTGGCATTTTCTATATCCGCCGCCGCCAGATTAACCATTCCGAGGCGGCTCAGGGTATAAACCTTCTCGATTGTGCCGCGCACCGGGCGTTCTTCCACAATTTCGATAACGTCTCCCTGAACCAGCTTGTTCAAGTGACGGTAAAGGGTCGCCTGTGGTATATCGTCCAGCATTTCGGCTAATTGCTGCGTCGTCCGGCGTTGGTCTACCAGAGCCAAAAGTATTTTCATTCGGATAGGATGCATTATCAAATCTGTTACCGTTTTGCTCACGCTTGATTTATCCTCGCTTTTAGTATTGTTCTCGCTTTTGATAATAATTATATTATCGAGAATGATAATGGTCAATTGGTCTTTCGGCCTATTTACCACAAAAGTTAATGGCAGAACCTTATTAGAACTGGTAATATATTGTTGTCAGATATTAATAGGAGTAAATGTGAAGAATCTTTTTGCTTTTATCTTGATATGGTTTGTCAGTTTGCTAGGGTGGCTTGCTCCCGCCAGAGCCGCCGATAATCCTTTACCCGCGACGGTGCAAATCGTCCAAAACGAGGCTACACCGCATTTTCCTGATAACATTCGCTACGATTTGCGCCTGAAAATAAATGATACTAACTTGCGCTTTAGCAAAATCGAACTGCGTTACCGACTGCTGGATGACCCGGAAACTGCCGTGCGACCCGCCAAGCTGGAGTCCCGCCCAAATGGAGAATTAGCCGCCAGTTTGGAAGAAAATACCAACAAAGATTATATTCCGCCCGGTACGCGCCTGAGCTATTACTGGTTTTTGTATGATAATAAAGGTGGAACTTACAGTTTGCCGACTAAGGAATTTACTTACAACGATACCCGCTTTAATTTTCGGGAACTCAAAAGCGGGGTAGTAACCTTGCGCTGGTATCAGGGCGATGCTAATTTTGGGCAGGCAGCCTTGAACAAAGCTACCGCCACCATTGCAAAACTTGGCAAACTTTATAATTTAATCGCCAAAAATGCGATAAATATTACGATTTATCCCGATTCGCGCAGCATGTTTACCGCTTTGCCGCCCAACACCGCCGAATGGGTGGGAGGACAGGCAATCCCGACGCTGGGTACAATTGTGCTGGCGATTGCTCCCGGCGATTTGAACGAAATTGGGCGCAGTATCCCGCACGAGGTCAGCCATCAGGTAGTTTATCAGGCCACCCGCAATCCTTATAATTCGCCTCCGCCCTGGCTGGATGAAGGCTTGGCAGTTAGCAATCAAGATGGAGTTGAGCCGACGCTGGAAGATACCGTAGCGCGGGCCATCACCAAACGCGAACTTTTTCCCTTGCGCGTTTTGAACGCTGCTTTTCCCGCCGATAGCCAGCAATCTTATTTGGCTTACGGGCAAAGTTTGAAAGTAGTTCAGTTTATTATCACACGCTACGGCCCGGAAGCTCTGGCTAAAATTTTGGCTTCTTTTAAGGAAGGTGTAACTTACGATGAGGCGGTACAACGCGGTTTGGGGATTGGTCTGGATGATTTAGACCGGGAATGGAAGCTATCAATAAACTACCCGGTAGACCCTGTTCAGGTTGCCGCAACCACTACCCCAATAGCCAGTATTACGGTGGCTCAAGTTCCCGCAACCTCTATCCGCATCCCCCCAACAACCGACAACCGACAACCGACAACCACTCCTACCGTCCCTCTAACAACTTCTTCCCCACCTACTGACAACCGACAACCGACAACCGTTCTCGCCACCGCCCGGATTGTGGTTCTTAGTCCCACGCCGGATAGCTCGGCTACGATTGGGCCGAACGTTTCGGAGACAGGCAATAATTCGGCTAACAGTGGCAATTTACCTTTGCTGGGCCTGATTGGAGGGTTAGTGCTGCTAATTTTGGGTGGCGGAATATGGCTAATAATAAGGCGGAATCGCTAAAAAATTGCAACCTTGCGGCTACTTTTGCGTAAATACTTGTGCTGGAAATTCGGGAAATGCTTGTGGGAAGAACCCTCTTTAGATGCATCTATTATAGCAGAAAATCTCTAAAAAGTCAGTGAGCTTGCTCCTATTTTTCAAAAAAGTTTAGTGGTAAAATATCGGTATCTGTGCCTTTAAGATAGGTCAGTCGTTCAGGTGAACAAACGCAAGGAAATTAAATGGAAACACATTATGACCGGCTCCAGTTGCCGGTTAATGCTTCTGACAATCAAATAAAAACGCAGTACCGACGGCTTGCCAAAAACTGTCATCCTGATTTGAATCCGAATAACCCAAAGGCCGCCGAGCAATTCCGGGATTTGAACAGAGCTTATACCATCCTTTCTGACCCGGAAAAGCGCAAAGCTTACGATGCCAGCCTTTCGCCCCATAGTGGCAGCTACGGCTATACCCCGCGCCAACGCACTACCGTTTACAGTCAGGCCCATTCTCAGGCCCAACGGCATTATAGCGGGCCGCGTCGCCATATGTTCAAGCCGGACAAGCCTCGCCAAAGCTTTTTTCATTATGAAGTTGGTTTAAGTATTCAAGAATTATTCAAAGGGGCAAAATGCAATTTGACGGTGGGGCAGACTCATACTTGCCCACGTTGTCGGGGTAAAGGGGTGCTGGTGACGGGCGAGAAGTGTACCCGTTGTGATGGCTATACTTTTTTGGTGACATATGAGCAAGCCGAAATAACTGTACCACCTGGTATTCTGCCCGGTACAATGATTCGCCTGGAAGTTGGTAAAAACTTCTCGCCTACGCCTATGTTTGATGTGTTATATATTGATGAAGTGTTAGTAACAGTTATGGTCAAGCAGGACGAGCCTTTTACCGTCCGCGACCAGCATCTTTATACTACTATTCAAGTTCCGGCCACTTTGCTGGAAGAAGGCGGCAAGTGGGAATTAACCGCCCCGGAAGGCGGCGAAACTGTCAATATCCCTATCCCGGCTCATACCAGCAGTGGAACAATTATTACTTTGCGGCGGCGCGGCCTGAAAAACGGGGCATCCCAACGGCGCGGCAATCTTTACTGTACTCTTCTTTCGGCTTAAAAGCGTTTATTTGACAGGCGGGCAAAGCAGGGTTACATTAGAATAACTTCTTTATATACTTCTTTTGGCGAATTTTAGCGAAAATCTTTGGTAAGCGCGTTTATTCCAAGTAGAAACATTAGAAACAAATTTGGGTTAATCAACTTTTGCCAGATAGCCGGAGAAAAGCGATATGGCCGATTTTTTGAAGCTTTACGGGATGCACTTTAATAATCCCGCCGCCTCTTTTTCTTACCCCACCGACCCGGTAGACCAGCTAATTCAGCCTTTGCTGCCGACGCAAACCCCGCTTGAACGCCTTTTAGTTCTAAATAACCTGGCAGTTTACAACAAGGATTACAGCTTCTTTACTTACAAGCCGGAGCAAACCGCCGCCCTTTTCGAGCAGATTAGGCAAGCCCCCGACTATGAAGGCCGCCTAAAAATTGCTTTTGAAAAATATGACGCGCATTTGAATTATTTGATACAAACTTTTCAGGCGCGAATGGACGAGGAACTTAAGAAGCGCAATAGTTTTAATCCGTTTACTCGTCCGAACAAGGATTACTTGCTTTTGTTGGCCCAGCATTTGAACGATTTGCAGGCCGCCAGAGATGGCAACGGCTATCACGCGGTTACGGTTGAGCTAAAGATTTTGGCAAGTTATGCTTATTATGGGCCGGATTATTTGAAACCTTTTCCCAAATTGCCTACCGACCCCGGCACAACCAATCGTGCTGTCGAGCCGCCCGATACCAATCTTTTCTTTTATACTTCCGGCTTTTTAAGCGATTGGCAGGCTGCCGCCCGTGAAGCTTATATTACAGGTTACAAAATGGGCTACCGGCTTTCCGATATTTATTTCTTCAGCTATGTGCCGGATTCAGCGGAAGCGGTGCAGCTTTCAGAAGTTATGGACAGAAGCGGCGTTTTTGCAGGGGATGCCCGGATTTTGACCGATTTGCAGGGGCAACTGAATTCAGCCAAAGGCGAGGATATAGCCCGGATTAACCAGCAAATTCAGGCTTTGCTGGATAAAAACAACGGGCGGTTACGGCGTTGGGCCTTTACCAGTGAGCAAAATTTGAGCGCGAAGCTCTACGAGAAAAGTCAGGCGGTAGCGGCCCAACTGCATACTATCCTGGCTAATTTGCCGTCGGAGCAAACGGGGCGCAAAATCAACTTGATGGGGAATAGCCAGGGGTCGGCAGTGCTGGCGGGCTTTTTGCTGCAAAAAAATCCGGTCAAAACTTCTTTCTTGCTGGATAACCAGCTAAACGATTTTGTCGATAAATATGTGTTGAACATTGGGGCGCATGGCGGTTCGTTTTTGGCCGAAACCAAGAAGATTTCGGGCGAGACTGGCTTTTGGTACAATGTGGCGGCTACCGCAGTTAATTTACTCGCTAAAAATTTGCCCCAGCTTGCTCCTATCCAGTTTGCCCAGAAAGTGTTGGCAAGCTCGGCCACCCAGGATTTAGCCGTATCCAGCGATTTTGTGGCTGGAAATTATGCTGCCCTCGCTCCCGAAAATCTGGCTGAAACCAGTGCAAACTTGAAAAACCATAGCGGCCTTGAAATTTATAACGCTAACGACGATGTTACTACCAGTTTGCCTTTGCTATCTTTGCCGAGTACCGTTCAGGTTCGGATGATGCCGGGACGACATGGCATTAGCACCGAAGGTTCGGGCGATGGGGCTTACGCGGTGCTGAATAAGTACATTTATCCTTTCTTCAAAGGTGAGGCGGCAGTACCAAGTCTCGAATCCGACCAACTGGCTTATTGCGGCTATATCAAAAAGGGGCTGGCTGATATGCAGGTAGACGTTAGTGATGTGCCTTTGCCCGGTTTCTTGAGGTCGCTCAAGCCCATCCTGAGTAGTGACCGCTTCAAGTCGTCCTTGTTGCCTTTTGTCGGCGGGCAATCCGGCGTAATTGATTACGCGGTAGAAGAAAAGGTTTATGCTATGCTAAATACTTCACTCAAGCGCAAGAAACCAGCTTACTGGCCTAGCCCGCGCTTTCATTCGTTCAAACCCTGAAAGACAAGTCGGAAGTTTGAAGTATAAAGTCGGAAGTCGGGATTATCTGTCACAGAGGATACAGGGGAATTTACAATCAGAGATAATGAGAAAAAGAAGTAAAATTGTTAGATTAGTGGTAGTCTGGCCCTGAAATGAATTTCGGGCTAAATAATGTGAAGTTGGTTAAAACCAACTGTTACAGACTTGGCCCTTATTTCGGTAGTTGGTTTCAACCAACTTGCGCTATCTTAGCCCGAAATTCATTTCAGGGCGATTGAACGCTAGACGCTTTTCTAAATCATTTTCTTCTTATCTATAGAAACCTGAAACTCTGTTCCCTCTAACAACTAATAACTCTGGCTCACCGACAACTCTGGAAATTGAAGAAAGGGAACAGCCTGTGAAAGCGGCAATAATGTTTGAGCTTGGCCCGCTAAAAGAATTTTTGAAAACGCCTTATCTTTATCGACGGTTGGCTTTTAGCGCGGACGGGCGGTATCTGGCTTTGACCGGGCGGCAGGAAAGCGAAGCGGCTTTTGTCTGGGATGTTTCTAATAAAAATGGAGTAGCGATGCGTCCGCCAATAACCGGGGCGGCTTTCCTGAAGTTTGTGGGCAAAAGCAATATTTTGATGGGTAGTCAGGCTAAAATGTGGGATATTGCCGCTAACGCTGCCCCAAATCCTCCCGCGATTGTTCCCGCCGATGAAAAATTCCCGGATGGCAAAACGCTTCGTCCTTATTTTGATTTTTGTATGGACGTTGACCCCACAGGCCGCTATCTTTTGGGTGCGCCGGTTTACGATGATGCTTATTTTTATTCCCAAATCGGCTTGTGGGAATTACCGGGCGGGCAGCTAATCCGGCGGTTTGATACCCCAAAGGTCAAATATAACGCGGCGCGGGTGCGTTTTAGTAGCGATAGCCAGTGGTTTACCTACGTGGCGCGGCTTGGTCAGGATGATGAAGCTTTGCACCTCTCAACCTGGGAAGTTAGCACGGGTAAGCTCTTAATGCCGCAAGCCCAAACGCTTCAAGTCGGGATGGACGATTTTGATTTTCAAATTAGCCAGGATGGGCAAATGCTGGCGGTAGCCAATAATTTTTACTCGCTCGACCAAAACGGGGCAACTCCCGCCGCCACTTTCCAGCAAGATACTAACCGCACCAGCCGTCGCTTGCTTTCCGCCGAAGAAATAATGGAGGTCAGCCCGGAAGGTCAGCTAACCGTTTTTGATAAGGCCGGACGAAAATTAGCCGAATTAGAACTGGAATATACTACTTTTGCCAAAGGTCAAGCCCTCCCCCAAAAGCTCGAACCCCGTTCGATTAGTTCCAGCCCAAGTTACTATGCTGCCGCCGACGATAACGCCGTATTGCTCTGGACGCGGGGGGGTTAAGAGTTGTCGGTTGTCAGTTGTCAGTTGTCGGGGGAAAAGAGATTGTGGGTTGGGGTAATGGGCTTGGGGCTAAAGGCCCAAGCTCAAAAGGCAGAAGTACGCTAAAGCGCACTATAACCCCTACTGTGATTGGGCGATACTTATTGTTGGATATTGCTCTGCCAATAGATTTGCCTTAACCCCCAATCTTGTGGGACATTGCTCCGCCAATGGATTTTACCCGAACATTTATTGACAGGGCAACATTCTGCAAAAACAACCCGCAACCCTGTTCCCCCCGTTCCCCCGACAACCCTATTTCTCTAACAACTAACAACTAATAACTAACAACTTTTTCTCACACCCGGTAATCCTGCCAGCGCATTACCAGCCTGTAGACGCTGGTCAGATACTCGTTTACATCATTGCCATCGGCGGCGGGCGCGTAAATTGGGACGGCTTTGTTTATATTATCCAGCCCGCGATTGACATAATATTTAATCATAAGCCGACACCAGGCATCCAACCCAGCTTTCCAGCTTGGGAATCTCTGGAAGCCGCAGACCCCGTTTTCGTCCCCGCGCACGTTGCCCCAATTTTTGTTGTCGAGGCTATTCTGACCGTTGCAATAGCCGACGGCTGTTCCTGCGCCACTTTCTCGCACAAAAAAGGCCAGAGCCACCGCCGGGTCAAGCCCGTAATTTTGGATAGTCGCGTACAAATCGTCGGCCTCACCTATCACGGGCGATTTATAGGATTGCAGCACCGCCTTGAATTTGGCGAGGCTCAGGCGGGCCGGGCCGCTAAAAGAAAGCTCCTGCTGCTTGCGCCATGCCAGATAATGCAGCCCAACGTTACCCATTTCAACTTGCCAGGCCGGAGCATTGCTCGGCGTATAGGTTAGCACGCGCCGCTCGAACAATTGGAGCAGCACCAAAGTAGATTTGCCGCCGACCATTACTTTTGCCCAATACGGCTCGGTGAGCGGGAAGCCAAACAAATAAACTGGGTCGAAAAGCGGCTCGGTTACTTTCTTGCCACTGGCATCCAGTACCTGACCCTGAGTATTGAAAAAATCTACAAAAGCGCGAGGAACGTTATGACCCGTCGCGTTTTCGTAACGCACAACTTCGGCTTTGGAATCGCTGGTATTGAATTGCACTGTATCGGCGGAGCGGTCAATTAGCTTGGTGACGAATTGCCCGCGCCGATCGGGGGAACGAAAGCCGCTCAGGGAAGAATAATCGGTGAAAGTGGCATAAGTTGGGGTAGCCTCGGTTGTGCCGGGGTCTCCGACCACCGGGATATTGGCCGGAGTGCCAACCCCCAACGGATTGAGAGCCGCCACCGCCCCGTTTTCGTCAATCTGCACCCG